>NZ_JACAPN010000003.1:0-208224 GCF_013385665.1 Pseudomonas sp. D4002
CCACGGTCTGTACTGCGCCAACAGTCAGAATCGGGCTTTGTCCCTCCTCCTCCCTTCAAGTCCTAGCATACAAGCGGGCTTGCTCGCGAAAGCGGTGTATCAGTCACAAATGTATCAACTGACCCACCGTCATCGCAGGCAAGCCCGGCTCCCACATTGTATCTTCAGCGTATCCGGGCCTTGTGCTCAGCCGAGGCGAATAGGCGAGCATCTATACCTTGAAATACTTGCTCACGATCAAACACCACGCCATAGCCTTTTCCTACAAGCTTCTGCGAACCTTCACCACTCCCATCTTCAACCCAAACGGCCTGAACACTGCGTTCAACGACTTCAGCGTCTGATTGCCCTCGCCATGTTCGATATGCACCAGCGTGCGTACGGAGATTTTGCACATCTTGGCAAACTGGCTCTGATGCAACCCAGTGACTTCCGTTCGCAGCCGGCGTACCGCCTCGGCTATTTCCAGCGTTCCCTCGGCCAATGCATCCTGAATGCTTTCGATCAACCGGGTTCGTTCTTCAACCGTCAGGCTCATTTCAATCCCCGTCACCTCCTCGCCATCATTCTGTAAAAAACCTCCGCTATACAGGTCGACTCTTTTCCTAAAACAAGGTCGCCCGCCATGCCCCCTTCGCCCCAGCGCCTTGCGCTCACTCTCGGCCTGCTGGTCAGCAGCGGTTTTGTCGATGCGGCGCCCACGCCAACCAAGACGCTGCAGATCGACACGCCCACCACCACCGGGCAAACCCTGGGTGGCAGTGACTCGTTGACGATTTCGGCACCGGGCAGCATTACGACTTCCAAAGTCGCGGTGACCTTGAAAGACGGCACCAGCGGCAATGGCGTGCGGATCGATAACTCGGGCACTATCGCCTCCACTGGCGGCCGCGGGATCGACAGCAGCGGCGACCTCACCGCCGCTCGCAACTACACCATCTACAACCGCGCAGGCGGTGTGATCCAGGGCGCCAACGACGCGCTGCGCATCGACAGCAACTTCGCCAGCGGCAGCCTGCTGATCGACAACAGCGGCACCATTCGCTCTGCCACCGGCCAAGGGCTGGACCTGGATGCGATCCGCAGCCCGAACGTCAGCACCACCATCATCAACCGTCTTGGCGGGCTGATTCGCGGCGACGCCAGCGACGGTATGAAGACCGGCGGCAACGCCAGCATCACCAACTATGGCGAGATTTCCACCGGCGATACCCACTCGCGTGATGACAAATTCGACGGCGTCGACATCGACTCCGCTACTGGCGTGACCGTCACCAACTACGGCCTCATCTCCGGCGGCCGCCACGGCATCACCACCGACCTGGGCGCCACGCTGACCAACTACGGCACGGTAATCGGCCGCAACGGCTCGGGCTTTGGTTCCGACGGCGATGGCACGGTGATCAACCACGGCACTATTACCGGCGCATTTTCCGGACTGCAGCCGGACGGCGATGGTGACGGCGTGGACATCGACAAGATTGCCCACATCGAAAACTACGGAGTCATCCAGGGCGTCGGCGCCGGTGGTGTCGACAAGAACGGCTTTGCCAACGGCAGCGAAGGCATCGCCCTCGGTGGTGGCTATGTGTTCAACGGCGTGGGTGCATTGGTAAGCGGTGCCAACAACGCGGTGCTGGTGGACGACGGCAGCGACGGCCCGGGACTTGCTGCAACCACCCTGATCAACCATGGCACCATTCAGGGCCTGAACGGCTTCGGCGTGAAGTTCGTCGGCGAGTTTGCCGACACGGTGGTCAACGCCGGCTTGATCAGCGGCAGCAACGGCCTGGCCCTGGATTTGGGCGGCGGCGATGACACGCTGACCCTGCTCGGCGGCAGCCGCTTTGTCGGCGTGGTGGATGGCGGCACCGGATATGACCGCGTGATCATGGACGACGCCGCCGGCGGCAGTTTTGGCGACAGCCGCAACTTCGAATGGCTGGACGTGAAGCAAGGCACCTGGACCCTCACCGGCAGCGGCGACTTCAGCGACGGCGGCGAGATTTTCAGCGGCGCCAAGCTGATCAACCAGGGCGGGATCGCTGGCAACCTGACCGTCGATGAAGGCGGTATTTATGCCGGTGGCGGTAGTGTCGGCAGCCTGTTGGTCAAAGGCACCTTGCAGACCAACACCGCCCTCGGCACCGCCAGCATCACCCGCGACCTGACGATGACCAGCGGCTCGACCCTGGCCTATGGCGTGAATGCCGACGGCAGCAGCGCACCGGTCCAGGTCGGCGGCACCGCGTACCTGAATGGCGCGACCCTGGCGGTCAATCCCGGCACCGGCACCTACCCGTGGCAGAGCCACTACACGGTACTGCAGGCCGGCAGCATCAATGGCACGTTCGGCAAGGTCACCAGCGACTATGCCTTCCTCACCCCCACCCTGGATTACAGCCCTACCCAGGTCGGCCTGACCTATTCCCGCAATGACGTGGCGTTCAATCAGTTCGCCAACACCGGCAACGGCACCCGCGCCGCCAACGCCCTGGCGAGCCTGGGCAAGAACAACGCGTTGTACAACGCCTTGCTCAACACCACCAACAGCAGCGCCGGTGCCGCCATCGAGCAATTGGCCGGCAGCAGCACCGCCAACCTGACCAGTGCCACCCTCGGCGCCAGCGCCCAGGTCGGCAACAGCATGTTGAACGCCATGCACCAACTGGGCGGCGGTGCCGGACTGCTGGTGGGCCTTGATCAAAAAGACACCCCCGTACTGGCCGCCACCGGCGTACCCGCCGAAGCCCGCAACCTCAACGACCCCAACGCCCGGGGCCGCCTGTGGCTGCAAGGTATCGGCAGCTACGGCAAGCTCGACGGCGACCACGGCAGCAATGGCCTGACCCAGCGCACCAAAGGCAGCGTGCTGGGGGCCGATTGGGCGCTCGATTCGGACTGGCGCGTGGGCGTGCTGGGCGGTTATTCGAAGACCGACCTGGACACCACCGGCGTCGACGGCAGCGTCGACAGCTGGCACGCCGGCGTCTACGCCATGCGCCAGAGCGGACCGCTGGCCTTGCGCCTGGGTGCTGCGTACAGCGGGCACCAGGGAGACAGTAAACGTACGGTGGCCTTTGACGGTTTCAACGATCGGCCCAAAGGTGACTACGACGCCAACAGCCAACAAGCCTTCGCCGAACTGGGTTATGCCATGGGCAGCGGGCGCCTGAGCGCCGAGCCGTTCGCCAACCTCGGCTACCAGCGCTACCACCGCGACAGCTACAACGAAAAAGGCGGCGCCGCCGCCCTGCATGTCGACGGGCAAACCCAGGACAATTTCAGCAGCACCTTCGGCCTGCGCCTGGCGCACTTGAGCCAGCTGGACAACGGCATCAGTCTCACACCGCGGGTCAGCGCCGGCTGGAAACACACCTACGGCGACGTGGACAGCAGCACCCGCCAGGCCTTCCTGATGGGCGGCACCGCGTTCAACGTCGAAGGCAGCGCCCTGGACCGCGACAGCCTGTTGCTGGAAGCCGGGCTGGATATAGGCCTGTCGGCACGCCATACCCTCGGCGTGGGCTACAGCGGCGAAATAGGCAGTAACAGCCGCAATCACGGGCTGATCGGGCAATGGCAGATGAGTTTTTAATCGCGGCCCACTAGAGACATCTCTGGCAGGCAAAGGGTGGATGGCCTGACATTTATCCGCCCTTTACCCCGCTAGATTTCCCGACCTCATACATCAAGAGGTCGGACCTGCATGCCACTCCTTCAGAAACAACTCGCACTCGCCATCACCTTCGCGCTGGGTGCCACCAACGCTCAATTCGTCCAGGCGCGAGGGGACATCGATCCAGACAGCGAGTGGTTCATCCCGGCGCCAGAGGTCGGCCAGCAAGGCAACCAGCGCCCCAAGCCACCCAAGCCCACTCCCGACTTTTACTTCAACGACCACGCCACCACCCGTAACGGCCAGCAGGTTGCCCGCGTACTGGACTCTGCCGTGGATACCCTCATCAAGTCGGGCGAACTCAATGAGTGGCAAGAGTACGAACTGGACAATATCGCCCGGGAGCTTGGCAGGCTGGCGCCGGGCCGTGTGGGTGCAGTTCTGGAGCAACTGGCAGGCAGCCAGAACGCCAACCTTGGCGCCGCCACTCAAGACAGCATGAAACAGCTCAACAGCAGCCTGCTTTCAGTCATGCGCCGGACAGGCGACGAACGCAACCTTACGGATGCCGAAGGCAATGGCCACGTATGGCTCCAGGCCCTTGGCAACGCTGGCAAGCTTGAAGGACAGCACGGTAGCGTGGGCCTGCAGCAACACACCCAAGGCCTGATGCTGGGCGGCGACTGGGCAGTGGACGATGCCTGGCGGGTGGGTGTGATGGGCGCCAAGTCCGCCAGCGACCTGAACGCCAAACGCTTCAAAGGCGAACTGGACAGCTGGCACCTCGGCGGTTACGCCGTGCGTCAGGACGGCGCCCTTGCACTGCGCCTGGGGGCGATCTACAGCAGCCATGCCGGCCAAACCCAACGCACCGTAGACTTTGATTTCGTTGAGCGCCGCGAGCAGTCCAAAGGCAAATACAACGCCCAAAGCCAGAACGCTTTCGCCGAGCTCGGCTATCAACTGGACAAGGGCAGTTTCAGCGTCGAACCCTATGCGGGGATCGGCTACCAGCGCTATCACCGCGACCGCTACAAGGAAAAAGGCGGCTTTACAGCGCTGAATGTCGGCGCCCAGACCCAGGAAAACCTCAGCAACACCTTCGGCTTGCGCCTGGCCAGTGCCTTTATGCTGGACAACCAGATGGCCCTCAAGCCGCACCTGAGCACAGGCTGGAAGCACCTCTACGGTGACGTGAGCAGCACCGTGCGCCAGTCCTCCGCGTGGGTAAAACGGCCGGGCTTCAACAGTGACTTCACCATCGAAGGCACCTCCCTGGACCGCGACAGCCTGGCGCTGCACACCGGGGTGGACCTGGCGCTGTCGACTCGGCACACCGTGGGCCTGGCCTATACCGCCGAGGTCGGCACCCACAGCCGTAACCAGGGTTTGCTGGGCCAGTGGACCCTGGCGTTCTGATTATTGCGGGCAAAAAAAAGGGGGCACATGCCCCCCCGAGGTTTAAGCGGTAGTTTCGAAGGCTGTTGATCAGCCTTCGATTTCAATCAGAATTTCACCCGGGTTGACCCGGTCGCCCTTGGCCACGTGTACGGCGGTGACCTTGCCGGCGATCGACGCCTGTACTTCGGTCTCCATCTTCATCGCTTCAGTGATCAACACAGCCTGGCCGGCCTTCACCACGTCGCCTTCCTTGACCAGCACGTCGACGATGTTGCCCGGCATCGCCGTGCTGACATGGCCTGGCGCGGTGGCGTGCTTGCGCTTGCTGCCGCCACTGCTGACAAACTCGTTGAGCGGCTCGAACACCACTTCTTCCGGCATGCCGTCGATGGACAGGTAGAAGTGGCGCTTGCCTTCGGCCTTGACGCCCACCCCGGTGATGTCCACGCGATAGCTTTCGCCGTGCACGTCGATCACGAACTCGGTCGGCACACCTTCACCACCGGCACGGGCTACGCCGCCGGCTTCAGGAATCGGCAACAGCACTTCAGGGCTCAAGGTGCCAGCGTCGCGCTCTTCAAGGAATTTGCGCCCGATGTCCGGGAACATCGCGTAGGTCAGTACGTCTTCTTCGGACTTGGCCAACGCGCCGATTTCGCCGCGCAACTTGGTCATTTCCGGCTTCAGCAGATCTGCCGGGCGATGGTCGATCACCTCTTCGCTGCCGATGGCCTGGCGCCGCAGTTTTTCATTCACGATGCCCGGCGCCTTGCCGTAGCCGCCTTGCAGGTACAACTTCACTTCGTTGGTGATGGTCTTGTAGCGCTCGCCGGCCAGGACGTTGAAGAACGCCTGGGTACCGACGATCTGCGAAGTCGGGGTGACCAGCGGCGGGAAGCCAAGGTCTTCACGAACCCGCGGGATTTCGGCCAGCACTTCGCTCATGCGGTTCAGCGCGCCCTGCTCTTTCAGCTGGTTGGCCAGGTTGGAAATCATCCCGCCCGGTACCTGGTTGACTTGCACGCGGGTGTCGACGGCGGTGAATTCGCTTTCGAACTGGTGGTACTTCTTGCGCACAGCGTAGAAGTACAAACCGATTTCCTGCAGCAGTTCCAGGCTGAGGCCGGTGTCGAATTCGCTGCCTTTGAGGGCCGCGACCATCGACTCGGTACCCGGGTGGCTGGTGCCCCAGGCGAAGCTGG
This sequence comes from Pseudomonas sp. D4002, assembly GCF_013385665.1. Classification (NCBI taxonomy): domain Bacteria; kingdom Pseudomonadati; phylum Pseudomonadota; class Gammaproteobacteria; order Pseudomonadales; family Pseudomonadaceae; genus Pseudomonas; species Pseudomonas sp. D4002. Next base: position 6,223 of record NZ_JACAPN010000003.1, read on the forward strand.
AAATGGCGGTGTCGATATGGTCGGCACCGTTTTCGATGGCCTTGAGCTGGCACATCGAAGCCAGGCCCGCAGTGTCGTGGGAGTGGATGAAGATCGGCAGGCTCTGCTCGGCCTTCAGCGCCTTGACCAGCTCGCCGGTGGCGTATGGTGTCAGCAGGCCGGCCATGTCCTTGATCGCCACCGAGTCGCAACCCATGGCTTCCATTTGCTTGGCCTGGGCCACGAACGCCTCGATGGTGTGCACCGGGCTGGTGGTGTAGGCGATGGTGCCCTGGGCATGTTTGCCGGCGGCTTTTACCGCTTCGATGGCCACTCGCAGGTTACGCACGTCGTTCATCGCGTCGAAGATGCGGAACACGTCGATGCCGTTGACGGCGGCCTTGGCTACGAAGGCTTTGACCACATCGTCGCTGTAGTGGCGGTAGCCCAACAGGTTCTGGCCACGCAGCAGCATTTGCAGGCGCGTGTTGGGCAACGCCGCGCGCAGTTTGCGCAGGCGCTCCCACGGGTCTTCTTTCAGGAAGCGTACGCAGGCGTCGAAGGTCGCGCCGCCCCAGACTTCCAGGGACCAGTAGCCGACTTTGTCGAGCTTGTCGCAGATCGGCAGCATGTCGTCGGTGCGCATGCGGGTCGCCAGCAACGATTGGTGGGCGTCGCGCAGGATGGTGTCGGTTACGAAGATCTTCTTGCTCATTCTTATGTTCCTCACAGGCCTGCGTGGGCGGCGATGGCGGCGGCGATGGCCAGGGCCAGCTCTTCGGGTTTGCGCTTGATCGAGTAGTTGGTCAGCTCAGGGTGGCTTTCCACAAAACTGGTGTTGAACTGGCCGCTGCGGAATTCCGGGTTGCGCAGGATTTCCTGGTAATAGGCGGCGGTGGTCTTCACGCCTTGCAGGCGCATGTCGTCCAGGGCGCGCAGGCCGCGGTCCATGGCTTCTTCCCAGGTCAACGCCCACACCACCAGCTTCAGGCACATCGAGTCGTAGAACGGCGGGATGGTGTAGCCGGTGTAGATCGCCGTGTCGGTACGCACGCCGGGACCGCCGGGTGCGTAGTAACGGGTGATCTTGCCGAAGCTGGGCAGGAAGTTGTTCTTCGGGTCTTCGGCGTTGATGCGGAACTGCAACGCAAAACCCCGGTGCTGAATGTCTTCCTGCTTGACCGACAGCGGCAGGCCCGACGCAATGCGGATCTGCTCACGCACAATGTCGATGCCGGTGATTTCTTCGGTAATGGTGTGTTCCACCTGCACCCGGGTGTTCATCTCCATGAAGTACACCTCGCCCTCGGCGAGCAGGAACTCCACGGTGCCGGCGTTCTCGTAGCCCACGGCCTTGGCCGCGCGCACCGACAGGTCGCCGATGTAGGCACGCTGTTCAGGGGTCAGCTGGGGGCTAGGGGCGATCTCAATCAGCTTCTGGTTACGGCGCTGGATCGAGCAATCGCGCTCGAACAGGTGCACCACATTGCCGAAGCTGTCACCGAGGATCTGCGCCTCGATGTGCTTGGGATTGACGATGCATTTTTCCAGGAACACTTCCGCCGAACCGAAGGCCTTGGTGGCTTCGGAAATTACCCGGGGGAAGGCTTGTTCGAGTTCTTCACGGCTGTTGCAGCGACGGATACCGCGACCGCCACCACCGGAGGTGGCCTTGAGCATCACCGGGTAACCAATGCGGTCGCCTTCGGTGAGGGCTTCAGCGATGTCGGCAACGTTGCCTTCGGTGCCCGGGGTGACCGGTACGCCGGCCTTGATCATGCTGCGGCGGGCTTCAGTCTTGTCGCCCATGCGGCGAATCACTTCTGCGGACGGGCCGATGAACTTGATCCCACGTTCGGCGCAAATGTCTGCCAGCTCAGCGTTTTCCGAGAGGAAGCCGTAGCCGGGGTGCAGCGCGTCGCAACCGGTTTCCACCGCCAGGTTCACCAGCTTGCGCGGGTTCAGGTAACCGGCCAATGGCTCGGCACCGATGCTGTGGGCTTCATCTGCACGCTTTACATGCAGGGCATGGCGATCGGCATCGGAATAGACCGCGACCGAACGAATGCCCATCTCGGCGCAGGCACGCACGATACGTACGGCAATCTCACCACGGTTGGCGATCAGGATCTTTTTTATCACTTGGAAATTCCCTTGAGCCGATTGCTACCTACTTCGACCCTGGAAGCGGGTCGGCGCGTGACCAAATGTTTCATGGCAGTCGCGTGACACACACTATGCCCCTGCAGGGATTAACAAAAATCAATAATTATTGGGTTGTGTATAAGCAAAGACTTATAGTCGTCGCATCAAGGGTCGGTGGGAGTGCTTGAACTATGCGTAAGTCATTGATGCGTATGACATTGCGTCAATTGCAGATTTTCAATGAAGTCTGTGATTTGCGTTCCTACAGCCGCGCAGCCGAGGAAATGTCCCTCACGCAACCGGCAGTTAGCCTACAAATCAAGCAGCTGGAGGAGCTGCTGGGCCAGCCATTGTTCGATTACGTCGGCAAAAAGCTCTATATGACTGAAGCTGCTGAAGCCTTGCAACGGGCCAGCCGGGACATTTTCGGACGCCTGGAAAACCTCGATATGCAGCTCTCCGACATGCAGGGCTCGTTGCAGGGCCAGCTGAAACTGGCGGTGGAATCCAGCGCCAAGTACTTCGTGCCGCACCTGTTTGCCGCCTTCAAGCGCCAGCATCCGGAGGTCAACCTGCACCTGACGGTGGTCAACCGCGCCCAGGTGATTCGCCGGCTTTCAGACAACCGCGACGACCTGGTGATCATGTCGATGGTGCCCCAGGACATGGGCCTGGAATTCCTGCCGTTCCTGAACAACCCGATTGTCGCGGTGGCGCCCCACGATCATCCGCTGAGCCATCAAGGGCCGTTGCGCCTGCAGGACCTTGAGCCTTACACGCTGCTGTTGCGCGAGCCGGGGTCCGGGACGCGGATGGCGTGCGAAGAGTATTTCAAGGAGAAGCGCGTGCACTTCACCCAGACGGTGGAAGTGTCTTCGGCCGAGGCGCAGCGCGAGTGCGTGACCGCCGGGTTGGGCGTGGCGCTGCTGACGCGCCACGCGGTCAACCTGGAACTGGCCACCGGCGGGCTCAGGGAGCTGCCGGTGGAAGAACTGCCGCTGTACCGCAGTTGGTGCCTGGTGCAGGCCAAGGCCAAGCGCCTGTCACCGGTGGCCCATGCATTCCTGGGCTTTATCCGCAGCGAGCGACTGCAGATCAGCGCGCTGGCTGAACGCTTCGCTGGGCAGCCGCGGGTGCCTGCCAGTGGAGTTCCGGATAGTCACTGATGCTCTGTTGCAATTGACGCTGATCGCAGCGGTCTTCAATTGCGCGACGGAAGGCCATGCGGCGCTGGTCTTCCTGCTGGCGGCGGGTCTTGACGGTGCTGTTGCTTTCTTCGTATTGCCGAGCCATTTCGAGTCTCCCAATGCGAGTAAGGGGAGTTCAGGATGGGCTCGGGCAATGACGGTTTAGCGGCATGGGGATGACAGGACGATGAATCTTGCGGGGCAGGACCCAATCAAAATGTGGGAGCGGGCTTGCTCGCGAATGCGGTGGGCCAGCCAGCATATTCAGTGACTGACACTTCGCATTCGCGAGCAAGCCCGCTCCCACAATTGGTCCGCGTACAAACTATCAGTCGTCGAGGGCTTTTACGGACTTGGGTGACAACCGAAGGCTGCGCAAGCTGCGCTTCACGCTCTTGAGGTGGTTGACCAGGCTCGGGCCGCGCGCCATGGCCACGCCCATCGCCAGCACGTCGATCACCACCAGGTGGGCGATACGCGAGGTCAGCGGCGTGTAGATCTCGGTGTCCTCGTGTACATCGATCGCCAGGTTGACGGTCGACAGCTCTGCCAATGGCGTCTGGCTCGGGCACAGCGTAATCAGGGTCGCGCCGCTTTCACGCACCAGGTTGGCGGTGATCAGCAAATCCTTGGAGCGGCCGGACTGGGAAATGCAGATCGCCACGTCGCTGGGCTTCAACGTCACCGCCGACATCGCCTGCATGTGCGGGTCGCTGTAGGCCGCCGCCGTCAGCAGCAAACGGAAGAACTTGTGCTGGGCATCCGCCGCCACCGCGCCGGACGCGCCGAAACCATAGAACTCCACGCGCTGGGCCTGGGACATGGCGGTCACGGCTTTTTGCAGCTCCACCGGGTCGAGCTTTTCGCGCACCTCCATCAGGGTGTGCAGGGTGGTGTCGAAGATTTTCAGGCTGTAGTCGGCGACGGAATCGTCTTCGTGGATCGCAAACTGGCCAAAGCTCGCACCCGCTGCCAGGCTCTGGGCCAGCTTGAGCTTCAAGTCCTGGAAACCGGAGCAACCGATGGCGCGGCAGAAGCGCACGATGGTCGGCTCGCTGATGCCCACGCTGTGGGCCAGGTCGGCCATGGAACTGTGCATCACGGCCGCAGGGTCAAGCAGCACGTGATCGGCAACCTTGAGTTCCGATTTGCGTAACAGGTGGCGCGACTGGGCGATATGTTGCAACAGGTTCAAAGGGCTGGACTCTTGTTATTGGCAGACGCCAGGGATGTAGCAAGCTTGTAGTTATACTACAAGAATTACCGATTTGCCCGTTCGATGCATCACTTAATCACGCTGCTGCCCGCTGATTCAGCGGGCAGGCTCGATGTAGCCCCGCGTGCGGCTTGGGCTCAACTATGGAAAATCGGCATTTTTTCGTAACAAATCCGCCAAGCCATCCGCTTCCACCGGCCGACTGATCAAATAGCCCTGCACCTCGTCGCACTGCTCATCCCGCAAAAAGTCCAGCTGCTGCTGATCTTCCACACCCTCGGCCACCACCTTGAGCGACAGCCCGTGGGCCATGGCAATGATTGCGCGGGTGATCGAGGCATCTTCGCGTCCCTGGCCCAGGCCGCGAATGAACGTCTGGTCGATCTTCACGTAGTCCACGGGGATGCGCTTGAGGTAACTGAGGGATGAGTAACCGGTGCCGAAATCATCAATCGCCAGCTTCACCCCCAGGTCGCGCAGTTGCTGGAAGGTCGAGATGATGTGCTCGACGCTGTCGAGCAGCTGGCTTTCGGTCAGTTCCAGCTCCAGGTATTGCGGATCAAGCCCGGTTTCTTCCAGCACCTGGCGCACCAGGCTGATCAGCTTGCCCTGGCGCAGTTGGTGCACCGACAGGTTGACCGACACCCGAATCGGCGCCAGCCCCTGGCGTTGCCATTCACAAGCCTGCCAGCACGCCTGGCGCAACACGAACTCCCCCAGCGGCACGATCAGGCCGGTTTCTTCGGCCAGCCCGATAAAATCGCCGGGCGGCACCATGCCCCACTGCGGATGTTCCCAGCGAATCAACGCTTCGGCCGCATTCAGCTTGCCACTGGCCAGGCACAGTTTGGGTTGGTAGAACACCGTAAGCTGGCGCTCATCAATCGCCTTGCGCAGCTGGTTTTCCAGCTGCAAACGTTCCAGGGTGCTGGCCTGCAGGCTGTCGGTGTAGAACTGGAAGTTATTACCGCCCAGGTGCTTGGCGTGCTGCATGGCCATGTTCGACTGGCTGACCAGCGCGGATATTTCCCGCGCATTGTCGGGCAACAGGCTGACGCCCATTGAGGCACTGACCACCAGCTCGTGCCCTTCCACCGTCACCGGCACCCGCAACTTGGCCAGCAACCGCGTGGCCACCCGCGCCAGGCTCGACAGGTTGCCGTAGGCGTCGAACAGCACGGCGAATTCATCGCCAGAGAGCCGCGCGATGGTGTCGGCCTCAGGCAAGGCGTTGATCAAGCGGCGGGCCATTTTCTGCAACAACTGGTCGGCCACTTCATGCCCGAGGCTGTCGTTGAGCAGCTTGAAACGGTCCAGGTTGATATGCAGTAAAGCCAGGCTGCGGCCACCCTGGCGCACCCGCTGATGGGCTTCGCGCAACCGCTCGCGGAACAGCGAGCGGTTGGCCAGCCCGGTCAATTCGTCGTAGTGCGTGAGGTAGCGCATGCGCTCCTCGGATTCGCGCCGCGCGGACAGATCAGCGAAGAAACCCACGATATGGCTGACATTTCCCCGAATATCCCGGACTACATTCAGTTGTAGCCATTGCGGGTAGAGTTCGCCGTTCTTGCGGGTTTCCACGAGCTCGCCCTGCCAGGTGCCGTGGCTGAGCAACGCCTGGCGGATCACCGGGAAGTGGCGCCGTGCGTCGCGGCTGCTGGGCAGCTCCACGACATTGCGCCCGATCATGTCGTCAATGTCGAAGCCGGTGACGCGGCTGAATGCCTGGTTGACGGCTATCAGCACGTAGTCCGGATCGAGGATCACAATGCCTTCGCTGGCCGCCTCAAACACCGTCGATGCCAGGCGCTGCTGTTCTTCCAGGACCTTGCCGGCGCTGATGTCGCGGCGGGTGCCGAGCATCCGCGTGACGCGTCCACTGGGCGAGCGCTCCACGGCGCGGCCACGGTCCTGGATCCATACCCAATGGCCATCGCCATGGCGCACCCGGTATTCCACCAGGTAGTCCTCGCTGCGGCCTTTAAGGTGCTCCACCAGCGCGCGCTTGAGCAGCGGCAAGTCGTCCGGGTGCAGGCGTGGCTTGAGGTGGCTGAGCATCGCCGTGACGTATTCCGGCTCCAGGCCGAACAACTCCTTGAGCTGGGTATGGTGGACCTCATCGGTTTGCAGGTTCCAGTCCCACAGCCCCAGTTCGCTGGCCTGCAACGCCATGGCCAGACGCGCCTCGCTTTTGCTCAGGGCCAGGCTCGCCGCGTCCAGTTCCTGACTGCGCTGATCGACGCGTTGCTGCAGGCCGATCTGTGCTTCGCGCAACTCTTGTTCGACCTGGCGCCGCTGCTCCACCTCACGCACCAGTTCCTGGTTCAGTTGCTCGCTGCGTTGCTGCGCTTGCTGCAGATGCTCGATCAACGCCTGGTTCTGGAAGCGCCTGAGCAGCCCGCGCTGGATCAGGCGATTGACCTGCCATGCCACCAGGCTCAGGGATGCCAGCAGAATCAGGCCCAGGCAACCCCAGCCTTGCTGTTGCGGGTCGCCGCTCCAGAATAAATAGAGGATGGCCGGCACCAGGCAGGGCACGGCAAACGACAGGAAAGCCGGCAGACTGACGGCATAGGCCACACTGGCGGACAAGGTCGCCGCGCCGAGCAGGCCGAACACCCAGGCCTGTTGCGCAAAGCTGTCCACCGGTACCAGGGCGATGGCAGCACTGGCCAGCGTCAAGCCGCTGACGGCCGAGCCCAGCATGAACATGCGTCGCCAGATCGGCTGCGCCTGGCGGCTGGGCATGGCGGAATCGAACGCCGCCACCTGAATTACCCGCAAGGCCACCAGCGCCAGCAGCCATACCAGCCAAATGCTGTCCAGCAGATAGCGCTGCGGGCTCCAGAGCAACCAGGCGCAGACCAGTCCATTCACCAGCATTAATAAAGTAGGCAGCAGGGAGCCTTGGTAAAGCAGGCGCGTGCGCTCCACCGCCATCTCCATGGCGTAGTGCTTGCGGATAACCTGCGCCGGCGCCACGGAGGGTCCCGCCAGGTCAATGCTAAGGGTCATAGGCAGTGTTCTTATAATGGTGAGCCCGAAACGTCGACGGAGCATACACAAGCAAACGCTCGGGCCAAACTGCCCCAAGTCATAAAAACAGCGCGACAATCAGGCGCAAACCTTGGAGCCAGACAGCTTGAGTGAGACAGGGCGCGGGCTGTGGGCGATGACCGACCGGTCATCACCGTGAATAGATTGTTGCCTTATCCTGTGTCGACGCAGAAGTTTCCCCGTGACCACCCGGCATTGGGATTTGCCCGACTCCCCCGGGCACCCTAGAATGCGCCGATGCGCGATGATCTCTCTCTTTTGCTGAACTCCCTCAACGATGCCCAACGCCAGGCCGTAGCGGCCCCCGTTGGCCGTCAGTTGGTCCTGGCCGGTGCTGGCTCCGGTAAAACCCGAGTGCTGGTGCACCGTATCGCCTGGTTGATCCAGGTCGAGAACGCCTCACCGCATTCCATCCTGTCGGTGACCTTCACCAACAAGGCCGCTGCCGAGATGCGTCATCGCATCGAGCAGTTGATGGGCATCAGCCCGGCCGGCATGTGGGTGGGCACCTTCCACGGCCTGGCGCACCGCCTGTTGCGGGCGCATTGGCAGGAAGCCGGCCTGAGCCAGACCTTCCAGATTCTCGACAGCGACGACCAGCAACGCCTGGTCAAGCGGGTGATCCGCGAGCTGGGCCTGGATGAACAACGCTGGCCGGTCCGTCAGGCCCAGTGGTTCATCAATGGCCAGAAAGATGAAGGCCTGCGCCCGCAACATATCCAGGCCAGCGGCGACCTGTTCCTGGCCACCATGCGCAGCATTTATGAAGCCTATGAAGTGGCCTGCCAGCGCGCCGGCGTCATCGACTTCTCCGAACTGCTGCTGCGCGCCCTCGACTTGTGGCGCGACAACCCGGGCTTGCTGGCGCACTACCAGAAACGCTTCCGCCACATCCTGGTGGACGAGTTCCAGGATACCAACGCCGTGCAGTACGCCTGGTTGCGCCTGCTGGCCAAGGGCGGCGACAGCCTGATGGTGGTGGGCGACGACGACCAGTCGATCTACGGCTGGCGCGGCGCGAAAATCGAGAACATCTACCAGTACAGCGACGACTTCCCGGACGCCGAAACCATCCGCCTGGAACAGAACTACCGCTCCACCGCCGGGATCCTCAAGGCCGCCAACGCCTTGATCGCCAACAACACCGGGCGCCTGGGCAAAGAGCTGTGGACCGACGGCGGCGAAGGCGAAGCGATCAACCTGTACGCCGCCTTCAACGAACACGATGAAGCGCGCTACGTGGTGGAAACCATCGAAAGCGCCCTGAAAACCGGCCTGGCCCGCAGCGATATCGCGATTCTCTACCGCTCCAACGCCCAATCACGGGTATTGGAAGAGGCCCTGCTGCGCGAGCGCATTCCGTATCGCATCTATGGTGGCCAGCGCTTCTTCGAACGTGCCGAAATCAAGAACGCCATGGCCTACCTGCGCTTGCTGGAAGGTCGCGGCAACGATGCGGCGCTGGAACGGGTGATCAACATTCCGGCCCGCGGCATCGGCGAGAAGACCGTCGAGGCGATTCGCGACCACGCACGCCACAGCGATGTGTCGATGTGGGAAGCGATGCGCCTGCTGATCGCCAACAAGGGCCTGACCGGCCGTGCGGCCGGTGCCTTGAGCGTGTTTGTCGAGCTGATCGAGAACCTGGCCGCCAAGTGCATGGAAATGCCCCTGCACCTGATGACCCAGACCGTGATCGAGCAGTCCGGCCTGATCGCCTACCACGAAGCGGAAAAAGGTGAGAAAGGCCAGGCCCGGGTAGAAAACCTTGAGGAACTGGTCAGCGCCGCCCGCGCGTTCGAAAACACCGAAGAAGACGAAGACCTGACGCCATTGGCGGCATTCCTCGGCCACGCTTCCCTGGAAGCCGGCGACACCCAGGCTGATGAGCATGAAGACAGCATTCAGCTGATGACCTTGCACAGTGCCAAGGGCCTGGAATTCCCCTACGTGTTCCTGGTGGGCATGGAAGAAGGCCTGTTCCCCCACAAGATGAGCCTGGAAGAACCCGGCCGCCTTGAGGAGGAACGCCGCCTGGCCTACGTGGGCATCACCCGGGCGATGCAGAACCTGGTGATGACCTACGCCGAAACCCGGCGCCTGTACGGCAGTGAGACCTACAACAAGGTGTCGCGCTTCGTACGTGAAGTGCCGAAAGGGCTGATTCAGGAAGTGCGCCTGTCCAACAGCGTCAGCCGACCGTTCGGCGGCGGCCAGCAGCAGAACTCCAGCAGCATGTTCGCTGGTTCGGAAATCCCCGAGACGCCGTTCATCCTTGGCCAGCAGGTCAAGCACGCGATCTTCGGCGAAGGCGTGATACTCAACTTCGAAGGCGCCGGTGCCCAGGCCAGGGTGCAGGTGAACTTCGCCGAAGGCAGCAAGTGGCTGATGATGGGCTACGCCAAGCTCGAAGCAATCTGAAACAACTGTAGAACATGAAGGATGTTGCCCCACCCTTGTATTTGGCAGCGGTGGGGCCAATATCTGTAATAAGTCCTACAGACGATTCGGTATTGGCCCTACGCAAAAGCCCGAAACACTATGCCGCTAGCCACTGACATCACACCTGTGCAACATGGCGCGCGTGCAATCCACAAATGGGAATTCCCTTTATGAAACGTTTTCTTAGCATCGCCATGGCGTTGTGCATCGGCCTGACGATGAGCCTCGACGCCAACGCCAAGCGCTTCGGTGGCGGCAAATCCATGGGCTCGGCGCCGAGCCACCAGACCAGCCAAATGGCCCCATCCGGCGGCGGCATGGGCGGCGCAGCTGCGACCGCTGGCGCTGCCGGTGCCGCAGGCGCTGCTGCCAAGGCTGGCGGTGCTTCGCGCTGGTTGGGCCCTCTGGCCGGTATCGCGGCCGGCGGCCTGCTCGCCTCCATGTTCATGGGCGGCGGCTTCCAGGGCATGCAGATCTTCGACATCCTGATCATGGCGGTCATCGCCTTCCTGATCTTCCGCTTTATCGCCGCCCGTCGCCGCAAGCAACAGGAGCACATGGCTCCAGCCGGCGCGCCGATGCAGCGTGAAGTGTTCGAGCAAAAGCCTGCTGCCATGGGTTCGATCTTCGGCGGTTCGGCTGCTCCTGCTGCCGCTCGTCCGGTGATCAACGCACCCGCCTGGTTCAACGAAGAGCGCTTCGTCGAAGCGGCCCGCAGCCACTTCCAGTCCCTGCAGCAACACTGGGACGCCAACGAAATGGACAAGATCGCCGAGTTCGTGACCCCGCAACTGCTGGAGTTCCTCAAGCGCGAACGTGCCGACCTGGGCGACGGCTTCCAGTCGACCTACATCGACGACCTGAAAGTGCAGCTTGAAGGTGTGGATGACCGCGCCGACAAGACCATCGCCACCCTGACCTTCAGCGGTGTGTCGAAGACCTCGCGTTTCGACCAGGGCGAAGTGTTCAGCGAAAGCTGGAACATGGAACGCCCACAAGGCGAAAACCAGCCTTGGCTGGTCGCCGGTATCCGCCAGAACGGCTGATCCCTGCCCGCTTTGAGTACGCAGTAACAAAAACCCCGGACTTGTCCGGGGTTTTCTATTTCACGGTTGCACTTATAGCGAGCTACTGTATAAAACGCCCCTATAAACCGCGCCATCTAGCAAGAGGATCCCGGCCGTGGAAGAAGTTATCGAACAATTGCGTGAAGCCAACGAACCGGTACCGGTTCCTCTGGAGCTGCCTGACGAAGATCAACTGGTGGAAATCGAGGAACAACTGTTCATCGATATTCCGTTCGTCTTCCGTGAATTTCTGCTGACCGTCAGCGATGTGGTCTACGGCAGCCTGGAGCCGGTGACCGTCACCGACCCACAGTCCCACACCTACCTGCCGGACGTTGCCGCCAACGCCTGGGATGCCGGTGTTGACCGCAGCATGATCCCGATCTGCCAGGACGGCGACGACTACTACTGCGTCGAGGAAGACGGCACCGTGGTGCTGTGGTCCGGCGAAGAAGAGCTCGTCACCGAAGAAACCTGGGAATCGGTGTGGCACTGGGCACGAGACGTCTGGCTGGAAAGCTGAGACCCCTGTGTGCCGAGGGCGCTTGTTGTGGCGAGCGAGCTAGCTCGCGCTGGGCTGCGAAGCAGCCCTCTGCGACCCACTCAGTGCTCCGGCGTATCCTTATGGTTATCCAGGGTCTCCAGCAAGGCGACCTGCATCCGCGTATGCACGCGGATGAACCAGCGCCAGAGCACGGCGGCCACCGCGGCCGTCACCACGGCGATCAGCACCAGCAACTTGTTGGTCGGCAGGATACTGGCCGACAAGGCTGCCAATAGCAGGAAAATCACCAGCAGCGAAAGAATCGGGATCACTTCGGCGATCACCCGGCGCACGCGCTGAGTGTGGCGCCCGGCCATTTCCGGCTTCACGCTCATCTCCGCCAGCAGCATCGACAGCGCCTTGAGCTTGCGGTACGCCGCAATCAAAAACGGCAGCGACAGCAGCAACGCCCCACCCCAGATCAATGCCTTCTGCCAGCTCGGATCGCTGACCCAGCCTTCCAGGTAGCTGCCAATACGCGCCGCGAAAAAGCTGCCGGCAAAGAAGATCGCCACCACCAGCGCCAGGTTCACCCCCACCTGCAGAATGATCTTGCGGATCATCGACGCCAGCATCGCACCCTCGCCCTGGGGCTGAATGCTGCGCAGCCACTCGCCATACATCCCGAACACCCGGCTCATGCGCTTGGGCATCACTGCGGCAATCTTCAGCGACAGCGGGTCTGCGCCACGGATCAGATAGGGTGTGAGCAGTGTGGTAATCGCAGAAACAGCCACCGCCACCGGATACAGGAAGTCGCTGGTGACCTGCAACGTCATCCCCAGCGCGGCGATGATGAATGAAAATTCGCCGATCTGTGACAGCCCCATCCCCACTCGCAATGAAGTGCGGCCATCGTTACCCGCAATAAACGCCCCCAACCCACAGGACAACATCTTGCCCAGCACCACGGCCACGGTAATCACCGCAATCGGCCAGGCGTATTGCAGGAGGATCTGCGGGTCGATCATCAAGCCAATGGCGACAAAGAAGATCGCGCTGAACAAGTCGCGAACCGGTTCGATCAGGCGCTCAATCTTCAGCAATTGCCGGGATTCGGCCATGATCGCGCCGATCAGGAATGCCCCCAGCACCATGCTGTATTCCAGCTTGACCACCAGCAGACAGAAACCGAAACACAGACCCAGCACGGTGATCAGCAGCATCTCGTTGCTTTCGAATTTGGCCACGTACCCCAGCAGGCGTGGCACCAGCAAAATCCCGATCACCAGTGCGACAATCATGAACAGCGAGAGCTTGCCGACGGTGGAGAACACCTCGCCGGAGCTGACCGTGCCGCTGACGGCAATGCTCGACAGCAAGGCGATGATGCCGATGCCGAGGATGTCTTCGACGATCAGCACCCCGAAAATCAGCTGGGCAAAGCGCTGGTTTTTCATCTTCAGGTCATTGAGCGCCTTGACGATGATGGTGGTCGAGGAAATCGCCAGGATCGCGCCCAGGAACAGCGAGTCCATGGTGTTCCAGTCGAACCAGCGGCCGATTTCGTAGCCGATCCAGATCATCAGGATGATTTCGAGGAACGCCGCGATAAATGCGGTGGCGCCAACCTTGAACAGCTTGCGCAGGCTGAACTCAAGGCCCAGGCAGAACATCAGGAAGATCACCCCAAGCTCGGCAAGGGTCTTGATCGTGTCTTCGTCGTGGATCAGGCCAAACGGTGGGGTGTGCGGGCCGATGATGAAGCCGGCGACGATATACCCCAACACCACCGGCTGCTTGAGCCGATGGAACAGGATCGTCACCACCCCGGCCACCAGCATGATCACGGCCAGGTCCTGGATAAAGCTGATGGCGTGCATGGCGAGGGGCTCCTTGAGGGGTACTGGCGCTTTTCCCATTTCCACGCATGCACCCCGAAAGGTCGCAATGAACGGAAAGAAAAGTCTGCCTTGATCGTAAGAATTGCCTTTGAGACGGGCTTTTGAAGGGTAACACCGCGACTTGCGGCAGAAAGCCGGTGCAATATATGGAAACAGATCGCCCCAGGCGTGACGGCAAGCCGGGGCCCAGCGTCCCGTTATGAATGGCTCTGCAAAGATTCCAGCACCCGCAGAGGTGCCTCCCCACCCAATGCCTACAACCCGTGAGTGTGCTATGGAACCCGGAAACGCCCAGCTGTCGATGACAGTATTGATGACCCCTGACATGGCCAACTTCTCTGGCAATGTGCACGGCGGCACGCTGCTCAAGTACCTCGACGAAGTGGCCTACGCCTGCGCCAGCCGTTATGCCGGGCGCTATGTGGTGACGTTGTCGGTGGACCAGGTGATTTTTCGCGAGCCGATCCATGTCGGCGAGCTGGTGACCTTCCTGGCCTCGGTCAACTACACCGGCAACACGTCGATGGAAGTGGGGATCAAGGTGGTCACCGAGAACATCCGTGAGCGTTCGGTACGCCACACCAATAGCTGCTTCTTCACGATGGTCGCGGTGGATGACCAGCGCAAACCGGCCGCCGTGCCGCCGCTGCAACCGCAGAACAGCGAAGACAAACGCCGGTTTGTGCAGGCTCAACAGCGCCGGCAGATTCGCCAGGAGCTGGAAAAGCGCTATCAGGAAATCAAGGCAGACGGCCCGTAAGAGCCCGCCAGGTTTCTGGATGACCGCTTAGTAACGCGAGCACTTGTCAAAGTGCGCACACACATCAAAGCGCTGGTCCAACTGGGCCATGCGCTCCATATGGTGATTGACCACCTCCATCGTCACGCTCTTTCGGGTATTCACGTAGTACTGCACCATAAGCTTGTCGTTCTCCGCTACGCGCGATTTGATCGCACTGTCCGTAGGCTGCATCCATTGCTCCAGGACGGCATCCTCAGTTCCCCGCAGGCGCTGGCGGTACACCTCAGTGTAAAACCCCAGAGCCCGGGCCAGACGACCGGCAGACTCTTGATTCGACAGTTCGTAGTTCTGCCGAAACTGGTTCCAATAATCCGGCGGCAAGGTATACGAGCCCATCAACGCCTTGCGCTTGCTGATCAACTCATCAAGCTCTTGAGGCGAGGTTTGCATTCGGTCGACTTTATTCTCTGACACGATGGCCGTGATCGACTGCGCACGCTCGTCAAGAATGCGATCAATCAACACCATTCGCTGCGGAGTATCCGGTAACAACTTGCCGAATATCGGACCTTTGCCCTCGCAAGACGGCATGCCGGTCTCGAACAGCGGCTGCGGGATCCGCACGTCCTTGCCGTCCAATCGCGTAAGACGCTGGAGCAGCGTGCTGCATTGGCGGCCCTGCAATTCGAAGGTCACTTCGTACTCTTCACCCGCCTTGGGCGTTAGATTGAACGCTTTGCCACAGACATAGGAGCTGCCGTTGGTGTTGATCATCAACATAGTGTCCTTTCCGGGCGCCAGCTTGATCTCCAGCAGCCCACGAGCCGTGGGCGGTGGCGGCACAAGCATGTCTACCCGCCGCTTGGTGTCCACCAGGAACATGTTGTTGAGAATGCCTGTGGTCTCACCCATGCAGTGCTGTGCGTCATAGACAAAAAGGGTGCTGTTGGTGGTGTTGGAGATGAACCGCAGCTTCGCCGCATCGGGCTCGGTTGCGTCAGGATAGGTACCGTGGACGCTGCAACCACTGAGCAGCGTAACCAGGGCCAATGCGATAAATGCCCGTGGCGAATGGAGCAGGGATAACGACATGATCTTCCTTGATGAACGCAGAGGGCAAAAAGACGGCCGATAGTAACGGACGCCCTTTGCCTCGCTCAATCAGGAATATTCCTACAGCCCGATTGGGGTTGCCTCGAAGCGAACTCGCGGATGGGCAATCCGGTCCTGGGCGCGCACCAGTTCCAGCTCATAGCTGGCGCACGCCTGGGTTTCCAGCAGTACTTCATGCACCGCTGCAGCAGTGAACTCAAAGGCCGCCACCAGGCTATCGCCCAACAACACCCGCGCCAGGAACAAGCCCGACGTCAGGTCGCCCACGCCCACCGGCTGACGCGGGAATGCCAGCAGTGGCCGACGCAGGTGCCAGCTGCCTTCAGCCGTCACCAACAGCATTTCGAAGCCGTCCGGCAGCTTGCCGGGATAATCCAGGTGCTTGACCAACACCGCTTTCGGCCCGCGGGCCAGTAACGCACGGGCCATCCCCAGGCAATCGAACAGCGACTGCGGCTTGCGCCCGGCAAAGCTGTCCAGCTCCAGTTGGTTGGGGCACAGGAAGTCGGCCATCGCCGCCGCTTCCTCCAGCAGGAAGTCGCTGACCTCCTGGGGCACGATGCAGCCTTTTTCCGGATGCCCCATCACCGGGTCACACAGGTAAAGAGCCTTGGGGTTGATCGCCTTGATCCGCGCCACGCCGGTGAGGATCGCCCGGCCCTGGGCCGCACTGCCCAGGTAGCCCGACAGCACTGCATCACAGTTGCCCAGCTCGCCAATCGCCGCGATGCCTTCCACCAGCGCAGGAATTTGCTGCGGCGCCAACACTTCTCCCGCCCACTGACCATACTGAGTGTGGTTGGAGAACTGCACCGTATTGAGCGGCCACACGTTCACCCCGACCCGTTGCATGGGGAACACGGCGGCGCTGTTTCCGGCGTGGCCGAAGACCACATGAGACTGGATCGCAAGCAGATGGGGCGTACGTTTCATGCAGGGGATTTCCGTAAAGCCGTTGATATTCTGGCTGCGCAGTATGCGACTAAACGCGGCCTGTACGACAGACCGGAGACGCAGTTAAGCTGGCCCTACTTTGTTGGAGTTCATCGAATGCTGACCCTCGGAAATATCTTCGTGCTGATGCTGCTGGCGACCGGTGCCGCCTGGCTGTGGCACAACCACGGCCTGCGCGAGCGGGCGCTGGAACGGGTCAAGCAGCACTGCGCCAAGCTCGACATCGAGCTGCTGGATGGCGCCGTGGCGTTGAAGCGCATCGGTTTTGTGAAAGATGCCAGCGGGCGGCGGCGCCTGGCACGGATCTACAACTTCGAATTCACCGTGACCGGCGAAACGCGGCACCCGGGGACCATCACCCAATTCGGCGCCCACAGTGCACAAATCGAGCTGGCGCCCTACCCGTTCGAGATCAAGACGCCATTGCCCAGCGCCGAGATCATTGAGCTAAGCCAGTGGCGCCAGGAGCATGGCAACAGCAAGACCCGTCACTGACGGCAAGCGGTTAACCCACCCTGTAACTGCGCAACGTCCTGCACTTCGCTGAAGATCAATTCGATACGCGAATCCCGCCGCCATTCGCTGGGCTGCCAGGCCAATGCTGCGTTATCCACAGCGTTGGCCGATGCCCAGCCATCCAGGCTGTGGATAACCAGTTTTGCCCGTCGCCAGTCCAACGATTGCAGCCATTGCTGAATGCGCCGCGCGTCGAATCGCTGACTCGGATGCCAGCGCCAGCCAATGCTCCAGCCATCCTCCTGGCCCTGGCTGAGGCAGATCGGCGATGCCGGATCCGTCCAGATGGCCGGCATTTGCCCCAGGCCTTTGGGCAACTCGAAATTATCCACAGCCGCTGCCGCTTGAGCATTCACACCCGGTAACCGGGCCAAGGGCAGTTGCGCCTGCTGCGTCCAATAGATCGGCCGGTCGGGCAGTTGTCCTTGAATCAACAGGCGCTGCGCATCACTTAAGGCTTCATTCTTGTTCAATACCAACAGCCCGGCGCTGGCTAATGCCTCCCGTTGGGCATTGGGTAAAGGTTTACCCGCCGCCAACGCCTGGGCGTCCAGTACGAGTACGCACGGCTGCACCGCCAATACCTGCTGCCAGGGTGCTTCCCGCAGCTGCTTGAGCAATTGAGCCGGGTGCCCAAGCCCGGACGGCTCGATAAACAGCCGGTCGGGCCTGGCCTTACGCAACAAACGCCCCAGTCCTACCTGAAACGGCGCCCCGTTGACGCAACACAGGCAGCCACCCGCCACTTCACCGAGGGCAATCCCGTCGTCATCACGGGTGAGCAACGCGGCATCCAGGCCAATCTGCCCGAACTCATTGATCAACACCGCCCAACGCTCGTTGGCCGGGCGCTGGGCCAGCAGGTGCTTGATCAGGCTGGTCTTGCCGGCGCCCAGGGGCCCGGCAATCACGTGGGTGGGAATGTTCTGCAGCATGGTGGACATCATTCAGACCGTGTAGAGAGGTTCGATCCTACCCGGTTACGCCAACCAATCCAGCGTCAGAATCAACCGTCGTTGATCCGCTTGCAGCGGCGGCGAGCGGTGGATCAGGCCAAAGCCTTCGTTGCCGTGCCATTTTTCGCCCTTGAGCAAGGCCACTTCGCCGCAGTGGATTTGCTCAATGCGTTCTTCTGGCTCAGCACTCGCCTGGCTCAGGTGTCGCCGCTCCATAACCCCCTCGCGCAACCACTGGCTGCCGATGCCGGCGTAGGTGGTGATCAGCCGCACCGGCACATGATCCACATGAAAACGCGGGCACATGGCCTTGTCCAATAGCCGCAAACGCACGCCGATACGCTTGGCTCCGAGCAAACAGGCAAAGGCGCTGACCAACCACGACACATCGGCGATAAAGCCTTCGTAGCCTTCAAGGTCACGGCAACCTGATGCCAAGTCCTGCAGGTTTGGCTCGGCGTCTTCGCTGTTCAGTTCAACCACCAGCGACTCGGCCAATGGCTCATTGAGTGCCACCAGTAACGCGCCGAACTCGGCGATGTGCAGAGGCAACTGACGCTGCCACACCGCTAGGTTCACGCCGTCCTCAAGGATATCGGTGAGCACGGCCGGGGTTTCGCCGTGGGTCTGGCGAACCACCGGGCGCAGTTTCAGGGTCGGTGCCAGCATCAGGCAGCCTCTTCGAACCAAGGGCCAAAGGGATCGGCCAACAAGCGCCAGCCTTCGACACCCGTGGCCATTTCATCGTCGGTCAGCAAACAAGCGTCCAGCTCGGCGGTCATCTGGGCGAAGTCGATGTTCTGGCCGATAAACACCAGCTCCTGCCGGCAATCGCCGGTGCTCAGTTGCCAGTTTTTCATGATTGCGGCGATGCCTTCCTCGTCCTGGGGCCACTGGGTTTTCGGCACGAAACGCCACCAGCGCCCGGCAAACCCATGGCGCATCAGGCCGCCAGCCTGGGACCAGCTACCGGCGTCCTGGTGTTTGCTGGCCAGCCAGAAAAAGCCCTTGGAACGCAGCAGTTTTCCATTCACCCAAGGCCGGTCGATAAAGTCGAAAAACCGCTGCGGGTGGAACGGGCGGCGGGCGCGATAGGCGGTGGAGGCGATGCCGTACTCTTCGGTTTCCGGCAGGTGTTCGCCACGCAGTTCCTGCAACCAGCCCGGCGCCTGGGAAGCACGCTCGAAGTCGAAACGGCCGGTGTTGAGGATCTTCGCCAACGGCACTTCGCCCATGACCATCGGGATGATTTCAGCCTGGGAGTTCAAGCGCTCCAGGATCGCCATCAACTCCTCGCGCTCACTGCTGCTGATCAGGTCGATCTTGCTGATGAGGATCACATCCGCAAATTCGATCTGCTCGATCAGCAGGTCGGTGATCGAGCGCTCGTCCTCTTCACCGAGGGTTTCGCCCCGGGACGCCAGGCTTTCGGCAGCCTGGTAGTCGAGCAGGAAGTTCATGCCGTCGACCACGGTGACCATGGTGTCGAGCCGGGCAATGTCCGCCAGGCTCTGGCCTTCTTCATCGCGGAAGGTGAAGGTTTCGGCCACTGGCAGCGGCTCGGAGATACCGGTGGACTCGATCAACAGGTAATCGAACCGACCTTCCTTGGCGAGCTTTCCGACTTCTTCCAGCAAGTCTTCGCGCAAGGTGCAGCAGATGCAGCCGTTGCTCATCTCCACCAGTTTTTCTTCGGCGCGATTGAGGGTGACGTCGCGCTGGACCTCACTGCCATCGATGTTGATTTCGCTCATGTCGTTGACGATCACCGCTACCCGCAGGTTTTCGCGGTTGCGCAGGACGTAGTTGAGCAGCGTGCTTTTGCCGGCGCCGAGAAATCCGGACAGCACAGTAACGGGGAGACGATTGGGCATCAGGTATTCCTCATCAGGGTTGGCCGGTCAAATCGCCCGTTGATGGCGTTCGCGCAGCTCTTCACGTTCTTTGGCTTCGATACACAGGGTGGCCGTGGGGCGCAGCAGCAGGCGCTTGAGGCCGATGGGTTCGCAGGTTTCACGGCACCAGCCGTATTCACCGCGGGCCAGGCGTTCCAGGGCTTCGTCGATCTTGTCCAACAGCTTTTTTTCGCGCTCCAGCAGGCGCAGTTGCCATTGGCGCTGTTCTTCGGCGCTGCCGACATCGGCGGGATCGCTGTTGGGCTCCTGTTCGCGCAGCACCATGAATTCAGCGTCGATACGCGCTTGCAGCTCGTTGCGCTGGGCCAGCAGCAGCTCGCGGAAGAAACCTTGCTGGGCTTCATTCATGTAGTCGGCGCAGGGTTGGGCGAGAAGGTCTTGTTCGGTCATCGGAGGTGGTTCACGGGTCAGGCTGTTTTTTAATGTTATAGTATAACAATGCAAATAAGCCAATCCCCCTTGCTCGTGACGACGAAGGGCGCAATGCTGGCAGCCGAATAACGCCCCGAGAGCCTCTATGAAATACCTGCTGTGTGCTGTGTTGCTGATGCTGGCGAGCCTGGCCAACGCCCAGGTGCCCAGCCTGCTGGCCAACTGCACCCGCAGCGCCAACCTGCTGGCGTGCGTCGACGCCCAGGGCAATGCCTACAGCGTCGCGACGGCAGGCAGCACTACGTATTTGCGGGGCTTTGAAGTGATCGGAAAACGCTATTGGGCACAGACCAGCAGCCGCTACGGGCAACTGACGTTCTTTACCGGGTTGGCTTCCGATGGTGAGGCGTGGGTGGGCTACACGCGGCGAGTGGGCTGGACCACCCTCAACCGGTTTTCCAGTTCCGGTGGTGCCAGCGCCAAGTTCACCTGTAGTCGAATCACCGGCTGTTAGACCTGGCCGGTTTTCTGTTCCTGAACCCAGGCCATGTAGCTGTTCATCGGCGGGTTCTTCTGGAAGTAGTTCTTCAACCCTTCAAATAAACCGTCTGCCACCGCCTGTTGATGGCGTGCGGTGACCAGTCGCTGGGCGTCCTGGGTGTTGGAGATAAACCCGGTTTCCACCAGGATCGACGGCACGTCCGGCGACTTGAGCACCGCAAAGCCGGCCTGTTCCACGCGTTTTTGATGCAGCGTGGTGATGCTTTGCAGGCTGCCCAGTACCGAGCTGCCCAGTTGCAGGCTGGAGGCGATGGTGGCGTTCATCGACATGTCGAGAATCACCCCGGCGAGCATCGGGTCCTTGTCCTTGAGATTGAGCAAGGTGGTGGCGCCCAAGAGGTCGGCGCCGTTTTCCCGCTGCGCCATGAACCGTGCGGTGGCGGAGGTGGCGCCGCCTTCAGACAGCGCATAGACAGAGGCGCCGGACGCCGTAAGCCGTGGCGCGGCATCGGCGTGTACCGAGATAAACATGTCGGCTTTGTGCTGACGGGCGATGTCCACACGTTTACGCAGCGGCACGAAGAAGTCGTCGTTGCGCACCAGCTTCACATCGAAGCCCTTCTCGCGCTTCAGACGCTTGGCCAGCAATTGGGCGATGGACAGCACCACGTCTTTTTCGCGCTGGCCCTTTGAGCCAATCGCGCCGGGATCCTTGCCGCCGTGCCCAGGGTCGACCACGACGATGATGTCGCGTTTCGGATGAGCCCTGTCCACCGGCGCCGGCACGGGTGCAGCCAACGCGGCCGGTGCCGCAGCGATTTGCATAGGTGCATGAGTGGCGCTTGTCAGGTCCAGCACGAGGCGGTGGCCCTGGCCATCCTGCGGCGGCAGGAGAAAGCTGTTGAGCTGCATCGGCGCCTTCAAATCCAGCACGATCCGCGTATCGCCCTGCCCGAAATGCCCCGAGCGAATCGAGGTAATGCCGCTGTTGGTCAGGGCCAGTTGGCTGAAATCACCGGTCAGCTTCGCGCCGCTCAAATCGATGATCAACCGCTCCGGCGCGGTCAGGGTGAAGGTCTTGTATTGCACCGGGCCGCTGAGGTCCAGCACCAGCCGCAGCTTGTTATCCGACCGCCACAGCCGTGCATTGCGGATCTGCGCGGCAGACACGCCCAAGGGCAAGGTGAACACCGCACTGGCCAGCAGCAGGTTGAGGAGTTGACGTCTGTGCATGACTTACACCGCAAATAAAGGAGCTTCCGTACTCGACATGACTGAATAAAAGACAGAACAGAAAAACTTTCGTCGTTTCAATTGTAATAATATAACATGTCTTTTTATTTCCAACGATGGACCTGCTCATGAACGCGCTGACTCTGCCCGATATCGCCGCGCAGGCTTCACGCCAAGCCTTGCCGCTCGATTGGGTGGGCATGTGCGGCATTGCCCTGCCCATTCTGATCGACGGCCAAAGCCTTAGCGCCACGGCTGATGCCGGCGTCAGCCTGGACGACGGTGAGGCCCGTGGCATTCATATGTCACGGCTTTACCTGGCGCTGGAAATGCTTGAACAGCAACCGCTTTCGCCAGCACTGCTGCGCAGTGTATTGCAACGTTTTCTCGACAGTCATGAAGGTTTATCCACAAATGCCTACCTGCGGATTCATGCAGGTCTGCTGCTGAAACGCCCGGCGCTGGTCAGCCCGTTGGCCGGCTGGAAAAGCTACCCGGTGAGCATCGAGGCGCGCCTGGAAAACCAGATGTTCCACGTGGAACTAAAAATTGACGTTACTTACTCTTCAACCTGCCCTTGCTCCGCTGCCCTCGCCAGGCAATTGATTCAGCAGCAATTTATCGAGGACTTTGCCGGCACACCGCTGCAGCACGAAGACGTACTGACCTGGCTCGGCAGCGCAAACGGCATCGTCGCCACACCCCACAGCCAGCGCAGCAGCGCGCTGTTGCAGGTCCGGCTTCAGGACGATCAGCCAACACTGCCGCTGACCCAGTTGATCGACGAAACCGAAGCCGCCCTCGGCACTGCCGTGCAAACCGCCGTAAAGCGTGCAGACGAACAAGCCTTCGCCCTGGCCAACGGGCAGAACCTGATGTTCTGCGAAGACGCCGCCCGCCGCCTGAACCTCGCCTTGAAACGCTCGGATGCGGTCAATGCCTTCCACTTGAAAGTGATCCACGCCGAAAGCCTTCACGCGCACGATGCCGTGGCCGAAAGCCGCTGGACGAGACCTTCCGAATGATCACCTGCACCGCTTTGCGCTGGGGCGCCCCCGGCCAACCACTGACCCCCGCCGTGGATTTCACCCTGGAAAAAGGCAGCCTTACCGGCATCATCGGCGCCAACGGCACCGGCAAAAGCAGCCTGCTGAAAGTTATCGCCGGCTTACAGAAGCCGCTGGCGGGGAAAGTGACGATCGATGTTCCACGCCGAGGTGGCCTGTCGTTTTTGCCCCAGCAACAGAACCTCGATCGCCAGTTTCCTATCAGCCTCGAAGAGTTGGTGGCCGCCGGTTTTTGGGGCAGCAAGCAAACCCCGCAACAACGTACCGAACGCCTGAGCGCCGTGCTCGAAGACTGGTGCCTCAGCGGCCTGGAGCATCGGCCGTTGATGGCCTTGTCGGGCGGCGAACTGCAACGCGCCCTGCTCGCCCGCATGAGTTTGGCCGAGTCGCCGATATTGCTGCTGGACGAACCCCACGCCGCCCTCGACGAAGACGGCCAGGCGCTGTGCTGGAAACACATCCACGCCTGGCACGACGCAGGCCGCACGGTGGTCGTGGTGTGCCATGACCTCGGCTCCGTACGCCAACACACCCAGCAAGTGGTGCAGATCAAAAGCAGTGGCTGCGTGTTCGGCTCCAGCAAAGAACTGATCCGCCCGCAGCCGCAAATGCAGGTGGCCTGATGCACTTCGCCGCCCACCTGTGGATGCCGTTTCTCGATTTCGTTTTCATGCGCCGCGCGCTCGTCGGCGGTCTGGTATTGGCATGCAGCACCGCGCCGCTGGGGGTGTTCCTGATCCTGCGCCGCATGAGCCTGATCGGTGACGCGGTGTCCCACGGCATCCTGCCCGGCGCCGCACTGGGCTTCTGGTTTGCCGGACTGAGTTTGCCCGCTCTGACCATCGGCGGCCTGGGCGCCGGCCTGAGCATGGCCGGCCTCGCCGCCTGGATTACCCGTCGCACCGGGCTGAAGGAAGACGCCAGCCTCGCCGCCATCTACCCGATCTCCCTGGCCAGCGGCGTGCTGATCCTCGGCCTCGCCGGCAAACGCCTGGACCTGCTGCACCTGCTGTTCGGCTCGGCCCTGGCGGTAGACGGCCCGACCCTCACCGGCATGCTCTGGGTCTCGGGCTTCAGCCTGATCGCCATGGTGGTGATCTACAAACCGCTGCTGCTGGACACCCTCGACCCGCTGTTCCTGCAAACCGTCAGCCGCCTCGGCCCGCTGGCCCACGGCCTGTTCCTGACGCTGGTGGTGCTGAACCTGGTGATCGGTTTCCAGGCCATCGGCGCGTTGATGGTGGTCGGCCTGATGATGTTGCCGGCGATTGCTTCACGTTTCTGGAGCCGGCGCCTGCCGGTGTTGATCGCCATATCAGCGGTGCTGGGATGCCTGTCGGTATGGCTTGGCTTGTTGCTGTCGTTCTACTACTCGCTGCCCAGCGGCCCGGCAATTGTGCTGGTGGCTGGCGGCTGGTACCTGCTGTCCGTGGTCTTCGGTCCGGTGCACGGCTTGCTGCGCCGCCCGCCTTTGCTTACATCCCAATGAGGTGTTTCCCGATGCGCGCTCTACTCGTGCTGTTCAGTGTGTTGCTGCCGCTGTCGTTCGCGACGGCCCAGGCTGCCGACAAGCTTCAGGTGGTTACCAGCTTCAGTATTCTTGACGACATGACCCACCAGGTCGGTGGCGATCATATCCAGATCAGCAACATGGTCGGCCCCGACGCCGACGCCCACACCTACGAACCAACACCAGACGATGCCAAGGCCCTGCTCAAGGCCAAGGTGATCATCAAGAACGGCCTGGGCTTCGAGCCGTGGCTGGATCGCCTGGTCACCAGCACCGAGACCAAGGCCACTGTGGTCACTGCGAGTAAAGGCGTGCTCTCCCACACCATGGAAGAAGACGGCGAAACCATCCCCGACCCGCACGCCTGGCACAACCTGGCCAACACCGTTATCTACGTGAACAACATCACCAAGGCGCTGATCGCTGCCGACCCGGCCAACAAGGCCGACTACGAGCACAACAGCCAGGTGTACCTGAAAGAAATCTACCGCCTGCTGGCTGAAGCCAAGGCCAAGTTCGGCGCGCTGCCACCGGGTAACCGTCGCATCGTCACCTCTCATGACGCCTTCGGCTACCTGGGCCAGGCCTACGGTATCGAGTTCCTGTCGCCTCAAGGCCTGTCCACCGAACGTGAACCGTCGGCCGCCGAAGTCGCCACGCTGATCACCCAGATCCGCAAGGACAAGGTCAAGGCCGTGTTCATGGAAAACATCAAGGACTCGCGTCTGCTCCAGCAGATCGCTGATGAGAGCGGCGCGCAGATCGGCGGCACGCTGTATTCGGACGCCCTGGCTGCAGAAGGTCCGGCCAGCACCTTTACCGGCCTGTTCGAATACAACCTCAACACCCTGTGCGCGGCCCTGAGCAAGCCGTGAGCCTGAGCATGCTTGACCTGGAAGAGGCTGCCATCGGCAGCCGCTTTCCACTCGATAGCGTGCTCGACGCCCTGCCGTGGACCAGCGATGGCCTGATCGCCGCCATCGCCCAGCAACACGGCAGCGGCGAAGTGTTGATGCTGGCCTGGATGAACCGCCAGGCCCTCGACGAAACCCTGGCCACCAGGCACGTCTGCTACTGGTCCCGTTCGCGCCAGCAACTGTGGCGCAAGGGCGAAACCTCCGGCCACCGGCAACTGCTGGTGGAGGCCCGCCTGGATTGCGACGGCGACGCGGTATTGCTGATCGTCGACCAGCAAGGCCCGGCCTGCCACACCGGCCGGCCCACCTGCTTCTACAACGCCATCGACGGCCATCACGTAAACATCATCACCGCGCCTCTCAAGGAACCTGACCCATGATCCGCAAGAACCCTTCCGGCGATCTGCCCGTGATTGCCGAATCGGCCTACGTCGACAAAACTGCAATCATCTGCGGCAAGGTGGTCATCGGCGAAAACGTATTTGTCGGCCCTTACGCGGTGATCCGCGCCGACGAAGTCGACGCCAACGGTGACATGGACCCGATCACCATCGGTGCCAATTCGAATATCCAGGACGGCGTGGTGATCCACTCCAAATCCGGCGCCGCCGTAACCATCGGCGAGTTCACCTCCATCGCCCACCGCTCCATCGTCCACGGGCCCTGCACCGTTGGTGACCGGGTGTTCATCGGCTTCAACAGCGTGCTGTTCAATTGCGTCGTCGGCAATGGCTGCGTGGTGCGGCACAACTCTGTAGTCGACGGCCGCGATTTGCCCGACGCGTTCTACGTGCCCTCCACCACCCGCATCGGCCCCAACACCGACCTGTCCCAGTTCCCGCCGGTGAGTGTCAGCGCTTCGGAGTTTTCCGAAGACGTGGCGCGCACCAACGTCGACCTGGTACTGGGTTACAAAGCCCTGCAAAACGAGTTCTGACCATGAGCCGCCTGCTGATCCGCAACGCCCGCCTGGTGAACGAAGGCGAGGAATTCGAGGCTGACCTGCTGGTCGCCAATGGCCGTATCGAGAAGATCGCCGGCAGCATCGACAACGCCAACGCCACCGTGGAAATCGACGCCCAAGGCCAGTGGCTGCTGCCGGGAATGATCGACGACCAGGTGCACTTCCGAGAGCCCGGCGTGCCGGACAAAGGCAGCTTCTACAGCGAGTCCCGCGCGGCGGTGGCGGGTGGCATCACCAGTTTCATGGACATGCCCAACACCAACCCGGCGACCCTGAACCTGGATGCCCTGGCCGACAAGAAGCGCCGCGCGGCGCTGCATTCGGTGGCCAACTATGGCTTTCACTTCGGAGTGAGCAACGACAACCTCGACACCGTCGCCGCGCTGGACCCGCGGGAAGTCGCCGGGGTCAAAGTGTTCATGGGTGCGTCTACCGGCAATATGCTGGTGGATGATCCGAAGATCCTCGAGCGTCTGTTCGCCGAGGTGCCGACCATTCTCCTGGCCCACTGCGAGCACACCCCCAGCATCCTGGCCCGCGAGCAAAGGATGCGCGAGCGTTTCGGTGAGCACATTCCTGCCGTAGCACACCCGCTGATCCGCGATGCCGAGGCCTGCTATCGCTCCTCGTCCCTGGCGGTGGAACTGGCCAAGCGGCACGGCACGCGCCTGCATGTGCTGCACATCACCAGCGCACGGGAGTTGGTGCTGTTCGAAGACAAACCCCTGGCGCAAAAACACATCACGGCGGAAGTCTGCCTGCATCACCTCTTGTTCGATGACCGCGACTACGCCCGCCTCGGCCACCAGATCAAATGCAACCCGGCGATCAAGACACGTGCCGACCGCAACGCCTTGCGCCTGGCATTGTTGAGTGATCGTCTGGATGTAATTGGCAGTGACCATGCGCCGCACACCTGGGCGCAAAAACAGCTGCCGTACCGCGAAGCGCCGTCAGGCTTGCCGCTGGTGCAACACGCCCTGCCGGCGCTGCTGGAATTGGTCGCCGACGGCCTGCTGCCGCTGACCACGCTGGTGGCGAAAACCAGCCATCGGGTCGCGGACCTGTTTGCGATCCCCGACCGTGGCTACCTGCGCGAAGGCTATTGGGCCGACCTGGTGCTGATCCAACCCGAGCCTCACGGCAAACCCGTCAGCAGCCAGCCGATCCTGGCCCGCTGCGGCTGGACGCCCTTTGCCGGGCGCAGCTTCCGGCACAGCGTCAGCACCACGCTTGTGTCCGGCCACCTGGCCTGGCACGACGGGCGCGTGCACGACAGTTGCCAGGGGTTGCCGCTGCATTTCCAGCGTTGAAGAGACTCTGTACCTGGCAATGCAATCAAATGTGGGAGCGGGCTTGCTCGCGAATGCGGTGGGTCAGCCAATACACCTGTGACTGATTCACCGCATTCGCGAGCAAGCCCGCTCCCACATTTTGATCGGGGTATGTCTTAGGTTAGGCGCGGGGTTTGACCGTGCCGCAGTTGCTGCCCAACCACTGCGCGTGGGTGTCCAGGCTGCCCTTCTGCTGTACGCCGGTGGCGTTGAAGGTACCGTTAACCGTAGTGGTGAATTCCTGCTGGCTCTGGAACGTCGCCACGCCAGTGCCCTGGGCTTTCGGGCAACTGAAACGGAATTTCCATTGGTTGCCGGTCTTGTCCGTCACTTCCTGCTTGCAGCCCGATTGCGGATCGGTCAGCGGGATGGAATCGGACGCCACCTGGGCCGGAGTCAGGCACACCTGCACGCCTTTGCCGGCCATGGTGATGCCTTGCTTCTCAAGCATCGCGCGTTGTTCCGGGGTCATCTGTTGCTTGAGCTGACCGAGGATCAGCGACAAGTCCGGCAGGTCCTGGTTATCGACCTTCATGTTGCTGGTGGTCAACTCCCACAAGCCCGGCGCCAACATCTGCGCTTGCGCCGCCACAGGCAGCGTCAAACCAACAACCATGGCCAAACCAAGCAGACGAGCATTCATCGGGTAACTCCTGGGCAATTGTCGGCGTTAGACGCCGCAAAAGCGCCAGTGTTGCACAGCAAATAAAATAGCGACATTCGTGGCCGAACATGGTCTGTTAGGCACTTGTTCGTCAGGAGTACCGTTGTCCATGGATTTCTTTGGCCCGCACCTGCTCGCCTATTTCATTGCCACCCTGCATTTTCTGGGCACCCTCGCCGCCATCCATGCGGTGCTGACCGTCAGGACCGCCCAAGGCTCGATTGCCTGGGCATTGTCGCTGATGTTCATCCCCTACCTGACGCTGATTCCCTACCTGATCTTTGGCCGGAGCACCTTCGACGCCTACATTCAGGCGCGGCGCCAGGCCAACCAGGAAATGCACAAGGCGATCACCGAGCTGAACTGGCGCCCATGGGTTGAAGAGGCGCTGGCCGCGCGCAACTCCCAGGCCTACGCTTCGCTACGGGCCATGCCCAAGCTGGGGCGCATGCCGTGCCTGGCGAATAATCAGGTGCGTTTGCTGATCAATGGCGAGGCTACGTTCAGCGCGATTTTCGAGGCGATTCGCTCGGCAAAGACCGCTGTGCTGTTCCAGTTCTTCATCATTCATGACGACGAACTCGGCCGCCAACTGCACACCTTGCTCAAGGAAAAAGCCGCCGAAGGCGTAGCCATTTTCGTGCTGTACGACCGTATCGGCAGCCATGCCCTGCCCCATCGTTATGTGCAGTCACTGCGGGACGCCGGAGTGCAGGTCAAGGCATTCGCCACCCGCAGTGGCTGGCTCAACCGCTTCCAGGTCAACTTCCGCAACCACCGCAAGATCGTGGTGGTGGATGGCATTACCGGGTTCGTCGGTGGGCATAACGTCGGCGATGAGTACCTGGGCAAGAAACCGCCGCTGGCGCCATGGCGTGACACCCATGTGCAAGTCAGCGGCCCGGTGGTGGCGTGCTTGCAGGAGTCGTTTGCCGAGGACTGGTTCTGGGCCGCGCGGGAGTTGCCGCCGCTGCTGCTGCCGGATACCTACCCGGACGACGGCGTGCTCTGCCAGTTGCTGGCCAGCGGCCCGGCGGATCCCTACGAAACCTGCTCGCTGTTTTTCGTCGAGGCCATTCATGCGGCGACCGAGCGGGTATGGATCACCAGCCCGTATTTCATTCCCGATGAGGCGGTGTTTGCGGCTTTGAGGTTGGCGGTATTGCGCGGTGTCGACGTGCGCCTGCTGCTGCCGTCACGGCCGGATCACCGCATCGTCTACGCCGCTTCCAGCCTGTATGCGATCGAAGCCGTGCGCGCCGGGGTGCGGGTATTTCGCTATACGCCAGGGTTCCTGCATCAGAAAGTGGTGTTGGTCGACCGTGAAATCAGCGCCATCGGCAGTGCGAACCTGGATAACCGCTCGTTCCGGCTGAATTTCGAAGTGATGTTGCTGACGGTAGATGACACTTTCGCCAGCCAGGTGGAGCACATGCTGCTGGAAGACTTCGCCCTGGCCCATGAAATCAGCCAGGAAGAAAACCGCCAGACCCACCGCCTGCAACAACTGGGCATGCGGATCGCGCGGCTGATTTCTCCAATCTTGTAAGGCTTGCACCGAACCCAATGTGGGAGCGGGCTTGCTCGCGAAAGCGGAGTGTCAGTCACTGAATGTGTTTCTGATCCAACGCCCTCGCGAGCAAGCCCGCTCCCACACAAGCCCGCTCCCACATTCAGATCACCGGTACCATTGCTTACTGGTACAGGTCATCCCGCGTCCAAGGCAGCTCATGGCTACCATCGGCATGGGGTTTCACCGCCAGAATCTGATGCAGGTTGATCCAGCCCCGGGCAAACGCATACGCACAGCCGGCCAGGTACAGGCGCCAAATGCGCAAGGCTTGCTCCGGCACCATCTTGCCCGCCGCTTCCAGGTTGTCTTCGAGGCGCTCGCTCCAGTGATCCAGCGTGCGCGCGTAATGCAGGCGCAGGCTTTCGACGTCGACTACTTCCAGGCCCACGTCGCTGATCTCGGCGGTCATCATCGACAGATGCGGCAACTCGCCGTTGGGGAACACATAACGCTCGATAAAATCCCCGGCGCCACGGCCCACGGGCCGGCCATCAATGTGCTTGGCGGTAATCCCGTGGTTCATCACCAGGCCGCCCTCACGCACCGCGCCGTAGAGAATCTTGCAATACTCCGCCAGGTTGGCGTGGCCAACGTGTTCAAACATCCCCACGCTCACCACCTTGTCGAACCGGCCATCCTGGGGCAAGTCGCGGTAGTCGAGCAGCGTCAGCTCTACCTGGTCTTCCAGGCCTTCGGCCTTCACCCGCTCCTGGGCCAGCGCCAGCTGTTCCTTGCTCAGGGTGATACCGAACACCTTGACCCCGAATTCCCGCGCGGCATACCGCGCCAGCCCACCCCAACCGCAGCCCACGTCGAGCAAGTACTCCCCCGGCTGCAGCCGCAATTTGCGGCACAGGTGACGGAATTTGTCTTGTTGGGCTTGATCAAGAGATTCGCTGCCGGTTTCGAAATACCCGCAGGAATAGGCCATGTCGCGGTCCAGCCACAGCTGGTAGAACTCGTTGGACAGGTCGTAATGGTAGGAAATAGCCGCTGCGTCGGTGGCCTTGTCGTGGATCGAGCGCACCGGACGACTCCCCTCGTCGTCATCAACCAGGGCATGACTCAACTCGTCAACGACCCTGATCACTTCGGAAATGGAGCCTTCCAGCTCCAGTTTGCCCTCGACGAAAGCTTCGCCCAGTGAGTCGAGCGTCGGATGGCTGAGCTTGGAAACCATCATGGGGTCCTTGACCACAATGGTGACGCTGGGATCCGGGCCCAGGTTGAATTCATGGCCGTCCCAGAGTCGAAGACGCAGCGGTAGCTTGAGATTCTGTAAGGCCGGTGGAAGTTGCGCGAGCATGAGTAGTCCCCCCTTGTTTCAGACGTCTGAAATGAGGGTAGACCATCCACGGAAAAATTAGCAGGCTATCGAAACAATAGCGCCTTTCTATGGTGCCCGCCGCTGGAGCAAACCCTCCTGGACCCACTGTTTCAGCCAGGTAACCGCTTGCAATGGCGCGCCCTCCTGGTAAGTGACTGCCAACTCGGCACACAGTTCGGAAAAACTCCAACCGTTGGCGACCATGCCTGTCAGCGCGCAGGCTTGCGCCGGTTCAACGCTGCGGTATTGGCAGACATTCTGATGGCGCCAGACCAGGCACACCTGCGCCAATGGCAGGGCTTCGCTGCCGGGAAAGTCCCACTCGCCCTTGCTCGCACGCCAGATGCCCAGGCTGTTGAAATCACACAGCACCTGCTGCACCGAGGGCACCAACTGCACCTGCAGCCCAGGCCAGTCTTCGGGCGGCAGCGTTGCCATGTCTTGCAGGGTCAACGGCTCGCCCTGCGGTGCATCAAAGGCCAGGGTGAATGCCCATTCGAGCCGCGCCAGCTCGGCAGGCGCGAAACCTTGCTCGCCATAATGCTCAACGATAAACCCGGGGAACCGCTCGCCAAACCAGCGCAGGCTGTAATGGGCCGAGGGATAACGGCAGATATAGGCCGAACCCAACGCTGCAAACTCCTCGTCCCCCAGCCAATACCAGACGGCGCTGAAGTCATCGCGCAGCACTTCCTGCAATCGGGCGTGATAAGCGTTGTGGTAAATCGCCAGGCCCGTCTCGACATCCAGGGTCGGACCGCCGATCAAGGTGGCGCTGAAGCTGTTGCTGGCAGTGGAAGACTCGGCCAGCAAATGCCGCTCAAAGGCCAATTGCCAATCGATCAGGCGCATAACGCTCTCCTGTCCAGCGCGCTCGCGCCCAGTTCGCGGGCCTTGTTCAACTCGTCGAGCATCTCCTGGAAAGGCGGGAAATGGTCATCGCGTTCGAGCAAGGTCGAGACTGGCCCGAGGTGCTCCAGGGTCCGCTGATACAACGCCCACACCGGATCGCATACCGGATGGTCATGGGTGTCGATCACGTAGTCGCCGTAATCCATATGCCCGGCCAGGTGCAGTTGGCGGATGCTTTCGGGCGGCAGGTTGCGGATAAATTCCCAGGCGTCGAACCCGTGATTGCGCGAGCTGACGTAGACGTTATTCACGTCCAGCAGCAACTGGCAGCCGGTGAGATGGGTCAGGGCGTTGAGAAATTCCCACTCGGTAAACTCATCCGCCTTGGAGCGCACGTAGCTGGAGACGTTTTCCAGCACGAACGGACGCTGCAACACATCCTGCACCTGCCGTACGCGAGCGGCGACGTGGTACAGGCTTTCTTCGGTGTAGGGCAGCGGCAGCAAGTCATGCAACTGGTGCGCGTTGCCACGGCTCCAGCACAGGTGATCGGAAATCCACGCCGGCCGGATGCGCTCGGAAAGCTGCTTGAGTTGTTTCAGGTAATCGGTATCGAGGGCATGGGGCCCGCCGATAGACAGGGACACGCCATGCATCACCAGGGGATAACGCTCGGCTATCGCATCCAGGTAGTACAAGGCCTTGCCGCCCTGCACCAGATAATTCTCGGAGATCACTTCGAACCAATCCACAGCCGGCGATTGTTCAAGGATCTGCTGGTAGTACTCGCTGCGTAGACCCAGGCCGTAACCCAGACTCGGAAGGGAAGCGGACATAAAAACACTCCTGGGGAAAGTGTCCGCAGCGGAGGGGGGCCCGCTGCGGTTGCACTCGGTTGTCGGTTATTCGCCGACTTTGCCGCCTTTCTGATCGCACATCGCCTTGCTCATCGACAGGAAGCCCTGGCCTTTGCAAGAACCCATGCCTTTGCAGGCGTGGTCTTTGGTTTTGCAGTCGTTCTGGCCTTTGCAGGCGTTGACGCCATAGCAATGGACCTGGGCGTCTGCTGCCTGTACCTGAGTGGCAACACCGGCAAACATGCCAGCAGCGGCGATAGCGAGGGCGGCACCAGCAGCAGCGGATTTGATGTTCATTGTGTATTCCTCATGATCGGTAGTGGAGCCGGTCTGAACGGATTGTTCAGTCTCGACATAGCACTAGAGTGAGGTACCCCCATGGCGTTACAGCACGACTGAAAAATTTATTCCTCGAGTTTCAATAACGGCTCCTGGAACCGCAACAGACGCCCCGCATTGCCCAGCACCAGCAGCGTACTGAGGTTGTGCAGCACCGCCGCAATCATCGCGCCCGCCGCGCCCAGCCAGCCAAATGCGGCGAACACCACGATGGCCAGCGTCCAGCCCAGGCCGATGATCACGTTGACCTGCAGCGTGTGCCGGCACTGGCGGCTCAAGCGTACGCACGTGCCCAGGCGCCGCAGGTCGCTGCCGATCAGCACCACGTCCGCCGATGCCAGCGCGATATCCGCCCCGCCCGCGCCCATCGCCACGCCGACCACACCCGCCTTGAGCGCCAACGAATCGTTGATCCCGTCGCCCACCACCATCGGCCGGAAACCGCTGCCGATTTCCCCCAGCACGCGATTGAGTTTGTCCTCCGGCAAAGCCTGGGCTTCGACGTCGCTGATGCCCACTTCCAACGCCAGGCTGTCGGCCACGCTCTGGCGGTCGCCGGTCAGCAGCAGTTGGCGCCCCAGGCCCAATTCACGCAGCTCTTTCATCGCCTGGCGCGCTTCAGGTTTCACGCTGTCCGCCAGCAACAGCCAGGCAAGGAACTGCCCGTTCAACGCAAGCCCGGCAATGGGGCCGTCGTGATTGGGGACCGCCGTGGCCGTGATGCCCAGTTGCTCAAACAATTCCGGCCGGCCGAGGGCGGCTTCGCCCTGCCCGGTCTGCGCGACCACACCGAGGCCCTGGCGCTCGCGAATATCCGACAACACCAGCATCTGCTCTTGAGTCGCCAGCCCCGCCAATGCCCGGCTGACCGGGTGGCTGCTGGCCGAGCCGAGGCTGGCCGCCAGGTTGAGCAGCACTTGCCGATCCGGCTCGCGGGTGTCGATGGACTGCAAACGCAGGGTGCCAAACGTCAGGGTGCCGGTCTTGTCGACCACCAGCGACGTCAGGTCCGCCAGCTCTTCGAGAAACGCCGAGCTGCGAATCAGAATGCCGTGACGCGCCGCCACCGCAATGCCCGCAATCGCCGTGGCCGGCGCCGACAACACCAAAGCACACGGGCACGCCGCCACCAGCACCGCGAGCATCGCCTGGGCGTCATTGGTGACAAACCAGGTGACCGCCGCCAGCAACAGCACCAGCACCATGTAGCTGCCGGCGTAACGCTCCAGCAACCGGGTGATCGGCGGCTTCGAACGTTCGGCGCTCTGCATCAGGGCGATGACTTTGCCCAGCGTCGACTCATTGCCAGTGCGGGTCACTTCCAGGCGCAGCAAACCGTCGAGGTTGATCGCGCCACCAAACACCTGCACGCCGACACTCGCTTCCAGCGGCACCGATTCACCGGTAATCGGCGCGGTGTCCAGGCTGGCCTGGCCCGACAGCACCACGCCGTCAGCGGGCACGCGGTCACCGGCGCGCACTTCGACGATATCGCCGGTCTTCAGGATGCCGTTGTCCACTTCCAGGATCGTCCCGTCCGCCTGCACCAACCGTGCGTGGCTACGGGTCAGCTTGCCCAGGGCATGAATCGCTTCCTGGGAGCCGATGACGCTGCGCTCTTCCAGCACATGGCCGAAGATCATGATAATCGGCAGCAGCGCGGCGGTCAGCAGGTCACCGGTAGCCCAGGCGCCGAGCATCGCCAGCGCAATGAGTTGGTCGGTGATGCCATGCAAACTTGGATACCGCAGGCTGTACCAGGCCGAGCGCATCACGGGCACGGCCACCAGCAATGAGGCGACGCCCAACAGCAGTTGGCTCACGCCGGTCTGGTCCGGCGCCAGCCAGCGCCATACCAGGCCCAGGCTGAGCAGGCCCAGGGCGAGCATCGCCAGGGTCAGTTGCCGGGCGGCGCTGCGTTGTTCGGCCGACGAGAGCATCGGGGCTGCGTGGGCGGTCATTGTTCGGCTCCCTGAATGATCAGGCGGGAATCGTCTTTAGGGTCAACCGTGGTCACGGAGCCGGCCTGCCCGAGAATCTTCGGCAGGCGTTCGCGGTACAGGCGCAGCAACAGGCCTGGGTCTTGGACCTGGGCCAGGCTGGCGACGGTAGCGGTTTGCGCCTGGGCGTTGGACAGCCGTTCGCTGGCCTGGGCGTGAGCCACTTGCACGGCGCGGTCGGCGTCCTGGTTGGCGGTCTGGGTAAGTTTTTCGGCGTCGGTGCGCGCATTGGCCACCGCCTTGTCGGCTTGCTGGCTGGCGGTCAGCACTGCGTTGAAGGCATTGACCGCCGGGCCCGGCAAGCTCGATTGCACGTCGACCCGGGTGACTTCGATGCCCAGGCCAAGGCCGGTGGACGCCAGGTCAGCCAGGCGTTGATTGATGCCGCGCACCAGGTCGCCACGCAGCCGTTCGCGGCGTTCGGCGGCCTGGTTGTCGGCGCCGATCAACTCGGGGCGCGCCACCAGAATCGTGTCCAGATCCCGCGCCGCAGTCAGCACCACGGCGCTGCGAGTGACCAGTCGATCCAGCGCGGGCAGCACGTGATCGCCCTGCAACACAAACGCATAGGGTTCG
Organism: Pseudomonas sp. D4002; assembly: GCF_013385665.1. NCBI lineage: Bacteria > Pseudomonadati > Pseudomonadota > Gammaproteobacteria > Pseudomonadales > Pseudomonadaceae > Pseudomonas > Pseudomonas sp. D4002. Next base: position 41,987 of record NZ_JACAPN010000003.1, read on the forward strand.
GTGACCTTGTAGAAGACCCGCACATCCAGTTGCACCACGCCGGCATCGCCGGTCAGCAGGTAACCGGAGCCGGCCAGGGCATCGCTCAGCGGTGTGGCAAAACTGGCCACGCGATCGGCTTGGGTGGCCGCATCGGAACGCAGCAGGTTTTCCACCCGGCGCTCAATCACCCGGTCCGCGGCGGGCAACAGCACCACTTGCTCGAACGGACGCGGCCAGGCCAGCAGCAGCCCGGCATTCTGGATCCGGTCCAGCGCACCGAAGTGCAACACCACGGCGCGGTTCTGCGGGTCGATCTGGCGCACGTTGGAAAACGCCCACGCCAGCGCGGCCAATACCGTCACCGCATACAGCGCCAGGAACGTCAGCCGTCCAGCCTGGATCCACGGGCTGTCGAGGCTTTCCCGCTCACTCATGGCTGGACATCCTTCGGCCCATCCACCAGCGCGCGGAAAGGCGCGGCGTCGGTGCGCAGGATGATCTTGGTGCCCGGCGTGACCACTGTGCCAAGGGTGTCGAGGGAACGCAGCAGGTTGTACAGCTGCGGATTGCCGGCGTAGGCACGGCCATAAATCTGCGCCGCTTCGACTCGGGATTGCGCTTCGATGTCGGCGGCTTTCACCGTGGCGTCGGCCTGGACGATCCGCGCATCACGCTCGGCGGCCGAACGAATCTGCGCCGCTTCACGCTTGCCCACGGCGGTGCGTTCCGTGGCGATGGTCTCGCGCTCGGCGCGCATGCGGTCGACGGTGGCGGCGAGGGTCACCGAGGGCAAGGTCAGCCGTTCAACGCCCACCTGCACCACACGCACGCCATAGGTGGTGAGCAATTGTTGATCAATCTGCTGGCGCAACTGCGCTTCAAAATCGGCAATGCGCACCTGGCTGGCATCGGTGTTCACCAGGTTGGCCAGGTCGAAACTGGCGGCGGTGGTTTCCAGCGCCGAGCCGACAAAGGTGCGAATCTGCCGCGCCGCTTCATCCGGCTGGTTCTGCACCGCACGCATAAAGCGCTGCACGTTGTCGGGATCGCCCTGCACCTGCCAGGCCACGTAGGCCTGCACGATGATCCGCAGGCCATCGCGGGTGCCCACATCCTGCAAACCGCTGGAGGTGGTGCGCAGGCGCAGGTCCACCGGAATCGCCGCCTCGAACGGCGCCGGCCAGCGCCATCCCAGGCCCGGCTCCAGCAATACCCGCGACGGGTTGCCGAAGCGAGTAATCACCGTGGCTTCACCGGAACGCACCTGCACCAGGCTCGCCGCGGCCACCGCGAACAGCACGAGCAATACCGCCCAGCTCATACGCCGCCAGGGGAACGGGCCGGCTTCGTGCTCATCGCCATGATGGTGATGATGGTGGCCGTGGTGGTGACCATGGCCTGCGTGATCGTGAGAATGAGCGCTCAACAGATGAACTCCTTATTGAACGGCTTTACGCGGCACCGCAGGGTCGGCCGGTAAGGTAAAGGAACGCAGATCGATGGTCGGTGCGCCACTGGCGCCCAGGCGATGATCAAGAATGAGTAACTTGGCGTGGGCCAGGCCCTGGCTCAGTTGGCTCAGGTACTGCTCCAGCACGAAGGCCTGGCCGGCTTGTTGATAGGCCTTTTGTTCGGCGCTGAAGCGCAGGTCCGCCGCTTGGGCGCCGGCGCTGACTTCATGGGCCGTGGCCTGGGCCTGGTCACGGGCGGTACTGGCTTGCAGCAACGCCTGGTTGGTCTGCTCACTGGCAGCGCCGCGCTCCCGGGAAATCAGCGCCTGGGCGCCGATCTGCGCAGCTTGCACCGCGTGGTAGGCATTCGCCGCACCGGAGGGCGGGTGAATGGCTTCCACCACGGTGGCGAGAATTTCCACGCCGCTGTCGAGTGTCTTCAGGTCCGCTTGCACTGCCTTGCCAATTTCATCGGCGAGGCTGTTGCGTTCTTCACCCAGCAATTCATCGAGGGTTCGCGAGGCAAACTCGTGCACCAGGATGCGGCTGGCGGTGCTGCGGATCAGCGTGGGCACATCGGTGCTGTTATAGGTGGCGGCGAGTGCGGCCTGGTCGGTCAAGCCGATGCGGTACACGAAGCGCACGTCCATATTGACGATCTGGAAGCTCTGCTTGTCGCCGCTGCTGCTGGCGATCACCTGGGATTTGTCATTTACATGGCTGGCGTCCCACAGGCGATTGGCGATCAGCGGCGCCGGGCCCTCGGCCGGAGCGACGTCGGTGTTTGCCGCTTCGCCAACGCTGGTGGCCAGCTCATGGACCACGCCGTTTTCCACGTTCAGTACGCGACCCAGCGGCCACGGCAAACCGGCATGCAGGCCAGGCCCGAAGACCTCCACCGGCTTGCCAAAGCGTTCATAGATCCCACGGCTTTGCAGGGCGACTTCATGCACGCCGGTCAGCAACCAGCCTACGGCCAGCACCACCACCAGCACTGGCAGGAATGCCCGGCGCATATAGGTGAAGGCCCAGATCTGCCGCAGGTCGATGCCGAAACGGTTGTGCAGTTCGTGCTGCAAGGCGAGCAACGGTTGCGGCGGCCAGCGCAGCATCCCGGCGATAAAACTTTGCGCCATCAGGCGCGGTTCAAGCCGCCCCTGGCGCGGGCTGAACAGCGACAGCAGGCCTCTTAGTAGAAACTCCAGCGCCACCAGGGCCGGCAACAGACCGATCAACACGGCCAGGCGCAATGGCCACACGGACTCTTCACCGGCAAACAGCAGACAAATCGCACTGATCACCAGGCAGATAATCGCCACCCGGCTCAGTTGCGCCAGTTGCACCGCTTCCGGCCATTGGGCGGTGCTTTCCTGGGCCATGCGCCGTTCAAACACCAGCAAGCCGAACGCCAGTGCCAAGGCAATGGCGGCGCCCACACTGGCAGCCTGGCCCAGCGCCGCGGCGGGCAAGGTCAAGCTCCAGAATTCCAGAACGCTGAAGAATGCCAGCAACGACCAGCCGCACAGCCAGAACACCGGTGCGCCAATCTGCACCAGCAAGCCGTTACCGACGCGACCGAACTGGCGGTTTAGCCAGCCAGGTTCTTCTTGTGGCAGCGGCGGTTCGATCAGCCGTGCAGCCGGCTCCTCCAGCGCCATGGCCCGCCAATCCGCGACCCACCACGCCGATTGCAAGCCAGCCACCAGCACCAGCAACGCCGAGGCGCAGTTGATCAGCACCACCGGCCAGATCGACAGCGGGGCGAACAGCGCCACAAACAGCGCCAGCATCCAGCCGCCGACCGCCAGCACCGTCAGGCCAATGCCGGCCTGCCTTAACCGGCGGGCATGAAACAACCCCTGCTGAAAACGCGGCAGCCCTTCGATGGCCACGTCATCAGCGTCTAGATCCACTCGCATCCCCAAACGCCCACCCAGAAACAATTAGTTACTCTATAACCCGAAGCGTGAAATTTTTGTTTGGTTTCACACAGATAGTGACGAAAGCCCCAGAAACACGAGCCATCACTGGTTTCAGCGGTGATAAATCGGCACACTCCCCAGAGTTTTTCGCGGGCTTACGGACAAGGAAGCGTCACTCCCCATGATTTCGATCTATCAGCTCAAACCGCGTTTTCAGAACCTGCTGCGCCCGCTGGTGCAGCGCCTCTACGACAACGGCACCACCGCCAACCAGATCACCGTGCTGGCCGGGGTGGTTTCCCTGCTGGTGGGATTGCTGATTGCCGGCTTCGCACAACATGTGTGGCTGTTTGCGCTGATCCCGCTGTGGATGATCCTGCGCATGGCCCTCAATGCCATCGACGGCATGCTCGCCCGGGAATTCGGCCAGCAGTCGCGACTCGGCGCCTACCTCAATGAACTGTGCGACGTGATCGCCGACAGCGCGCTGATCCTGCCGTTTGCGCTGATCCCCGAGGTCAGCCTGGCGCCGGTGCTGCTGGTGACGCTGCTGGCGGTGTTCAGCGAATACGCCGGCGTGCTCGGGCCGATGGTCGGGGCCTCGCGGCGCTACGACGGCCCGATGGGCAAGAGCGATCGGGCATTTGTGCTCGGGGTGCTGGCCACCGGCGTAGCGCTGGGTTGGCTGGGTGCCGGTTGGGTCGAAGCGGTGATGTGGCTGGTCGCCGCCTTGCTGGCCTACACCCTGGTCAACCGCGTGCGCCAAGGCTTGAAAGAAGAAACGAACACCTCCCCTTCTGCATAAGGATTTTGCGATGCGTGAACAGCAAGAGCACACCTTCAGCACCCATGACGGGGTGGAGCTTTTCTACCGTCATTGGCCCGCCACCGCACCCGCGGGCTTTGCGCCGCGCAAGGCGATCTTGCTGTTCCATCGCGGCCACGAGCATTCCGGTCGTATCGCCCACCTGGTGGACGAGCTGAACCTGCCGGAGTTCGACTTCTTCGCCTGGGACGCCCGTGGCCACGGCCAATCCCCCGGCGCGCGCGGCGACAGCCCGAGCTTCGCCACCAGTGCGCGGGACGTGCAGACTTTCGTTGACCATATCGGCAGCGCCTACAACATCGAGGAAGAACACCTCGCAGTGATCGCCCAAAGCGTCGGCGCGGTGATCGCGGCCACCTGGGTGCACGACTACGCGCCGAAGATTCGCTCGCTGGTACTCGCCTCCCCCGCATTCAAGGTCAAGCTCTACGTGCCCTTCGCCCGGCCGGGCCTGGCGTTGATGCGCAAGTTTCGCGGCAACTTTTTCGTCAACAGCTACGTCAAGGCCAAGTTCCTGAGCCATGACCCGGAGCGCGTGGCGTCCTACGACAGTGATCCGCTGATCACCAAAGCCATCTCGGTGAATGTACTGTTGGGCCTGTACGAAGCGGCCGACAGGGTTGTAGCCGATGCCCAGGCAATTCAGGTACCGACCCAACTGCTGATCTCCGGCTCGGACTTTGTGGTGCACCGCAAACCCCAGCAGCAGTTTTTCGACCGCCTCGGCAGCTTGAAGAAAGAGCTGCACATCCTCCCCGGCTTCTTCCACGACACCCTCGGTGAACGTGACCGCGCCGTGGCCTTGAGCAGCGCCCGGCGCTTTATCCTGCAGAATTTCGAACGCCCGCTGGACCGCGCCAACTTGCTGGACGCCGACAAGATCGGCCTGACCTGCGCCGAATCCGAATCCCTCGCCGCGCCGTTGCCACGCAACTCCCTGCGCGACCTGTACTGGCGCATGACCCGCGCCAGCATGGGCCTGGGCAGCAAACTGTCGGATGGCGTGAAGCTCGGTTTCGACACCGGCTTCGACTCCGGCAGCACCCTGGACTACGTGTACCGCAACAAACCCACCGGCAAAGGCGGGCTGGGGCGGATGATCGACACCAACTACCTGAACTCCATCGGCTGGCGCGGTATTCGTCAGCGCAAGTTGAATGTGGAAGAGCTGCTGCGCCTGGCGATGGCCAAGCTGCGGGACGAGCAGCGGGAAGTGCGAATCGTCGACATCGCCGCCGGGCATGGTCGGTACATTCTGGAAGCCTTGCAGGGCGTTTCGCCGTTGCCGGAATCGATCCTGCTGCGGGACTACAGCGACATCAACGTGCGCGACGGTGGCGCGCTGATTCGTGAAAAAGGGCTGGGGGATATCGCCCAGTTCGTCAAAGGCGATGCATTTGACCGGGCGGACCTTGCGGCGCTGGAACCCAAGCCGACGCTGGCGGTGGTATCCGGGCTATATGAACTGTTCGCGGATAACGCGATGGTCGGTGGCTCGCTCGCGGGCTTGGCCGAAGCCGTGGAGCCCGGTGGTTATCTGGTGTACACCGGCCAACCGTGGCACCCGCAACTGGAACTGATCGCCCGCGCCCTCACCAGCCACCGCCAGGGCCAGGCCTGGGTAATGCGCCGGCGCAGCCAGGCGGAAATGGATCAACTGGTGGCAGCCGCCGGTTTCCGCAAGATCACCCAGCGTGTGGATGAGTGGGGGATTTTCAGCGTGTCCCTGGCACAGCGAGTCTGACCCATGCGTGAACCGGGCCTGTTAAAACCGGCGGTGCTGTGGCTGCTGCTGTTAGCGCCGCTGTTTTTCAGCACCTACGGCTTTGCCACGTGGGTCACCAGCCAGCGCAGCGATGTGGGCACGATGGTGTTCGGCTGGGAAACCCATATCCCGTTCTGGGCCTGGACCATCGTGCCCTACTGGTCGATCGACCTGCTCTACGGTTTCTCCCTGCTACTGCCAAGCACCCGCCATGAACTGAAACAACATGCCTTGCGCCTGCTGACGGCCCAAGTGATTGCCGTCACCTGCTTCCTGATCTGGCCCTTGCGCTTCACCTTTGAAAGGCCGGCGCTGGACGGCGTGTTTGGCTGGCTGTTTGCGGTACTCGCCGGGTTCGACAAGCCGTTCAACCAGGCGCCGTCATTGCACATCGCGCTGCTGGTGGTGCTGTGGATAATGTATCAGCGGCATAGCCAGGGCCTGTGGCGCTGGCTGGTGCATGGCTGGTTCGCGTTGATCGGCCTTTCGGTGCTGACCACTTATCAACATCACTTTATTGACTTACCCACAGGCGCCCTCGCCGGCTGGCTGTGCGTGTGGCTGTGGCCGCTGGAACATCCGAGCCCGCTGCTGAATGCCCAGCTGACCAGGGACCGCCAGCGTTGGCGGCTGGGGCTGCGCTATGGCTTCGGGTCGCTGGTGTGTTTGATCCTGGCGTTTTCCCTCGGCGGCGGCTGGTTGTGGCTGCTTTGGCCGGCGGTATCCCTTGGCTTGATGAAGGCGAATTACCTGGTACTGGGCGTTTCGGGATTTCAGAAACGCGCCGACGGACGACTCACTCCGGCGGCGCGCTGGTTGTTGGCGCCTTATCTGGTGGCCGCCTGGATCAATTCCCGCCTGTGGACACGTAGACATCCACAGCCCGATCAGGTTGTGGATAACATTTGGCTGGGGCGAATTCCCACCAGCGGTGAGCTGGGATCATTCAAGGCGGTGGTCGATCTGTGCGCCGAATTGCCGATTAATCCACAGGGTCGCGCCTACTACAGCCTGCCAGTGCTCGACCTGACGGCGCCCACTGCAGCGCAATGCGTGGAAGCCGCCCAAGCGATAGAGCGGCTACGCTCAGCCGGACCTTTGCTGGTGTGCTGCGCCCTCGGTTACTCACGCAGCGCCACCGCCGTGGCTGCATGGCTGCTGCATACCGGGCGCGCAGGCAATGTCGACGAGGCGGTGGCTATTATTCGTACAGCACGCCCACGTGTGGTCCTGCATTCCGCGCACCGTGAAGCCCTGGAGGGTTTAGCCCATGCCCGCTGATATGGAATTACAGGTCGTCGCCAGCCTGCTGCGGCGGGGCCGTTCCCTGGATCAGTTATCCACAGGCCTGACCTTGCTCGGCGTACTGTTCGGCCTCGCTCAACTGCTGATGGCCAGCATCACGCCGGTCTGCCTGATCCTCAGCCTGTGGATGATTGTGCTCGGGCTGCTGGAAAAATATTGGGCGTTGCGGGTGGCCTTCGACGCCGACCTGTTCGCCCTGCTCGCCCGCGACACCGACCGCACGCCCGACTTCGACCAGGCCATGCAAACCCTTGGCCTGCAATCCGCCAAACGCGCAGGCCGCCCCTGGACCGAGCGCCGTCGCGGCGCCCTGAAACTGTTGCGCAAGCAAGCCTACCTGCTGGCGGCGCAAGTGCTGCTGACCGTGGCCGTCATCCTGGCCAGCCCCTGGCTGCCCTTCGCCGGATAAGGAATCCCCATGTTCGAACCCGTGGTCGCCACCCTGATTACCTCCATGGCCCGCACCGTCACCGGCGCCCGCAGCCTGTGGCTTGGCTGCGCGCCGGTGCCGGTGCAACGCATCTACTACGCCAACCACAGCAGCCACGGCGATTTCGTGCTGCTGTGGGCCTCGTTGCCGCAGAACCTGCGTAAATTCACCCGCCCGGTGGCCGGCAGCGACTACTGGAACACCAGCGCCCTGCGCCGCTACATCATCAACCGGGTGTTCAACGGCGTGCTGATCGACCGCGAGCGCAAGGACCCTGTGGATAACCCCCTGGCGCCGATGCTTCAGGCCCTGGAAAACGGCGACTCGCTGATCATCTTTCCCGAGGGCACGCGCAACCTGGAAGACGGCCTGTTGCCGTTCAAAAGCGGGCTGTATCACCTGGCCAAGAGTTATCCACAAGCCGAATTGATCCCGGTGTGGATCGCCAACCTCAACCGGGTCATGCCCAAGGGCCGTGTGCTGCCGCTGCCCTTGCTGTGCACCACCAGCTTCGGCGCACCGCTGCAACTGGAGGACGGCGAAGACAAGGCGCTGTTCCTGGCCCGCACCCGCGACGCCTTGCTCGCCCTTGCCCCGGAGCATTCCTGAGATGGATAGCCAAACCCTGATGTTGTTCGGCGGGATCGGCGCGATCCTCGTGCTCGCCTCGCTGATCGGCCTGATCCTCAAACTGCGCACCCGTGGCACACCCAACGCGGTGATCGACAACCTCAACGCCCGCATCAATGCGTGGTGGGTGATGGTGGTGGTGATTGGCATTGCGTTCTGGCTCGGCACCGGCGCGGTGATCCTGCTGTTTTACGCCGTGTCGTTCTATGCGCTGCGGGAATTCCTCACGCTCACACCCACCCGGCGAAGCGATTACCCGGCGCTGGTGGCGGCCTTCTACCTGGCGCTGCCACTGCAATACCTGCTGATCTACTTTGACTGGTACGGGCTGTTCTCGATCTTCATCCCGGTGTACGTGTTCCTGCTGCTGCCGATCCTCGCGTCACTGGGCGGCGACAGCACGCACTTCCTGGAACGGGCGTCGAAGGTGCAATGGGGGCTGATGATCGCGGTGTTCTGTGTGTCCTTCGTGCCGGCGCTGCTGACCCTGGATATCGTCGGCTACGAAGGCCGCAACCTGCTGCTGATTGCCTACCTGGTGATCGTGGTGCAACTGTCGGACGTGCTGCAGTACGTGTGCGGGAAGCTGTTCGGCAAACACAAGATCGCGCCCAACTTGTCGCCGTCGAAAACCGTAGAAGGGTTTGTTGGCGGGATTTTGCTGTCGTCGCTGATTGGCGCGGCGCTGTGGTGGACCACGCCGTTCAACCCCTGGCAGTCGTTCCTGATTGCGCTGTTGATCAACCTGCTGGGGTTTGCGGGCGGGATTGTGATGTCAGCGATCAAGCGCGACCGCGGCGTGAAAGATTGGGGGCACATGATCGAAGGGCACGGCGGGATGCTGGATCGGCTGGATTCGGTGTGTTTTGCCGCGCCGATCTTCTTTCATCTCGTGCGCTACTGGTGGACCTGACGACCACCTCCCTCCCCAAATCCACACAACCCCAGTGGCGAGGGAGCTTGCTCCCGCTGGAGTGCGCAGCGCTCCCAAGATTTTGGGGCCGCTACGCAGCCCAGCGGGAGCAAGCTCCCTCGCCACAACAAGCGTCCTTATCTGATCGTTCCCACGCTCTGCGTGGGAATGCATCCGGTGACGCTCCGCGTCACGACTTTAAAGCGGACGCGGAGCGTCCAGGGCGGCATTCCCACGCGGAGCGTAGGAACGATCTAGCCGGGAAGGTGACTCAGCGGCAATGCCCCGGGCGTCTTCACCGTCTGAATCGCGAAGTTGCTGCGGATATCACTCACCCCCGGCAACTTCAACAAGCTCCCGGTCAGGAACCGTTCATACCCGCGCAAGTCCGGCACCACCACTTGCAGCAGGAAATCCGACTCCCCCGACACCAGAAACGCCGAAATCACCTGGGGCAGCGCCGTCACCGCCAACCGAAACGCCTCCGCCTGCTCGTCGTTATGCCGCTCCACTTTCACCCCGACAAACACCGTCAGCCCCAACCCGACTTCATCCCGGTCCAGGCTTGCCTGGTAACCACGAATCACCCCGGCCTCTTCCAGCAGCCGCACACGCCGCAAGCAGGGCGAGGCCGACAGGCCAATCTCGTCCGCCAGTTGCACGTTGCTCAGCCGGCCATCCCGTTGCAGGGCTTCAAGAATCTTGCGGTCAAATGCGTCCAGCTTCAGATTTGGCATAAGTGAAATGTTTCGCCCGAAAAAAGTGGCAGATTGTGCCAGGACTAGACGCTTTTCCGGCTGACTACGCAAGCACCTGCCCCGGCCTTCACCCCTAAAATTGCCCTACGAATCACCTACCGCAAGGGGCAGGCACATGGCAGAACTCTGGTTGTTTTTAGTCGCGTTGGCAGTGGTGTACCTGCTGCCCGGCCCGGACATGATCCTGCTGCTGCAAACCGGCGCCCGCCAGGGCAAGGCGATGGCACTGGCAACCGCAGGCGGCTTGGGCCTGGCGCGAGCCTGCCACGTGGCGCTGGCGGGGATGGGCCTGGCGACCCTGTTCAAGGTCGCACCCTGGACCTTCGATGTGGTGCGCCTGGGCGGTGCGGCATATCTGCTGTGGATCGGCGTGCAGTGCCTGCGCTCAAACCTGCTGCCCAACCTGAACGCCGAGCACAGCACGGCGCCGGCGCATGCCTGGCGCGAAGCCTTCCAGCGGGGTTTGCTGACCAACCTGCTCAACCCCAAGGCGCTGCTGTTCTGCTCCGTGCTGCTGCCGCAATTCATTGATCCACATGGCGCATCGGTGACGGCGCAGTTTGCGCTGTTGGGGGCGATGCTGGTGGCGGTCGGCCTGGGATTCGACAGTTGCTATGGATTGGCCGGCGCAAGAATCGGCCGCTGGCTGGAACGCAGCCCGTCCGCCCAGCGCCTTCAGCAATGGCTGTTTGGCAGTCTTTTGATCGGTTTTGCGATACGCCTCACCTTCGTACAGCAAGCCTGAGCTTTGCGGCGCATTTGCCGTCATCTTTTGTATCAAAGAGACGTGTAAGATACGCGACACATTGCCAGGGATGCTCACCATGTTTGATTCGTTAAAAGCGACCAGCCGCCGTTTTTTCGGCGCCTTGATCTCAGTGGTGAGTGTTCTGTTCAGCGCCGTTCGATGGCTGGCGCGCAGCCTGTTCGGCCAGTGGCAGCCGCCGCGCTGGCTGCAAGCCACAGGCAACGGCCTGGTCAACGTCGGCCACAAGGCCCGGACTTATCCGCGCCAGGCTGCGGGCGGCGCGCTGGCCCTGGTACTGGTGCTGGCCGCGGGCTTTTACGGCTGGCACTGGTATTCCCACCTGCCACAGCCCCACACCGTGGGTTATTCGCTGCACAAGCCCAACCTGACGGATTACACCCAGCCGCAGCCGGTTGTGGATAACTTGCAGGTACGCTTCGCCGAATCCGTGGCCCCGCTGGCGGCCATCGGCAAGCCGGTCACCGAAGGCATCACCCTCAAGCCTGCCATCGCCGGCGCCTGGCGCTGGGCGGATGACCGCAGCCTGGTGTTCACCCCGGAAAAAGACTGGCCCGTCGACGCCCACTACACCATCGACCTGGCCAAGAAAACCCTGTTGGCCGACGGCGTACTGCTCAGCCAATACACCAGCCAATTCTCCACCCCGCCGTTCCGCGCCACCTTGACGCAAAACGAGCTGTACCAGGACCCGAGCAACCCGACGCAGAAACAGCTGGTAGCGACCTTCCACTTTTCCCACCCGGTAGACGAAGACAGCGTACGCAAACGTGCCTCGGTCACCCTCGGCAAAGGCTTGGCCTACCGCGATGCGCAACTGCCCAATCGCCCGGAAATCACCTTCGACGAACACAAGCTCAACGCCTTTGTGCGCTCTGCCGCCCTGGCCACACCACTGGAAAGCACCCCGGTCAGCGCCAAGCTCGATGAAGGCCTCAAGGCCCGTGATGGCGGCAATCCCAGCTCGGCGCCGCTGGTGGCCGAAGTCACCGTGCCCGGCCGCTATCGCCTGACCTTTACCGGCGCCGAAGTCAGCTTTGTCGACAACGAGCGCGGCGAACCCGAGCCGGTGTTGATGTTCAGCAGTTCCAGCGCCGTGGCCGACGAGACCATCGCCAACAAGGTGCAGGCCTGGATGCTGCCGGAAAAAGCCGAGGACGATACCCGCCCCTGGAACCTGCAAGACATCGACGACAAACTGCTGGCCAGCAGCACCAAGGTCAAGCTGACCCACGTGCCGAGCGTCGAACCGCTGAATACCCTGCACGCCTTCAAGTTCAAGGCCCCGCCGGGCCGCGCCCTGTATGTGCGGGTGCCGGCCAACCTGGAAGCCATCGGCGGCTACCTGGCGAAAAATCCGACAGCCTCTCTCGTGAGCATGCCGGCTTATCCACGCACGCTGCAGTTCCTGTCCGACGGCGCCCTGCTCAGCCTCACCGGCGAAAAACGCCTGGGCTTCATGGCCCGTGGCGTACCCGGCGCCCATGTGGAAATCGCGCGCCTGCTGCCCAACCAGTTGCAACACCTGGTGGACCAGAGCAGCGGCAGCTTTGCCCGACCGAATTTTGCCAATGACTACTTCGACCGGATGGTGGAGCGTCAGAGCCTGGACATTCCGCTGTCGGCTGGCGACCCGTCGAAAACCGTCTACGACAATGTCGACCTGAGCAGCTACCTGACGGCCAACGGCGGCCGCCGGGGGATTTTTGTGCTCAAGCTGAGCCCGCAGGACGACCCGGCTGATCGCACCTTCGACTACTCGCGCAACACCACCAGCGACCTGCGTTTCATCGTGGTCACCGACTTGGGCATCATCGCCAAGCGCTCCAGCGATGGCAGCCACGATGTGTACGTGCAGTCCATCGGCAACGGCTCGCCGGTGTCCGACGCCCAGGTCGATATCATCGGCCGCAACGGTTTGCCGGTCGCCAGCGGCCATACCGACGCCGAAGGTCACGCGCACTTCGCCAAGCTGGATGAACTGCGCCGTGAGAAAACGCCGTTGATGTATGTGGTCAGTCGCGGCAATGACCAATCCTTCCTGCCGATTGCCCGTCAGTCGCAACAGCTGGATTTGTCACGCTTTGATGTAGGCGGCCTGGAAGAGGACGGTGCGATCAATCGCCTCAGCGCCTACCTGTTTACCGATCGCGGCCTGTACCGGCCCGGCGAGACCGCGCACCTGGGCATGATCGTGCGCAGCGGCGACTGGAAAGGCGCCCTGCAAGGCCTGCCGGTTGAGTTGCAGATCACCGACCCCCGTGGCCTTGAGGTGATTCGCCAGCCGTTGAAACTGTCGGCCAGCGGTTTTGAAACCTTCGATTTCCCAAGCAGCGAAGTAGCCCCATCCGGCGATTACACCGCGACCCTGCAACTGATCGGTGAGAAGCAGCGTCGTACCGACCTGGGCAGCGTCAGCTTCAAGGTCCGCGACTTTGAACCGGACCGGATGAAAGTCAGCCTGAGCCTGCACGATACACCGGTGCTGGGCTGGATCCCGCCGGACCAGGTGGTGGCCAAGGTCACCGCGATGCACTTGTTCGGCGCTCCGGCGGCGGGTCGTCGCATCACGGCGAAAATGTCTCTGAGCCCGACGCTCGCGGCCTTTGCTCGCTACCCGGATTACCGCTTCCGCCTGAATGACTCGCTGGAAGAAGCCAGCTCCGAAGACCTGGCCGAAACCACCGTCGACGACAATGGCCAGGCGGTGCTGGACCTGAACCTGCAACGCTTCGCCAACAGCACCTACCGCCTGCAAGTGATGACCCAGGTGTACGAAGCCGAAGGCGGTCGCAACGTCGCCGCACAAAGCGCATTGCTGGTGTCGGCGGCGCCGTACCTGGTGGGTGTGAAGAGCAAGGATTCGCTGTCTTTCGTCGCCAAGGACGCCCCGCGTGAAGTGCAATGGCTGGCCGTGGCGCCAGACCTTACGCCAGTCGCAGTCGACGGCCTGACCAGTGAAGTGGTCGAGCACCGCTACGTCTCGGTGCTGGTGAAGCAATCCAACGGCACCTACAAATACGAGTCGCGCATCAAGAACATCAGCCAGCCGGCCTCGCCGCTGGTGATGACCAAGGACGGCGCCAAGCAAACCCTGAACACCGGCACCCCGGGCGATTTCACCCTGCAACTCAAGGACGCCAACGGCAACCTGCTGAACCAGATCGACTACAGCGTCGCCGGCCGGGGCAACACCTCGCGCTCCCTGGAGCGCAACGCCGAACTGCAACTGCGCCTGGATAAACGCAGCTACGCCACCGGTGATGAGATCGCCATCAGCATTCGCGCGCCGTACACCGGCGCCGGGTTGATCACCATCGAGCGGGACAAGGTCTACACCCAGCAGTGGTTCAAGGCCGACAGCACCAACAGCGTGCAACACATCCGCGTTCCTGCGGGGCTTGAGGGCAATGCCTACGTCAACGTGCAGTTCGTACGGGACATTGGTTCGTCCGAGGTCTACATGAGCCCGCTGTCCTACGGCGTAGTGCCGTTCAGCATCAACCTCGACGCGCGGCGCATGGCGCTGAAAGTCGAAGGCCCGGCGAAGATCGAGCCGGGGCAGACCCTGGATATCAAGGTCAACGCCGACCGCCCTGGCCGCGCAGTGGTCTACGCGGTGGACGAAGGCATCCTGCAAGTGGCGCGCTACCAGACGCCGGACCCGTTGGGCTTCTTCTTCCAGAAGCGGGCGCTGGAGGTCGGTACCAGTCAGATTCTTGACCTGATTCTGCCGGAATTCAGCCGCCTGCTCAGTGGGGCAGCGCCGGGTGGCGATACGGAAGGCGCCCTGGCCAACCACCTCAACCCGTTCAAGCGTAAACATCAGCCACCTGTGGCCTGGTGGTCTGGCCTGGTGGACTTGCCGGCCGGTGAAACCGTGCTGCACTACCAGGTTCCGGACAGCTTCAATGGCAAGTTGCACCTGTTTGCGGTGGCCGTGGACAGCGACAGCGTGGGCGTCAGCGAGGCCAACACCGAAGTGCGCGGGCCGCTGGTGATCACTCCGAACGTGCCGGCCTTTGTCGCACCGGGGGATGTGTTCAGCGTCAGCGCCGGGGTGTTCAGCAACCTGGACGCGGCGGCGGACGTGAAGTTTGAAGTGCAGACCAGCGATGGCCTGCAGGTGCAAGGCGACAAGGCCAGCACCCTGGCCCTGCAACCGCGCAAGGAAGGTGTTGCCGAGTTCAAGATCAAGGTTGGGGAAACCCTAGGCTCGGCCGACTTGCGCTTCGTCGCGGTGCTGCCGGATGGCAAGCGTATCCAGGTGGCGGAAACCACTTCGATCCGACCCTTGAGCGAGCATCGGGTGGCCCTGAGCCTGGGCCGTTTCGACAGCGCCAGCAAAGAGCTGAAACCGACCCGCGAGCTGTTCAGCCAGTTGCGCGATGTGCAGTTGGGCGTCGCCGCTTCGCCGCTGGTATGGGCCAACGGCCTCAAGCATTACCTGGATGACTATGGCTACGCCTGCACCGAGCAATTGGTGTCCAAGGCCATGCCGGCGTTGATCTGGGGTGGTAACGCGCCGGAGGCCGAGCAGGCCTTCAGCGGTGCGGTGCGCATGCTGCGTCAACGGCAGAACCAGGCCGGCGGTTTCGGCTTGTGGGCGGCCAACCCGGATGTGGCGCCGTATGCCAGCCTGTACGCCACCGACTTCCTGATCGAAGCCAGGGAGCGCGGGCTGCCGGTGCCGGAAGACCTGCTGCAACGTTCCAACGCGTACCTCACCGACCTGGCCAACGGCCCGAGCGAAGGCCTGTCGGAATTGCGCAACCGCGCCTACGCCAGTTACCTCCTGAGCCGTCAGGGGATTCTGGTGAGCGGCGCCTTGAGCGATATCCGCGAGCGCTACGAAAGCTACTTCAAGGACACCTGGCAGAACGACATTGGCGCGGCGTACCTGGCTGCCAGCTACAAGCTGCTCAAGCAGGATCGTCAGGCCGATACCCTGTTCCGCAAGGTGCCGTGGCTTTCCCTGTCGGATAAATGGAACAGCGACGGCCTGTATTACGACCCGCTGGTGCACGACGCCGAGCACCTGCATTTGCTCGCGCGGCACTTCCCGGAAATGCTCGACGATGTGCCGACAAGCCTGCTGGATAAACTCGGCAAGCGTCTCAACGAGCAACGCTACAACTCGCTGTCGGCGGCACTGTTGCTGCGGGCCCTGGACAATTACGGCCAGCGCGCCCAAAGCGACATGAACCTCAAGGCCACCGCATGGCTCAGCGACAAGCAGCAACAGTTGTTGCAGATGGCCGGCCAGCCGCCACGTGCGGCGGTGCCTGCCGGTACGCAAAAACTGCAGATGGAAAAATCCGACGGCCCGGCGGCGTTCTACATGCTGAGCGAAGCCGGCTACGACAAGGGCGCCAACCTCAAGCCAATCAACAGCGGCCTGGAAATCATCCACGAATACCTCGACCTCAAAGGCAACCCAGTCAGCAAGGTCGCGGTAGGTGATGAGTTCCTGGTGCGCCTGCGCTTGCGGGCTACTGACCGTGATCAGGTGCAACAAGTGGCCGTGGTCGACTTGCTGCCAGGCGGTGTCGAGCCTGTGTATAACCTGCCGCCGGAGCCGGAAGCGGCCAGCAGCGAGGAAAGCGAAGGCGACGATTCGGAGTACGTTGAAACCAGCGAAGACACCGAAGAAGCCGACGCCTGGCAGGCGCCGATTGGCGAGACCGACTTGAGCAACTGGCAGCCGGACTACGTCGACGTGCGTGATGACCGAGTGGTGTTGTACGGCACCGCGCTGCGGGATGTAGGCACCTTCGTGTACCGCGTGCGCGCCACCAACGCCGGTACCTTCAATACGCCACCGGCCTACGCCGAGGGCATGTACGAAACCACCCTGCAAGGACGCGGCAAAGTAGGCCAGCTTGAAATTACCAAGCCTTAAAAGCCTGACGCCGCTGCTGGCAGCGGCGTTGATTCTGGCGGGGCTACGGTTGTGGCCCCACGCGCCGCTGGAACAGGCAGCCACCTCCTCACGGGTGGTTTTGGCCGATGACGGTTCGCTGCTGCGCATGACCCTGGCGGCTGACGGGCAATATCGCCTGTGGCTACCCCTGGAACGGATTTCTCCGTCACTGGTGGAGGCGTTGCTGCTCAAGGAAGACCGCAACTTCTACTGGCACCCCGGTGTCAATCCCCCGGCGTTATTGCGGGCGGCCATGGCCACCTATAGCGGCGGCCAGCGTCAGGGCGGTTCGACCCTGAGCATGCAACTGGCCAGGCGCTTGTGGGATCTCAATACTCGCCAAGTGCCCGGCAAGCTGCAGCAGATGGCCCTGGCACTGTGGCTGGAGGCGCGTTACAGCAAGCACGACATCCTTGAGGCCTACCTCAACCTGGCGCCCATGGGCGGCAATATCGAAGGTGCCGAAGCGGCCAGCCGGATCTATTTTGGCAAGTCAGCGGCGCAGTTGTCCTTGTCGGAAGCCCTCGCGCTGGCCGTGATTCCCCAGCAACCGGGTCGTCGGGCGCGCTTTGGGCCTTCCCTGCAAACCGCCCGGCAACGGCTGATGGCCGACTGGCGGGAAACTTATCCACAGGACCCGCGTAACGACAGTTTGCTGGACCTGCCGCTGGAAGCCCGCAACCGCCAGCAGATCCCGTTTCTCGCGCCGCACCTGAGCGAACAGTTGCTGGCCTCGCAAACCGGCAATGAGTTGAACAGCACCCTCAACCTGGCGCTGCAACAATTGCTGGAACGGCTGATCACCGGCTTCATCGCCGAGCGCCGCAGCAGCGGTGTGGAAAACGCCACGGCGATCCTGATCGACAGCCGCGACCAGAGCGTAAAAGCCCTGGTGGGCTCGGCAGACTACTTATCCACAAGCATCCACGGCCAGGTCAACGGCGTGTTGTCGCGGCGCTCGCCGGGCTCCACCCTCAAGCCATTCCTGTATGGGCTGGCGCTGGACCAAGGGGTGATCCACCCCATGAGCATCCTCAAGGACATGCCGAGTAACTTCGGCTACTTCCAGCCGGAAAATTTCGACGGCAGTTTTGTCGGTCCGGTGACAGCCCGCGACGCGCTGATTCGCAGCCGCAATATTCCGGCGGTGTGGCTGGCCAGCCAAACCCGCTCACCGTCACTCTACGGATTGCTGCAACGGGCCGGGATCAAGGGCCTGCGCGGCGAAAGCCATTACGGCTTGGCGCTGGCCTTGGGCGGCGGCGAGATGACGCCCGAGGAGCTGGCGCGGCTGTATGTGATGCTGGCTGGTGACGGGCATTTGCGGCCGCTGCGCTATTTGCAGGAACAGCCGCAAACCACTGGCGCCCAGCTACTCACGCCGCAGGCCGCGTTTATGGTGCGCGACATGCTGCGGCGCAACCCGCGCCCGGACGGGCTGCCGGGGCGCCACTGGCGTACGGCCTGGAAGACCGGCACGTCCTGGGGTTTTCATGATGCATGGAGCGCCGGCCTCGTAGGCCCGTACGTGCTGGTGGTGTGGGTGGGCAACTTCGATGGCCGTCCGAATCCTGAGTTTATCGGTGCGAAAACTGCGGCACCGTTGTTCTTCCGTATCGCCGACGCCCTGCCGCTGGCCTTGCCCAATGTGGTGATCAAACCCGACAAGCCGCCCGCCGGGCTGATCCGCATTGACGTCTGCGCGGCCTCTGGTGACTTGCCCAACCGTTGGTGCCCACGTACCCGCAAGACCTGGTACATCCCCGGCGTGTCACCGATTCGGGTGTCCAACCTGCACCGCCCGGTGCTGATCGACACCCGCACCGGCAAGGCCGCGTGCCCGCCGTTCGACCCGCAGTACACCCGTGAAGAAGTCTTCGAGTTCTGGCCCAGCGATGTGCAGCGGCTGTTCCGCGCCGCCGGACTGCCCCGGCGTACGCCGCCCAATGTGCAGAAAAGCTGCCAACCCAACCGTGTCGGCGATCAAAGCGAAGCGCCACAGATTCGCTCGCCGCTGACCCAGGTCAGCTACCACCTGCGCCTGTCCCAGCCCCAGGAAAGCATCCCGCTGAACGCCAACGCGGCCAGTGATGCACTGACGCTGTATTGGTTCGCCGACCAGACCCTGATCGGCCAGGGCCCGCCGCAAACCACGCTGAACTGGCGGCCGGGTAAGTCGGGGGAGTACCGGTTGCGGGTGACTGACGATCAGGGCCGCAGCGCCAGCCGAGGCTTGAAGGTTGAGTTTGTACCCTGATCAGGCGTCCTCGTCGCCTAAACCGGCAGTGCCGGCATCTTTTGCGAAATGCTTGTACGCCACCCCTAGCTTGCGTTGCTCAAAGATCGAAAACACCAGGGTGCCCAGCAGAATCATCATCCACACCAGGAACACCTTCATGGTGTCCACCTGGGCCACCACCAGCAGCAAGGTCACTACGCCGCCAATCACCATGCCCAGGCCCATCCAGGCGCCCAGCACGCGGCCTACCGCCAGGCGCATGCCCGTGGGCAGCAAGAGCCGCAGCGCGAGCAACACCACAAACATCGTCAGCAAGAAGCCAAACGCGGCCATGAAAGGAATCACGAAGCCATTGTCACGGTACAACCAGGCCAGAAACCGATAGGCGGGATTCAGCTCTGCCATTTGCTGGTAGGTGGCGGGGCCCGGCAAATGCAGTTGGGCAAAATGTTCCGGCGTCATGGCCATGATGCCGACGCCGATCAAACCCACCAC
Source organism: Pseudomonas sp. D4002 (assembly GCF_013385665.1). Classification (NCBI taxonomy): domain Bacteria; kingdom Pseudomonadati; phylum Pseudomonadota; class Gammaproteobacteria; order Pseudomonadales; family Pseudomonadaceae; genus Pseudomonas; species Pseudomonas sp. D4002. The sequence goes on from NZ_JACAPN010000003.1 coordinate 61,392, forward strand.
CACCGCGTAGAAACCACCGGCGCGCCACAGCGGCGCCAGCACACGGCGGTTTTCCACCTCCTTGGTCTCGGCCAGGCCGAACACCGCGTCAGGTTGCCGGCCCTGGGCAATCACCGTCTTGCCCGCACGCTCGCAGGCGTCGCCAATCAGCATCACCTGCATATCCTGGGTGAGGAGCAGTTCGCCCTGGCGGCGGGAGCTGCTGATCCATTCATGGTCGTCAGGGCGCTTCTTGCCGAACAGGTCGATACCCTCGGCAATCACTGTCACTTCACCGGTGGCGTCCTGCAGGCGGAAGTCATTGCAGCGAGCCTCGGCCGAGACCTGGCTCCAGCTCCAATCGCCATCCTTGTCTTTGGTGCCTTCTTCGATGACCCACACGTAACCCGCGCAAGGCTTGCCGTGGACCGGGGAGATCAGCGGCGAGTCGACGATCACCTTGCCGTTCACCTCCACCAGCCCCATGGCCAATGAGCGTATCTGGCTGGTGGCCAGGCGCTGTTCGGTGCGATAGAAATTGGGGCCGAAGCTGGCCAGCAGTCCGATCAGGATGCACACAGGAAAAAACAGCGCCACCAGGATCGTCGGGGCGTAGACCATCAGGCCAATAAAGCCGGCGAGAAAGACCAGTGCCACCAGGGTTTTCCACACTGTTTTTTTTGTGACAACCCCTGCCTGGGTGGTTTTCATGCCCCCGGCACCTCAAGCTTCACGCCGTCGTAGCGGGTTTCTTCGGCGCTGATGGCCAGCAGCGGAATGCGCTGATAGCCGAGCATCTTGGCGAAGAACAGATCAGGAAAAATCGCGATGGCGATGTTGTAGAGGTTGACCGACTCATTGAAGAACTCGCGACGGTCGGCGATGCGTTCCTCCACTGCCGAGATCGCCTGCTGCAACTCGACCATGTTGGGGCCGGAGATCAGCGTCGGATAATTCTCGGCCACTGCAATCACCGACTTGAGCGCCGTATTGAGCTGGTTGGAGGCATCGACTTTATCGGTGAGGCTGCTGGCGTTGAGGTACGCGGTGCGGGCGTCGCTGAGGCGGGTGAACAGCGCGTTCTCATGGTTCATGGCGGTTTGCACCACGCGCATCAGGTCGGGAATCTGGTCTGCCCGCTGCTTGAGCAGCACGTCGATGTTGGCGAAGGCTTTATCCACATCGTTGCGGCGCATCACCAGGCCGTTGTAGACCCCCACCAGCCAGCCGACCAGGCCGACGACAATAATCAGCACGACGATACCGGCGATCAGCAGTTCGATGTTCATGGCGGCGGCATTCCCTGGCTAGTTATCCACAGGGCGCATTCTAGGGGTAAAGCAGGGGAATACTCCCGGAATTAGTCCACAGAAACGGCAAGACCCGATATCCGGTAGCCTGAAAAAGCAAAACCCCCGAAGAACGGGGGTTTTGGTGGTTCGGGTGCGGCTTATTCCACCGTGACCGACTTCGCCAGGTTACGCGGCTGGTCAACGTCGGTGCCCTTCAGCACAGCGACGTAATACGACAGCAGCTGCAGCGGGATGGTGTAGAGGATCGGCGACAGGGTGTCGTGGATGTGCGGCATGTTGATGACGTGGGTGCCTTCGCCATTGGTCATGCCGGCCTTCTCGTCGGCGAACACGATCAGTTGGCCGCCACGGGCGCGCACTTCCTGCAGGTTGGACTTGAGCTTCTCCAGCAGTTCGTTGTTCGGCGCGACGGTAACGACTGGCATGTCGTCATCCACCAGGGCCAGCGGACCGTGCTTGAGCTCACCGGCCGGGTAGGCTTCGGCGTGGATATAGGAGATTTCCTTGAGTTTGAGCGAACCTTCCATTGCCACCGGGTATTGCGCACCACGGCCGAGGAACAGGGTGTGGTGTTTGTCGGCGAACAGCTCAGCGACTTTCTCCACAGTGCTGTCCATGGCCAGGGCTTCACCCAGGCGGGCCGGCAGGCGGCGCAGTTCTTCGACCAGGTGTGCCTCGACGCCTTCGCCCAGCGTGCCGCGAACCTGGCCCAGGGACAGGGTCAGCAACAACAGGCCGACCAACTGGGTGGTGAAGGCCTTGGTGGATGCCACGCCGATTTCACGACCGGCCTGGGTCAGCAGGGTCAGGTCGGACTCGCGCACCAGCGAGCTGATGCCGACGTTGCAGATCGCCAGGCTGCCGAGGAAGCCCAGTTCCTTGGCGTTGCGCAGGGCGGCCAGGGTGTCGGCGGTTTCGCCGGACTGGGAGATGGTCACGAACAGAGTGTCGGGCTGCACCACCACCTTGCGGTAGCGGAATTCGCTGGCGACTTCGACCTGGCACGGGATGCCGGCCAGTTCTTCCAGCCAGTAACGGGCGACCATACCGGCGTGGTAGCTGGTGCCGCAGGCGACGATTTGCACGTTGCGCACTTTGGCGAACAGCTCGGCAGCTTGCGGGCCGAAGGCTTGCACCAATACCTGGTTCTGGCTCAGGCGACCTTCCAGGGTGCGTTGCACCACGGCCGGTTGCTCGTGGATTTCCTTGAGCATGAAGTGGCGGAACTCGCCCTTGTCGGCGGCTTCGGCGCCGTCACGATACTGCACGGCCTCACGTTCCACGGACTGGCCGTCAACGTCCCAGATCTGCACGCTTTCACGGCGGATTTCGGCGATGTCGCCTTCTTCCAGGTACATGAAGCGGTCAGTCACCTGGCGCAGGGCCAGTTGGTCGGAGGCGAGGAAGTTCTCGCCCAGGCCCAGGCCGATCACCAACGGGCTGCCACTGCGGGCGGCGACCAGGCGGTCAGGCTGGCTGGCGCTGATCACGGCCAGGCCATAGGCGCCATGCAGTTCCTTGACGGTAGCCTTGAGGGCATTGGTCAGGTCGCCGATGTCCTTGAGCTTGTGGTTCAGCAGGTGGGCGATGACTTCGGTGTCGGTGTCCGAGGTGAAGACATAACCCTGGCCCTTGAGTTGTTCACGCAGCACTTCGTGGTTTTCGATGATGCCGTTGTGCACAACCGCCAGGTCACCGGAGAAGTGCGGGTGAGCATTGCGTTCGCACGGCGCGCCGTGGGTGGCCCAACGGGTGTGGGCGATACCCAGGCGGCCTACCAGCGGCTCACCGGCCAACGCTTGTTCGAGTTCGCTGACCTTGCCCGGGCGACGCATGCGCTCAAGCTTGCCGGCGTTGGTAAAGAGCGCCACACCGGCGCTGTCGTAGCCACGGTATTCCAGGCGTTTGAGGCCTTCGAGCAAAATGGCAGTGACGTTTCGTTCAGCGACTGCGCCAACAATTCCACACATGGTTTCTCTCCTAGATGACTGCCGCGCAAATCAGCGTGATGCCGCGGGCTTGAATCTGGTCGCGGGCCTCAAGTGGCAGGCGATCATCGGTAATAAGGGTATGGACGCTGCTCCAGGGCAGTTCCAGGTTGGGGATCTTGCGGCCAATCTTGTCGGACTCGACCATCACCACCACTTCGCGGGCGACTTCGGCCATGACGCGGCTCAGCCCCAGTAATTCGTTGAAGGTGGTGGTGCCGCGCTCCAGGTCGATGCCATCGGCACCAATAAAGAGCTGGTCGAAATCGTAGGAACGCAGTACCTGTTCGGCGACCTGGCCCTGGAACGAGTCCGAATGCGGGTCCCAGGTGCCGCCGGTCATCAACAATACCGGCTCGTGTTCCAGGTCGCTCAAGGCGCTGGCCACGTGCAGGGAGTTGGTCATCACCACCAGGCCGGGCTGGTGCCCCAGTTCGGGGATCATGGCGGCGGTGGTGCTGCCGCTGTCGATGATGATGCGCGCGTGTTCCCGCAAACGCCGGACGGCCGCACGGGCGATGGCGCGCTTGTAGGCCGAAATGGGCTGTGCCGGATCACCGACCAGTTCCTGAGGCATGGTGATGGCGCCACCGTAGCGACGCAGCAACAGGCCGTTACTTTCGAGGGCCGCCAGGTCCTTACGGATGGTGACTTCCGAGGTTTCGAAACGCTTGGCCAATTCGTCCACGCTGACTTCACCTTGCTCGGTGAGCATGGCAAGGATGTTGTGGCGACGTTGGGGTGTATTTCGTTTCGACATGATGATGATAAGTTTCGTTTCGAAAGATAACGAAGGCAATCAAAACCTATTCATTCAAAATGGTCAAGCATGCGACTGAGTTTTTTGAATCAACACAGATAAAAATGTGGGAGCGGGCTTGCTCGCGAAGGCGGTGTGTCAGTCGGCGCATGTATCAACCGAAAGACCGCCTTCGCGAGCAAGCCCGCTCCCACATAAGTACCGCAGTGTTTCAGGGTTGTGGATAACTCAGGTCTTTTTGATTTTGACCGGGCGTTTCCAGCCGTCGATGTTGCGCTGGCGGGCGCGGGCCACGGCCAACTGGGACTTATCCACATCCTGGTTGATGGTGGAACCTGCGGCGGTGTTTGAACCATCACCGATAGTGACGGGGGCGATCAGCGAGTTGTTGGAGCCGATAAACACGTCTTCGCCAATGGTCGTCTGGTACTTGTTGGCGCCGTCGTAATTGCAGGTGATGGCGCCTGCGCCGATATTGCTGCGGGCACCGATCACTGCATCGCCGAGGTAAGCCAGATGGCCGGCCTTGGCGTCGTCACCCATCCGGGCGTTTTTCAGTTCTACAAAGTTACCCACATGGGCGCGAGCGCCCAGCACGCTGCCCGGACGCAAACGCGCGAACGGACCGGCATCACTGCCCTCGCCCATCACCGCACCGTCGATATGGCTGTTGGCCTTGATCACCACACCCTTGCGCAGGGTGCTGTCCTTGATCACGCAGTTCGGCCCGATCACCACGTCGTCTTCAATGACCACGCGGCCTTCGAGGATCACGTTGATATCGATCAGCACGTCGCGGCCAACGGTGACGTCACCCCGCACATCGAAACGTGCCGGATCACGCAGCGTCACGCCCAGCGCCATCAGGCGGCGGCCTTCACGCAGTTGGTAGTGACGCTCCAGCTCCGCCAGTTGCTTGCGGTCGTTGGCGCCCTGCACTTCCATCGGGTCGTGGGGCTGTTCGGTGGCGACCACCAGGCCATCGCTGACGGCCATCTCGATGACGTCGGTCAGGTAGTACTCGCCCTGGGCGTTGTTGTTGGACAAGCGGCTCATCCAGTCAGCCAGGCGGTCAGCCGGTACAGCGAGGATGCCGGTGTTGCCTTCAGTGATGGCGCGCTGGGCTTCGCTGGCGTCTTTATGCTCGACGATGGCGGCGACCTTGCCGTCAGCGTTGCGCACGATGCGACCGTAGCCGGTCGGGTCGTCCAACTCGACAGTGAGCAAGCCCATCTGGCCTGGCACCACGTGCTTGAGCAGGCGCTGCAAGGTTTCCACTTCGATCAGCGGCACGTCACCGTAGAGGATCAGCACGGTGTCGGCCTTGATGAACGGCACGGCCTGCGCGGTGGCATGGCCGGTACCCAATTGCTTGTCCTGCAATACGAAATTCAGGTCATCCGCCGCCAGCCGCTCACGCACCACATCGGCACCGTGGCCGATCACCACATGAATGCGCTGTGGATCCAGCTGCCGGGCGCTGTGGATAACATGGCCAAGCATGGAGTTGCCGGCAACCGGGTGCAGCACCTTGGGCAGGGCCGAACGCATGCGGGTGCCCTGGCCTGCGGCAAGAATTACGATTTCGAGAGACATGAATGGCTACCAATCCTGGGCGGTCAGACTTCAGACCAAAGAAGTGTTTTGCAAAAAAAGAAAAAGGGTAGCCGAGGCTACCCTTTTTAATCAATCACGCATGAGGCTTGACGGCTTAGCCGCCAAACTTCTTGCGGATCTGCTGGACGGTGCGCAGCTGAGCTGCGGCCTCGGCCAGACGTGCAGCAGCAGAACCGTAGTCGAAATCTGCGCCTTTTTCGTTCAGGGCCTTCTCGGCAGCCTTGACGGCTTCCTGAGCGGAGGCTTCATCCAGGTCGGCAGCACGTTGCACGGTGTCGGCAAGTACCTTGACCATGTTCGGCTGAACCTCGAGGAAACCACCGGAGATGTAAAACACCTCCCGTTCCCCGCCCAGCTTGGTCAGAGTGATCGGACCAGGCTTCAAGGATGTAATCAATGGCGCGTGGCCAAAGTTAATACCCAGGTCGCCCAGTTCGCCGTGTGCAATCACACTCTCGATCTGACCGGAGAAGATTTCCCCTTCCGCGCTGACGATATCGCAATGGAATGTCATAGCCATCTGCTTGCCTCAACCTGATTAGCGCCCGTTACCGGGCGCCGGAATTACAGTTTCTTGGCTTTCTCGATCGCTTCTTCGATGCCGCCGACCATGTAGAACGCTTGTTCTGGCAGGTGGTCGTAGTCACCGTTGAGGATGCCTTTGAAGCCAGCAATGGTGTCTTTCAGGGAAACGTATTTACCCGAGGCACCGGTGAAGACTTCAGCCACGAAGAACGGCTGCGACAAGAAGCGCTGGATCTTACGAGCGCGGGATACCAACTGCTTGTCGGTTTCCGACAGCTCGTCCATACCCAGGATCGCAATGATGTCCTTCAGTTCTTTGTAACGCTGCAGAACGTACTGGACGCCGCGAGCGGTGTCGTAGTGTTCCTGGCCGATGACGTTCGGGTCCAGCTGGCGCGAAGTCGAGTCCAGTGGATCGACCGCTGGGTAGATACCCAGGGAGGCGATGTCACGGGACAGTACGACGGTGGCGTCCAAGTGGGCGAACGTGGTCGCTGGCGACGGGTCAGTCAAGTCATCCGCAGGTACGTATACCGCTTGGATCGAGGTGATCGAACCGTTTTTGGTCGAAGTGATACGCTCTTGCAGAGTACCCATCTCTTCGGCCAGGGTCGGCTGGTAACCTACTGCGGAAGGCATACGGCCCAGCAGTGCGGATACTTCAGTACCGGCCAGGGTGTAACGATAGATGTTGTCGACGAACAGCAGAACGTCGTTACCTTCGTCACGGAACTTCTCGGCCATGGTCAGGCCGGTCAGTGCTACGCGCAGACGGTTACCCGGCGGCTCGTTCATCTGACCGTAAACCAGTGCCACTTTGTCCAGAACGTTGGAATCCTTCATCTCGTGGTAGAAGTCGTTACCCTCACGAGTACGCTCACCCACACCGGCGAACACGGAATAACCGCTGTGCTCGATGGCGATGTTACGGATCAGTTCCATCATGTTTACGGTTTTGCCTACACCGGCACCACCGAACAGACCGACTTTACCGCCCTTGGCGAACGGGCAAACCAGGTCGATAACCTTGATGCCGGTTTCCAGCAGGTCGTTGCCGCCCGCTTGTTCCGCGAAGGAAGGCGCAGGACGGTGAATGCCCCAGCGCTCTTCGGTGTCGATTGGACCGGCTTCGTCGATCGGGTTACCGAGGACGTCCATGATCCGGCCCAGGGTCGCTTTACCGACCGGTACGGAGATGGCTGCGCCAGAGTCAGTGACTTCCAGACCGCGCTTCAAGCCTTCGGTGGAACCCATTGCAATGGTACGAACCACGCCGTCGCCCAGCTGCTGCTGAACTTCCAGGGTGGTGCCTGCATCGCTTTTGACTTTCAAAGCGTTGTAGATGCTCGGTACGCTGTCGCGTGGGAATTCCACGTCGATAACGGCGCCGATGATTTGAACGATACGTCCGCTACTCATAGCTGGATCCTCTGAATATTTGAACCGTTAAACCGCGGCAGCGCCGCCGACGATTTCCGAGATCTCTTGGGTGATCGCAGCCTGACGCGCCTTGTTGTAGATCAGCTGCAAATCGCTGATCAAATCACCGGCGTTGTCGGTAGCGTTCTTCATCGCGATCATCCGCGCAGCTTGTTCAGCCGCGTTGTTCTCGACCACCGCCTGGTACACCTGCGACTCCACGTAGCGCACCATCAAGCCGTCAAGCAGCTCTTTGGCGTCTGGTTCGTAGAGGTAGTCCCAGTGGTGCTTGAGTTCTTGTTCCGGGGCGGCCACCAATGGAATCAACTGCTCCACGGTAGGCTGTTGCGTCATGGTGTTGATGAACTTGTTGGATACCACGGAGAGGCGGTCAATCCGGCCTTCCAGGTATGCATCCAGCATCACCTTGACGCTGCCGATCAAATCATTGATCGACGGTTCTTCACCCAGGTGGCTGATAGCTGCAACGACGTTACCGCCGAAGTTGCGGAAAAAGGCCGCACCCTTGCTACCGACCACACACAGATCGATCTCGACGCCTTTTTCGCGGTTTACCGCCATGTCCTTGACCAGGGCCTTGAACAGGTTGGTATTCAAACCACCGCACAAACCACGGTCACTGCTCACCACGACATAACCGACGCGCTTTACTTCGCGATCGATCATGAACGGGTGGCGATATTCCGGGTTGGCGTTGGCCAGATGACCAATAACCTGGCGGATACGCTCCGCGTAGGGACGGCTAGCAGCCATGCGCATTTGTGCCTTGCGCATTTTGCTGACCGCCACTTTTTCCATGGCGCTGGTGATCTTTTGCGTGCTTTTGATGCTCGCAATCTTACTGCGAATCTCTTTTGCGCCTGCCATGTAACACCTATCAGGTTAGCAAGCGGGAGCCTCGCGGCCCCCGCTGCGGCTTACCAGGTTTGGGTGGCCTTGAACTTCTCGATACCGGCTTTGATGCCAGCGTCGATGTCGTCATTGAAGTCACCCTTCACGTTGATCTTCGCCATCAATTCGGCGTGATCGCGGTTGAAGTAAGCAATCAGCGCTTGTTCGAAGCTGCCGACCTTGGTGATTTCAACGTCGGTCAGGAACCCACGCTCAGCGGCATACAGCGACAGCGCCATGTCAGCGATCGACATTGGTGCGTATTGCTTCTGCTTCATCAGCTCGGTAACGCGCTGACCATGCTCAAGTTGCTTACGGGTCGCTTCGTCCAGGTCAGAAGCGAACTGGGCGAATGCCGCCAGTTCACGGTACTGAGCCAGAGCGGTACGGATACCACCGGAGAGCTTCTTGATGATCTTGGTCTGAGCGGCACCACCCACACGGGATACCGAAACACCGGCGTTCACTGCAGGACGGATCCCGGAGTTGAACATGGCCGATTCCAGGAAGATCTGACCGTCGGTGATGGAAATCACGTTGGTCGGAACGAACGCGGAAACGTCGCCAGCCTGGGTTTCGATGATCGGCAGTGCGGTCAGGGAACCGGTTTTGCCGGTCACTGCGCCGTTGGTGAACTTCTCTACGTATTCTTCCGAAACGCGGGATGCGCGCTCCAGCAGACGGGAGTGGAGATAGAACACGTCGCCTGGGTAAGCTTCACGGCCTGGTGGACGGCGCAGCAGCAGGGAAATCTGGCGGTAAGCCACTGCTTGCTTGGACAGATCGTCATAAACGATCAGCGCGTCTTCACCGCGGTCGCGGAAGTATTCGCCCATGGTGCAACCGGAGTACGGTGCCAGGAACTGAAGTGCAGCGGATTCCGAAGCACTGGCGGCCACGACGATGGTGTTAGCCAGGGCGCCGTTTTCTTCCAGCTTGCGAACCACGTTGGCGATGGTCGATTGTTTCTGACCGATGGCTACGTAGACGCAGAAAATCCCGCTGTCTTTCTGGTTGATGATCGCGTCGATCGCCAGAGCGGTTTTACCGATCTGACGGTCACCGATGATCAGCTCACGCTGGCCACGGCCGACAGGAATCATGGCATCGACAGCCTTGTAGCCAGTCTGTACAGGCTGGTCTACCGACTTACGCCAGATCACGCCTGGAGCAACTTTCTCGACCGCATCGGTCTCGGTGTTGTTCAGCGGACCTTTGCCGTCAACTGGGTTACCCAGTGCGTCGACAACGCGACCCAGCAGTTCCTTACCAACCGGAACTTCCAGGATGCGGCCTGTGCACTTGGCGCTCATGCCTTCGGCCAGAGTCTGGTAGGAGCCCAATACAACGGCACCTACAGAGTCTTGCTCCAGGTTGAGGGCCATACCGTAGACGCCGCCCGGAAACTCGATCATCTCGCCGTACATTACGTCGGCCAGACCGTGAATCCGCACGATGCCGTCAGATACGCTGACGACAGTGCCTTCGTTACGGGCTTGGGAGGTCACATCGAGCTTGTCGATGCGGCCCTTGATAATTTCACTTATTTCGGAAGGATTGAGTTGCTGCATTGCTCTGCTGCCCCTTCAAACTCAAGATTTCAATGCTTCGGCAAGATTCGCGAGTTTGCCGCGAATCGAGCCATCGATAACCAGGTCGCCGGCGCGAATGATGACACCACCAATCAGGGTGGCATCCTCCGCAACTTGCAGGCGCACTTCCCGGTCGAGTCGTGCACTGAGAACCTTGGCGAGTTTGTCTTGCTGTTCTTGGTTCAATGCAAAAGCACTGGTCACTTCAACATCTACCGATTTCTCTTGTTCGGCCTTGTACAGGTCAAACAGAGCGGCGATCTCCGGCAGAAGCGGGAGACGGTCGTTTTCGGCAACGACGTGGATGAAGTTCTGCACTTTTACATCAAACTTGTCGCCGCACACGTCAATAAACGTGGCGGCCTTGTCTGCGCTCGTCAGTCGCGGGGCCTTGAGCACGCGCTGCATGGTGTCGTCTTGCGACACTGCTGCAGCCAGGCCGAGCATGGCTGACCAAGAGGCCAGCTGCTGGTGGGCCTGGGCGTGCTCGAAGGCTGCCTTAGCGTAAGGTCGGGCCAACGTGGTCAATTCTGCCATGATCGCCCTCGCTTAAATTTCAGCAGCCAGTTTGTTTACCAGCTCCGCGTGCGCGTTTTGATCGATTGTGGCACCCAGGATCTTCTCAGCACCGCCGACGGCCAGAGCACCCAGTTGGGCACGCAGCGCATCTTTGACACCGTTCAGTTCCTGCTCGATCTCGGCTTGAGCCTGAACCTTCACACGGTCAGCGTCGATACGGGCTTTTTCAACAGCCTCTTCAACGATCTGGTTACCGCGTTTCTTGGCTTGCTCAATGATTTCAGCTGCCTGAGCTTTCGCTTCGCGCAGTTGTTGACCCGCTTTATCTTGGGCCAACTCCAGGTCGCGAGCTGCTCGTGCGGCAGCGTCCAGTCCGTCTGCGATCTTCTTCTGACGTTCGTGCAAAGCCGCGATGACCGGAGGCCATACGAACTTCATGCAGAAAACTACAAAAATCAAGAACGCTAAGGACTGACCAATAATGGTTGCATTAATGTTCACGCCAATACCTCGCTCGTTCGTTGCACAACACACCAATCACTCGAAAAAACGAGTGATTAACCGGCGAGTTGACCAACGAAGGGGTTCGCGAAGGTGAAGAACAGAGCGATACCAACACCGATCATGGTCACGGCGTCGAGCAGGCCGGCGACGATGAACATTTTAACTTGCAGCATTGGAACCATTTCTGGCTGACGCGCTGCGCCTTCCAGGAACTTGCCGCCCAGCAGGCCGAAACCAATGGCAGTACCCAGGGCGCCCAGGCCGATCAACAGTGCAACAGCGATAGCGGTTAGACCAACTACAGTTTCCATCTTTCCTCCCGACTTTTACGTCGTATGGTTTAGGTTTTTTAGATTTTAAAGCGGTAAAACAAATCGTTTCATAGCCCTTCAGGGCTACCCTCCCGTTTGACCGGGAGGGACATCAGACTAGTCGAGACTGGTCTTAATGGTTCTCTTCGTGCGCCATCGACAGGTAGACGATGGTCAGCATCATGAAGATAAACGCCTGCAGGGTGATGATCAGGATGTGGAACACAGCCCACGCCCACTGCAGAACAATGCCCAGGCCGCTAAGCCAGAGCAGACCACTGCCGAACATCACAGCGATCAGAATGAACACCAGCTCGCCGGCATACATGTTGCCGAACAGTCGCAGGGCCAGGGAAATCGGCTTGGCGACCAGGGTCACGAACTCCAGCAGGAAGTTCACCGGGATCAGCAGCGCTTGAACGAAGATGTTCTTGCTGCCGAACGGGTGCAGGGTCAGTTCGCCGATGAAGCCGCCGATGCCCTTGATCTTGATGCTGTAGAAAATGATCAACGCGAACACCGACAGGGCCATGCCCAGGGTGGCGTTAGGGTCCGTGGTCGAAACCGCACGGAATGGAATGTGGTGATCGCCGGAGATCAGGATGGCCAGCTGAGGAATCCAGTCGACCGGGATCAGGTCGACGGCGTTCATCAGGAACACCCAGACGAAGATGGTCAGTGCCAACGGTGCAATCACCGCGCTACGACCATGGAAGCTGTCCCGCACGCTGCCATCGACGAATTCGACCAATACTTCAACGAAGTTCTGCAAAGCACCTGGCTGACCGGAAGTCGCCTTCTTTGCCGCCATGCGGAAAATCAGGACGAAGATCAGACCCAATGCGACAGACCAGCCCAGAGTATCCAGGTGGAATGCCCAGAAGCCCATTTCTTTGGCTTCTGCTGCGGAGTGGGCAAAGCCCCAGCCGCCGTTGGGAAGCTGACCGAAGGTCAGGTTCTGCAAGTGGTGCTGGATATAGCCCGAAGCGGTTGTTTCTGCCATGGTTGCCTCAAACGCCCTAAGGTTTCGAAAGTCTTGTTTTCATTAGCAGGGGAGCGAACCAGCTGACCAGTTGGGTCAACACGAAGACGCCGAATACAGCCAGCGGCGCCAATGGCTTCACACCTGCAAAGGTCAGTGCAAACAGCACTGCCGTCAAAATCAATTTCCCCGCCTCGCCGGCATAAAAAGACCGGACGATAGCCTGGGCTGCTCGGGCGCCGGAAAACCGAAAGGCCCTGTGAGCAAAATACATATTGGGCAGCAAGGCTATCAGGCCTCCGCAGAGTCCCGAGTATCCGGCTACGACTCCATACCAATACCAGAGCGCCAAAGAGGCGATCAGTAAAATGACAAATTGAGCCACTAAAACCGGGAAAACGGCCAAGCGATGGAACGGCAACGTGTTTGGCGTGCGGGTTTCCATCACTCTTGCTCCTCAATGGTCGGCTGCCGGAAATCAATAACTTGGCATAATTTGTGCCGACAAAATGCGCGCAGAGTATAGGGGCGGTTCTGCCCCTATTCAACTGCCGGGTAGTGATTTCCGACTGCGCGCTACAGAAGCAATTGTTTCAGCGGATGTGGGCAAGGACGCCCTGAAGCTCATCCAATGAGTTATATCCGATGACCAATTGCCCTTTGCCTTTCTTGCCATGACGAATTTGCACCGCAGAGCCTAGGCGTTCGGCCAGGCGCTGCTCCAGGCGTGCAATATCCGGATCAGGTTTGGCGGTTTCGACCGGTGCAGGTTTGCCACTGAGCCACTGGCGAACCAGGGCCTCGGTCTGACGAACGGTGAGGCCTCGTGCGACAACGTGTCGCGCCCCCTCAACCTGTTGATTTTCCGGCAAACCGAGCAAAGCACGGGCATGACCCATTTCCAGGTCGCCATGGGAAAGCATGGTTTTGATGACTTCTGGCAGCGCGATCAGGCGCAACAGGTTGGACACGGTAACCCGGGACTTGCCCACCGCATCCGCGACTTCCTGCTGAGTCAGTTTGAATTCCTGCTGCAAACGCTGCAGGGCGATCGCTTCCTCGATCGGATTGAGGTCTTCACGCTGGATGTTCTCGATCAACGCCATGGCGATGGCGGTTTCATCCGGCACATCGCGCACCATTGCCGGAATGGTTTCCTTGCCGGCCTGCTGGCTGGCGCGCCAGCGGCGCTCGCCGGCGATGATTTCAAAGCGGCCTGCACCAATCGGACGCACCACGATCGGCTGCATCACGCCCTGGGCCTTGATCGAATTCGCCAATTCCTCCAGCGCCTGCGGGTCCATGTCCCGGCGCGGCTGGTATTTGCCGCGCTGGATCAGGTCCAGCGGCAGGTGCTGCAGCTCGCGCTCGTCGGCCTGCACTGCCTGTTCTTCAAGGGTCGTGACAGTCGGACCACTCAGCAGTGCATCCAGTCCACGTCCGAGACCTCGTTTCTTGACGGCCATGGGGATTCCTTAAGTTGGCTGGGCTGCAGCGGTGCGTGAATTGCGGCGTTGACGGCGAACCATCTCGCCGGCCAGCGCCAGATAGGCAATGGCGCCGCGGGAAGACTTGTCGTACGCCAGCGCGGGCATGCCATAGCTTGGCGCTTCGGCCAGGCGGATGTTGCGTGGAATCACGGTGTCGTAGAGCTGATCGCCGAAGTGTTCCTTGAGCTGTGCCGACACATCGTTCATCAGGCTCAGGCGCGGGTCATACATGGTCCGCAGCAGGCCTTCGATTTGCAGGTTCGGGTTGAGCAACTCGGCGATACGCTTGATGTTATCCACAAGGTCGCTCAAGCCTTCGAGCGCGAAGTACTCGCACTGCATGGGGATAATCACCCCGTCGGCCGCAACCAGTGCGTTCAACGTCAGCATCGACAGCGACGGCGGGCAGTCGATCAAAATGTAGTCGTAATTCTCGCGGATCGGCGCCAGGGCGCTGCGCAGACGGCTTTCTTTCATCTGCATTTCCAGCAGCACCACTTCCGCCGCGGTCAAATCGCGGTTGGCCGGCAGCAGTTGATAACCGCCGTGCTCGGAGAAGTGCATGGCCTGGGCCAGGTCGCACTCGCCAATCAGCAAGTCGTAGACCGAGTTTTCCAGGCCGTGTTTATCCACACCGCTACCCATGGTGGCGTTGCCCTGTGGATCGAGATCGATCAACAGCACCCGACGCTTGGTAGCGACCAGGGATGCTGCGAGGTTGATGCAGGTGGTGGTTTTGCCCACGCCACCTTTCTGGTTCGCTATCGCGAATACCTTAGCCATTCTTGCTTGTGTTCCCAATCATGCCGTGCGGCGCAGTATCAGCAGATGGCGTTGGCCTTGGCAACCGGGTACGGCCAAGGCGTGTTCGCTATCGAGGTGGAAGTCTGCCGGCAATGCTAACAGCTCGTCGCTTGGATGAACGCCCTTCATTGCCAGCCAACGGGTATCGCGGTCGCCGAGGTGGCGGGTCCAGTTGCTGAAGTTCTCCATGCTGCTGAACGCCCGGGAAACAATTCCGTTGAAAGGCTGTTCAGGCGTAAAGGCTTCGACGCGACTGTGGATAACTTGCAGATTATCCAGCTTGAGTTCGAGTTTGACCTGGGTCAGGAAGCGGGTTTTCTTGCCGTTGCTGTCCAGGCAGGTCACTTGCGACTCCGGAAACAGGATCGCCAGCGGGATGCCGGGCATGCCGCCGCCGCTGCCAACGTCGAGCCAGCGGCCGTTTTCGATAAACGGCATCACACTGAGACTGTCGAGCAGATGGCGGGAGACCATTTCGTCCGGGTCACGCACCGCAGTGAGGTTGTAAGCCTTGTTCCATTTGATCAACAGGGCCAGATAACCCAGCAGCAACTCGTGCTGGGCTTCGGTCAGGTTGACGCCAAGCTGGCGAGCACCTGTGGATAACTCTTCGGCGTGTTGCGAGGTGACCAACGAACTCAAGCGCTTTGCTCCAACTGACGGCCCGCGCCGCGTTTTTTCAAATGAATCATCAACAGCGAAATGGCTGCCGGCGTGACGCCCGGGGTACGGGACGCCTGGCCCAGGGTCTCCGGTCGAGTTATCCCCAGCTTGCCTTGGATCTCTTTCGACAGCCCGGCAATGTTTGTGTAATCGATATCCACAGGCAGCTTGGTGTCTTCGCTGGCCCGCAGACGAGCGATCTCATCCTGCTGACGGTCAATGTAACCGGCGTATTTGGTCTTGATTTCGACCTGCTCGGCAACCTGTGGATCTTCTGCGCCAGCGCCGGTGACCGAGATCAGACCAGCGTAGTCGATTTCCGGCCGGGACAGCAGGTTCAGCAAGTTGTATTCGTGAGTCAGCGGCGTGCCGAATTTTTCGGCAATCGCATCGCCTTGCTCGGTGCCCGGGCGAACCCAGGTACTTTTCAGGCGTTGCTCTTCCAACTCGATACTTTCGCGTTTTTTGCAGAAGGCCGCCCAACGCACGTCGTCGACCAGGCCCAATTCGCGACCTTTTTCGGTCAAGCGCAGGTCGGCGTTGTCTTCCCGCAGGATCAGGCGGTATTCGGCCCGGGACGTAAACATCCGGTACGGTTCCTGGGTTCCGAGGGTGATCAGGTCGTCGACCAACACACCGATGTACGCCTCATCGCGACGCGGACACCAGCTGTCTTTGCCCTTTGCACGCAGTGCCGCGTTGGTTCCGGCCAGCAAACCCTGGGCGCCAGCTTCTTCGTAACCGGTGGTGCCGTTGATTTGCCCTGCAAAGAACAAACCGCCGATGACCTTGGTTTCCAGGCTGTATTTCAGGTCACGCGGGTCGAAGTAGTCGTACTCGATGGCGTAGCCAGGACGCACGATGTGCGCATTTTCCATACCGCGAATCGACTGCACGATCTGGATTTGCACGTCGAACGGCAGAGACGTGGAAATTCCGTTCGGGTACAGCTCATGGGTGGTCAGACCTTCCGGTTCGATAAAAACCTGGTGGCTTTCCTTGTCGGCAAAGCGGTGGATCTTGTCTTCGATCGACGGGCAGTAGCGCGGGCCAATACCTTCGATCACCCCGGAATACATCGGCGAACGGTCGAGGTTCGCAGCAATGATTTCGTGGGTGCGGGCGTTGGTATGGGTAATCCAGCAACTGACCTGCTTCGGATGCTGTTCCTTGGAGCCCATGAACGACATCACCGGGATCGGTGTATCGCCGGCTTGCTCGGTCATCACCGAGAAATCCACAGACCGGCCATCAATTCGCGGCGGCGTGCCGGTTTTCAGGCGACCAACACGCAGTGGCAGTTCGCGAAGGCGCTGAGCCAAGGCGATTGACGGTGGATCACCGGCGCGGCCACCGGAATAGTTCTGCATACCGATGTGGATAAGTCCGCCGAGGAAGGTACCGGTGGTCAACACCACGGATTCTGCGAAGAAACGCAGGCCCATTTGCGTGACAACACCGCGTACCTGGTCTTGTTCGACGATCAGGTCATCGGCTGCCTGTTGAAATATCCACAGGTTCGGCTGGTTTTCCAGGGTTTCGCGGACAGCGGCCTTGTACAGGATGCGGTCGGCTTGAGCACGTGTGGCTCGTACGGCCGGGCCTTTGCGACTGTTCAGTACGCGAAATTGAATACCACCTTTGTCGGTAGCCATGGCCATCGCGCCGCCCAGGGCATCGATTTCCTTGACCAGATGGCTTTTGCCAATCCCGCCAATCGCGGGGTTGCAGCTCATGGCGCCGAGGGTTTCCACGTTATGCGTCAGCAACAGGGTTTTTGCCCCCATGCGTGCTGACGCCAGTGCTGCCTCGGTACCGGCATGACCGCCGCCGATGACGATCACTTCAAAACGGGAAGGGAAATCCACCACGCACCTCGTGCCTGCTTCTGTAGGTAATTAGGAATGAGCGTTCGAGATCAGGTTTTCGAACGAGTCGGCAAGTATAGGGACTTCGCCCTTCCTAAAGAACCCTTTGCACAAAATTTAACCAGCTGTGGATGAATCACGAACAATAGAAATTAAAAGAGAGAAATTTATTAAATCTTTGTTTTTATGTTTATTTCTACTGAGGCATGTTTCTGTGGATAGATCTCTACAGGCCTTTATTTACGTTATGTACAGAGATTCAAAAGTCTGTGGTTAGGTGCCAATGAGGCCCTTGGATAAGTGCTTTAAGCCTGTGGATTAAACGGGTGGTTATCCACAGAGGGGTTTTTACTCAGGTTTCAAGCCTGGTTATCAACTGGGCACAGGGGCGGTTATTCACAGGGCTTAATCCACAGAAAATACGGATCCCGATAAGTTTCAGGCAGGCAGATGCCTCCGAAAATCCTCGGTCAGGCAGGAAACAGTTCATTTGCATTTGTGAAACGGGTTGATGGAACGCCTATTGTGAGAAAGCGCCACGGCAGTTAATAATAGTTATTATCATTAACCTGCCTCGTCACCTCTCATGGCCCTTCCCTCGCATACCGTTGCAGTCCAGCACATCTATGAGCAGCACCATTCGTGGTTGCACAGCTGGCTCAAGGGAAAGTTGCATAACGCCTGCGATGCAGCTGACGTGGCACACGATACGTTCGTGCGGATCCTGGGCGGCCGCAATGCGACGCAGATCCTCGAGCCCAGGGACTATCTGGCCACAGTTGCCCGGGGACTGGTGATTGACCGCTATCGCCGCCGCGCCATTGAGCAGGCCTATCTGCAAACCCTGGCAGACCGGCCCGAAGCGATCGCAATCAGTGAAGAAGACAAGGCCATCATCATTGAAACCCTCGTTGCTGTGGATAAAGCCTTGTGTGGGCTGGGGGAGCGGGCCAGGCGAATTTTCATGCTGTCCCAGGTCGAAGGCCTGACTTATCAACAGATCGCCGATCAGTTGCGTGTCTCGCTGACCACCGTCAAGAAACATATGGTTCGGGCCCTGACTGAATGCGCCTTGATCATGGCGGGCATGTAATGGCTGCCCCGGATCGCAAGACGTTCGAAGCCGCCGCCAGTTGGTACGTGCAATTTCAATCGCAGCCACCGACACCCGCGCAACAAAGTGCCTGGCAGCAATGGCTCAACGGCGATCCCTCCCATCAGGCGGCCTGGAACCAGATGGAGCAGTTGCAACGTGGCCTCGGTGCGCTACCCAAGGACTTCACCCGTCGTGCGCTCTCGGCCAGTCAACAACGGCGGCAAGTGCTCAAGCTGATGCTGATGCTCGGTGCCGCCGGGTACTTGGGGTGGAACGTTCAACAACACACGTCCCTGGGCAACCTCTGGGCTGACTATCGGACCAAGGTCGGCGAACGACGGCGAATCGGGTTGGCCGACGGCACTCAAATTGACCTCAATACGAACACGGCTATCGACGTACTTTTCGATGGGCAGCAGCGACTGGTCCGTTTGCGTGAGGGGGAAGTACTTATCCACACCGGAAAGTCGGGCCGGCAAACACCGTTTTATGTCGAAACCCATGAGGGTCGTGTTCAAGCCTTGGGTACGCGGTTCACTGTTCGCCAACTGCAAGGGTCGACGCGGGTTGGTGTGCTGGAAGACCGGGTCAGCGTGCAACCCGTCGACCAGCCGGCCCATAGCCGAGTGCTCGGACCTGGTGAAAGTGTCGACTTCGGCACGCAAGACGTAGGCCCCAGCCATATCTATCGCGGGAACCAAGCCGCATGGGTCGACGGCCAACTGATCGTTCTGGATGCGCGACTGGGGGATGTCATCGACGAACTGGCGCGCTATCGGCCGGGCGTTATGCAGTGCGATGCCGCATCAGCGCGGCTGCGGGTGTCCGGCACTTTCCGTCTGGATTCCACCGACGCCGTATTGGCCAACCTGCAGGTCACGCTGCCGATCCACGTGAAGTATTTCACGCGCTATTGGGTCTCCGTCACGCTTACCGCTTGATACTGAAAAAATACTCTCAACGGGGGTTATCTTTTTTTTACCTGGCGCGGCCCTACAGGTAATCACGATGCTACCTTCAGGGCTTACTCACACATGCGCCTTCCTACAAAACTTCGCCAGCGTCTCTCCCATCACGGCATCACGTATGGCTTGCTGCTGGCCACGGCCGCGACTGCCAGCACCTTGCTATGCACTCGGGCCATTGCTGCCAGCCCAGTGCAACATTACGTGATCGCCTCCGGGCCACTCGACAATGCCTTGAGCCAATTCGCGTCGAAGGCCAATGTGATTCTGTCATTCTCGCCGCAGCAGACGGCGCGCCTGCAAAGTCCTGGGCTGGAGGGTGACTACTCGGTGGAGCAAGGGTTTGCGTTATTGCTGCAAAACTCGGGATTGCAGGCGGCGGTTCAAGGCCCCGGCAGCTACGCGCTGCAGCCGGCTGCGAGCGGGGAACAGCTCATGCTGGCCCCCACTACTGTCAGCACGTATCAACAGACTGGGTTCAATCAGGAAATTGCCGGGGACGTAGGTTACAAAGCGCAAAACAGCCGAATCGGTACCAAGACCAGCACACCATTGTCGGAAACCCCGCGCTCGGTGTCGGTGGTGACCGGCCAGCGCATCAAGGATCAAAAATCCCAGACGCTCACAGAAGTGCTGGGCTATGTGCCGGGAATCTTTGCCCCTCCCTTCGCTGCGGGCGACGGGCTGGCCGGTGACTTGTTCTTCATTCGCGGTTTCAACGCTACGGATTATGGCTACGGCCTGCTGCGCGATGGCTTGCGAGTCCAAGGCAACCGGTATGACACCACCAGCGAACCTTATGGCCTGGAACGGGTGGAGATATTCCGTGGCCCTTCTTCCCTGCTCTACGGCGAAAACGCACCCGGTGGCCTGGTCAACCTGGTGAGTAAACACCCGACAGCTACACCACAAGGCGAAGTTCAGCTGACCTACGGTTCTAATAACCGGCGCCAGGTGGGTGTGGATATCTCCGGTCCCTTGGACGACAGCGGCAATATCCTTGGACGGGTGGTGATGCTCGGCAGGAAGTCCGACACCCAGACCGATCACGTTCCCGATGACCGCCTGTATATCGCACCGTCCCTGACCCTCAATTTCGACGATTACAACACCCTGACGCTGCTGGCCAACTACCAGAAAGACCACACCAATCTTGAACTTGGCCTACCTGCAGCAGGCACGTTACTGACCAACCCCAACGGAAAGCTCTCAAAGCACACCATGCTCGGTGACCCGGATTGGAACACCTTCGAACGGGAAACCTGGAGCACCGGCTACGAGTTCAGCCACAGCTTCAACGACGACTGGCAGTTTCGGCAGAACTCGCGCTACATGCAGTCGCGAATCACCCGCCATGAAACCTGGCCAGGCAACCTGAATAATGCGGGGTTCGGCACACAGCTGAACATGAATGCCTACGACCGCTACAACAAATCGATGGTCTACTCGCTGGATAACCAGTTGGAAGGCAAATTCCAGGTAGGCGGGCTGGAAAATACCGTGCTGTTCGGTGCCAGCTATGACCGTACCTCGTTCAGCCAGGATTGGAATGCCGGATTTGCAGGCACGATCAATGTGTATAACCCGGTGTACCTGAGGGACCCATTGACGCCTCTCGCGGTGCAAAACACGTTGCTCGAACAGCAGATGAAAGGTGTTTATGCACAGCTTCAGAGCAAGTATGACCACTGGTTATTCTTGCTCGGCGGGCGGCAGGACTGGGTCGACAGTGATTTTCGCGACAAGGTGGCCAAGGCCGGCAACATCAGCTCTGAAGACCGCAAGTTCACCTATCAGGGCGGGATCATGTACCAGTTCGACAATGGCCTGACGCCATATGTCAGCTACTCGACCGCGTTCGTTCCGGTACAGCAGATCTCCAATGCCGGCACACCGCTGGACCCGATCACCAGCAGTCAATATGAAGTAGGCCTCAAGTACGAGCCGATCGGCTGGGACACGGCGATGACGTTGTCGGTCTATGACTTGCGCAAGCAGGACGACACGTACCTCGACGCCACGACCAATACCTACCGCCAGGTCGGCGAAAGCCGGGCCAAGGGTGTGGAAGTGGAGGTCAACAGCAACCTCACACCTAATTTGAACGTGACTGCGGCCTACACCTACACCGATGCTCGGATTACCAAGGATTCGGCAACGTCGCTCGTGGAAGGTCACCAGATGACCGGTGTTCCGCGTAATCAGGCTTCGGTCTGGGGCAAATACCGCTTTCTTGATGGCCAGCTCAAGGGCTTGTCCGTCGGCGGCGGCGTGCGCTACTTCGACAGCACTTTCGCTTACACCGCGCCTTCTCTATACGGGAAGCTGGATGCTGGAAGCGTGACGTTGGTGGATGCCGCCATTGGTTACCAGATTGACCAGCACTGGTCGGTAGACGTGAATGCGAAGAACCTGTTCGACAAGGAGTATGTGTCCGGCTGCAACGATGCGGGCCGCTGCTACTGGGGTGAAAGCCGGACGCTACTCGGAACTGTTTCCTACAACTGGTAACCAGCCAGCTGTGGATAACCGCCTATTTCCCGATACAGAAGCTTGAAAAGATCCGCCCCAACAAATCATCGGAGCTGAATGCGCCGGTGATCTCACCCAACAGCTGCTGCGCCTGGCGTAAATCCTCAGCCAGCAGCTCACCGGCTCCTGCCAGCGTCAGTTGCGCACGGCCATGCTCGAGGGCGGCGCTGGCATGCCGCAGTGCCTCCAGGTGCCTGCGACGAGCGCTGAAGCTGCTTTCCGAAGTCTGCTCGTAGCCCATGCACGCTTTCAGATGATCGCGCAGCAGTTCCAGCCCTTCTCCTGCAGCCTTGGCACTCAAGCTGATTGTCACGTGGCCATCTTCACTGACTTCCAGGGCTATTGCCTCGCCCGTCAGGTCAGCCTTGTTGCGAATCAGCGTGACCTTGGCCGGGTCCGGCCGTTGTTCGAGGAATTCCGGCCACAGTGCGAACGGGTCTGCAGCCTCTGGCGCGGTGGCATCCACCACCAGCAACACGCGGTCAGCTTCCGTGATGGCCTTCAACGCGCGTTCCACCCCGATCTTTTCCACCTGGTCATCGGTGTCACGCAGTCCAGCGGTGTCCACCACATGCAGGGGCATGCCATCGATGTGGATATGTTCGCGCAGGATATCCCGCGTGGTGCCGGCGATCTCGGTGACGATCGCGGCCTCTCGCCCGGCCAGGGCATTGAGCAGGCTCGACTTGCCGGCGTTGGGACGGCCGGCAATCACCACGGTCATACCGTCACGCAGCAAGGCACCTTGCCCGGCTTCGCGCAGCACTGTGGATAACTCATCACGAACCTTATCCAGCATCGCCAGGACATGGCCATCGGCAAGGAAGTCGATTTCTTCCTCCGGGAAATCAATCGCGGCCTCCACGTAGATGCGCAAGCTGATCAATTGCTCGGTGAGGTTATGCACACGCAGGGAAAACGCGCCCTGCAACGAGCGCAACGCATTGCGCGCAGCTTGTGCAGAGCTGGCTTCGATCAGGTCGGCAATCGCCTCGGCCTGGGCCAGGTCGAGTTTGTCGTTGAGGAACGCGCGTTCGCTGAATTCACCCGGACGTGCCAGGCGGCAACCCAACTGCAGGCAACGCTGCAGCAGCATGTCCAGAACGATCGGGCCGCCGTGGCCTTGCAGCTCGAGGACGTCTTCGCCGGTAAAGGAGTTCGGCCCCGGGAAATAAAGGGCGATACCTTCATCCAGCACTTCTTCATCAGCACCTAAAAACGGCCCGTAATGCGCATACCTCGGCTTCAGTTCCCGCCCGCTGATGGCCTGGGCCGCCACGCTGGCGAGCGGCCCGGAAATACGAACGATACCGACACCACCACGACCTTGAGCGGTGGCGACAGCGGCGATGGTTTCACGAGGAGCGCTCATGGCGGGTACCCGGATAAAAGTGACAGAAAGCAAAACGCCCCACTAGGGGGCGTCTTGAGTGGTGTTATCCACAGAGTAAATTACGCCTCGGCTTTTTTGGTAGCCGCTTCGATTTTACGTGTGATGTACCACTGTTGGGAGATCGACAGGCAGTTGTTGACCACCCAGTACAGCACCAGACCAGCCGGGAACCACAGGAAGAAGAAGGTGAAGATGATTGGCATCATTTTCATTACCTTGGCCTGCATCGGGTCCGGCGGAGTCGGGTTCAGACGCTGCTGGATGAACATGGTCGCGCCCATGATGATCGGCAGGATAAAGAACGGGTCTTTGATCGACAGGTCAGTTATCCACAGCATGAACGGAGCCTGGCGCATTTCCACGCTTTCCAGGAGTACCCAGTACAGCGACAGGAATACCGGCATCTGCACCAGAATCGGCAAGCATCCACCCAACGGGTTGATCTTCTCTTTCTTGTACAGCTCCATCATGGCCTGGGACATTTTCTGCCGGTCATCGCCATGTTGTTCTTTCAGCGCGGCCAGTTTCGGGGCCACGGCACGCATACGCGCCATCGACTTGTAGCTGGCAGCCGACAGTGGGAAGAAGATCCCCTTGATCAGCATGGTCAGCAGGATAATCGAGAAGCCCCAGTTACCCACAATGCTGTGGATATGTTGCAGCAGCCAGAAAATCGGCTGGGCAATGAACCACAGAATGCCGTAATCCACAGTCAGTTCCAGACCTGGGGATAACTCTTTGAGGACTGCCTGGCTCTTCGGACCGGCGTACAACGTGGCGCTGGCTTCAGCCTTGGCACCCGGCGCGACGGTCAACGTCGGGCCAGTAAAGCCAATGATGTAGTTGCCTTGGCTGTCTTTGCGGGTTTGAACCAGGTTGGCATCACCTTTGTTCGGGATCCATGCGGTCACGAAGTAGTGTTGCAACCAGGCAACCCAGCCACCTTGAACGGTTTCTTTCAGCGCGCCCTTGTCGATATCTTTCATCGACACTTTTTTGTACGGCTCGCTACTTGTCCACAGGGCTGCGCCCAGGTACGTCGCGGTGCCGGTGGCGGTGCTGGAAGAAGGATCGGCGCTGTTGTCACGCTTGAGCTGGGCAAACAGGTTGCCCGTCCACGGCTTCGCGCTTTCGTTGTCGATCAGGTAAGTGACTTTCAGATCGTACAAACCGCGGGTGAAGCTGAAACGCTTGATGTAGTTGACGCCGTCGTGACTGAATTTCAGGTCGACGTTCAACTGGTTCTGGCCATCGGCCAGTTGATAAGTCTTCTGTTCGGTCGAATAAACCGGACGACCGGTAGCACGAGCATCCGGACCGTCAGTACCGGTCAGGCCACTTTGCGCCAGATATACACGTTCGCCACCGTTATCGAACAGTTGGAACGGAACGTCCGGATGGTCTTGGCGACGTGGATACAGCGGCAGCTTCAGCTGGGCGATATCACCACCCTGTGGGTCGATTGCCAGGTCCAGTACATCCGTTTTTACATGGATGAGGTCTTTATTGGTGACGACCGGGGTTTCTACCGGGGTACTGGTATCGGCATTCGCGCTGGGTACATCGGCACTGGCGGCAGCATTGTTACCCAGTGGCGTATCCGGAATAGCCGGCGCCGACTGATTGGTAGCAACATTCTGAGTCGGCAGGGCAGCTTGGCCATAATCCTGGTTCCACTTAAGAACCATAGAGTAGGACACGATTGCCAGGGCGACGATCAGGATCGTGCGTTTAATATCCATGATTACTCGGCCATCGAAGAAGAACGGGAGGTAGGGATAGGCGGAACCGGGTCATAACCACCGGGATTCCACGGATGACAGCGACCTAAACGACGAAAGGTCAGCCAGCCACCGCGCAGAAGGCCATGATTTTCTATGGCTTCCAACGCGTAGCAGGAACAACTGGGGTAGAAACGACAGTGGTTTGCCATCAGGGGACTAATGGCATAGCGGTAAAACTGGATCGGAACGAGGGCCAGTTTACGCATCAGTACTGTCTACCCCTACAGTTTCGGTGCTGACAGCTGGTGCTGGCTTGTTGGTACGAGCCAAACGTTTCCAGAGCTTGCCGAAATGCTGAATCAATTCGGGGTTTTCTACGTCCCCCAAGCCTTTGCGCGCGACGATAACAATATCCCAACCAACCAGAGTCTCCTGGTGGAGGCGAAACGATTCGCGCATCAGACGCTTGAGGCGATTGCGCTCAACGGAGAGCTTTACGCTCTTCTTGCCGATCACCAACCCGAGACGGGGGTGATCCAGATCGTTGTTACGCGCAAGGAGCAGGAGATTTTTCCCCGGAACCTTGCCGGTGGGGGAGTCAAAGACTGCCTTGAAATGCCGGGGGGTTAGCAGACGCTTTTCCCGACTGAAGTCCTGACTCACCACCAGTACCGGATTATCAAACTGCCAGACGCGCACGACCTTTGGCGCGGCGACGCGACAGGACAGCACGGCCGTTCTTGGTGGCCATGCGAGCACGGAAGCCGTGAGTACGGGCGCGTTTGATGGTGCTTGGTTGGAAAGTACGTTTCATGGCGTGTTACCTGGTTCGTCCACAACGGGCCGGAATGGCCCCCGTTTTAAGAGACCGGCGATTCTAGAGAAAGCAAGCCTCTAGGTCAATTTCCAACCAGCTTTTCCTTTAATTAGATATCTGGAGGCCTGCGGACCGAATCCGGGCGATTCGCCTTTCACGAGCAATGCCATAGATATAAAAATAAAGAAGGAAGTTATTTAAAGCTTTTCTGTAAAGCTTATAAAAGCTAGGCACCCCATCTTCTGTGGATAACTGCCTTGAGGCCATATTCTACGGGCTGTACAGAGAATGACAACACGGGGGAGAAACGGTGCTCTGCCTGTGCTGCGCTATCGGATAAGCTGTGTGTGGAATGGCTAGTTATCCACAGGCCAGTTACCCACAGACTTTCGACCCCACTTGTACAACGAGCTTAGGGGCGCTTATCCACAGAGCTTATGCACAGACCATTTGTCGCCTTTTTTACGGTTAAGGCATTGATTCTTGGCGCCCTGTGAGCAACCTACATGTGGATAAGTGGGCGGCTGGCCGCTACAATGGCGGCTGTTTTTGCCTCACCGGCTTTCAACTTAGGGGATATCCGTGTCAGTGGAACTTTGGCAGCAGTGCGTGGAGCTTTTGCGCGATGAGCTGCCTGCCCAGCAATTCAACACCTGGATCCGTCCGCTACAGGTCGAAGCCGAAGGCGACGAGTTGCGTGTCTACGCACCCAATCGTTTTGTTCTCGACTGGGTCAACGAGAAATACCTGAGCCGCGTTCTCGAATTGCTCGACGAACACGGCAACGGGCTTGCTCCGGTGCTCTCCTTATTAATAGGCAGCAAACGTAGCTCGGCACCTCGTGCTGCGCCGAATGCACCGTTGGCTGCCAGTGCCTCCCAGGCTCAGGCCGCTGCGGCACCTGTTAATAACTCGCCAGCCCCGGTCGCCCAGACGCCTTCGAAATCCTCGTCGCAGAAAAACGCGCCTATAAATGAAGAGCCGTCCCGCGACAGCTTTGACCCAATGGCCGGCGCCAGCTCACAACAGGCCCCGGTTCGTGCCGAACAGCGCACCGTCCAGGTAGAGGGTGCGCTCAAGCACACCAGCTATCTGAACCGCACGTTCACCTTTGAGAACTTTGTCGAAGGTAAATCCAACCAGCTGGCCCGCGCGGCTGCCTGGCAGGTCGCCGACAATCCCAAGCACGGTTACAACCCGCTCTTCCTTTATGGTGGCGTTGGCTTGGGTAAAACTCACTTGATGCACGCCGTGGGTAACCACCTATTAAAGAAGAACCCGAATGCCAAGGTCGTGTACCTGCACTCGGAGCGCTTCGTGGCCGATATGGTCAAGGCGTTGCAGCTCAACGCCATCAACGAGTTCAAGCGGTTCTACCGTTCCGTTGATGCCTTGCTGATCGATGACATTCAATTCTTCGCCCGCAAGGAACGTTCCCAGGAAGAGTTTTTCCACACGTTCAACGCGTTGCTCGAAGGTGGCCAGCAGGTCATCCTGACCAGTGACCGTTATCCGAAGGAAATCGAAGGCCTGGAAGAGCGCCTGAAGTCGCGCTTCGGCTGGGGCCTGACCGTAGCGGTAGAACCGCCGGAGCTTGAAACCCGCGTCGCGATCCTGATGAAAAAGGCCGACCAGGCCAAAGTCGACCTGCCGCACGACGCCGCGTTCTTTATCGCCCAGCGCATTCGCTCCAACGTGCGTGAACTGGAAGGCGCACTCAAGCGGGTCATCGCTCACTCGCACTTCATGGGGCGTGACATCACCATCGAGCTGATTCGCGAATCCCTGAAAGACCTGCTGGCGTTGCAAGACAAGCTGGTGAGTGTGGATAACATCCAGCGCACCGTGGCCGAGTATTACAAGATCAAGATTTCCGACCTGCTGTCCAAGCGCCGTTCGCGCTCGGTAGCACGTCCCCGCCAGGTAGCGATGGCGCTCTCCAAAGAGCTGACCAACCACAGCCTGCCGGAAATTGGTGATGTGTTTGGCGGTCGCGACCACACCACGGTCTTGCACGCGTGCCGCAAGATCAACGAACTTAAGGAATCCGACGCGGATATTCGCGAGGACTACAAGAACCTGCTGCGTACACTGACTACTTGATGAACACCAGCGCAGCTTATTAAGGCAAGGGACTAGACCATGCATTTCACCATTCAACGCGAAGCCCTGTTGAAACCCCTGCAACTGGTCGCAGGCGTCGTCGAGCGCCGACAGACCTTGCCGGTGCTTTCCAACGTATTGCTGGTTGTCGAAGGCCAGCAATTGTCCTTGACCGGTACCGACCTGGAAGTCGAGCTGGTCGGTCGCGTCCAGCTCGAAGAGCCCGCCGAACCTGGCGAGATCACCGTGCCGGCGCGCAAGCTGATGGACATCTGCAAAAGCCTGCCCAACGACGCGCTGATCGACATCAAGGTTGATGAGCAAAAGCTGGTGGTCAAGGCCGGTCGCAGCCGTTTCACCCTGTCGACCTTGCCGGCCAACGACTTCCCGACCGTGGAAGAAGGCCCAGGCTCGCTGACCTGCAGCCTGGAACAAAGCCGACTGCGCCGCTTGATCGAGCGCACCAGCTTCGCCATGGCCCAGCAGGACGTGCGTTATTACCTTAACGGCATGCTGCTGGAAGTCTCCGAAGGCATCATCCGCGCCGTAGCCACCGACGGTCACCGTCTGGCCATGTGCTCGATGAAGGCCGATATCGGTCAGCCGGATCGCCACCAGGTGATCGTGCCGCGTAAAGGTATTCTGGAACTCGCGCGCCTGCTGACCGAGCCGGATGGCAATGTCAGTATCGTGCTGGGCCAGCACCACATCCGCGCGACCACTGGCGAGTTCACCTTCACTTCCAAGCTGGTTGACGGCAAGTTCCCGGATTACGAGCGCGTTCTGCCAAAAGGCGGCGACAAGCTGGTGATCGGTGATCGTCAGGCCCTGCGTGAAGCGTTCAGCCGTACCGCTATTCTTTCCAACGAGAAATACCGTGGTATCCGCCTGCAATTGGCCAACGGCCAACTGAAAATCCAGGCGAATAACCCTGAGCAGGAAGAAGCGGAAGAAGAAGTGGGCGTCGACTACAACGGCGGCAACCTGGAAATCGGCTTCAACGTCAGCTACCTGTTGGACGTGCTGGGCGTGATGACCACTGAACAGGTTCGCCTGATTCTGTCTGACTCCAACAGCAGCGCCCTGGTACAAGAATCCGACAACGATGACTCGGCTTACGTTGTCATGCCGATGCGCCTGTAATCATGTTCAGCAGAAGCTAGATGTCCCTCAGTCGCGTCTCGGTCACCGCGGTGCGCAATTTGCACCCGGTGACCTTCTCCCCCTCCCCCCGCATCAATATCCTCCA
This sequence comes from Pseudomonas sp. D4002, assembly GCF_013385665.1. Lineage (NCBI taxonomy): Bacteria > Pseudomonadati > Pseudomonadota > Gammaproteobacteria > Pseudomonadales > Pseudomonadaceae > Pseudomonas > Pseudomonas sp. D4002. Next base: position 90,517 of record NZ_JACAPN010000003.1, read on the forward strand.
CGGCGCCAACGGCAGTGGCAAAACCAGCGTGCTGGAAGCCATTCACCTGCTGGGGCTCGCTCGTTCCTTTCGCAGTGCCCGCTTGTTGCCGGTGATTCAGTACGAGCAACTGGCGTGCACAGTATTTGGCCAAGTCGAATTGGCCGAAGGCGGTCATAGCAGCCTGGGGATTTCTCGTGATCGTCAGGGGGAGTTTCAAATCCGCATCGATGGGCAGAATGCTCGTAGTGCTGCGCAGCTGGCAGAAATCCTGCCGCTGCAACTGATCAACCCGGACAGCTTCCGCTTGCTGGAAGGCACGCCAAAAATCCGCAGGCAATTCCTCGATTGGGGAGTGTTCCACGTGGAACCGCGTTTCATGGCCACTTGGCAGCGCCTGCAGAAGGCCCTGCGGCAGCGGAACTCATGGCTGCGGCATGGTACACTTGACGCCGCTTCGCAAGCTGCTTGGGACCGGGAACTGTGCCTGGCCAGCGCTGAAATAGATGAATACCGCCGCGCCTATATCAAAGCCTTGAAACCAGTCTTTGAGCAGACCTTGAGCGAGTTACTTGAACTCGAGGGGCTGACGTTGAGCTACTACCGTGGTTGGGACAAAGACCGGGAACTGAGTGCAGTGCTCGCGACGTCCTTGCAACGGGACCAGCAAATTGGTCACACCCAGGCCGGACCACAACGGGCTGATTTGCGCCTTAGATTGGGCGCACATAATGCTGCGGATATCTTGTCCCGCGGTCAGCAGAAGTTGGTGGTCTGCGCTTTGCGTATCGCCCAGGGGCATCTGGTTAGCCAGGCCCGGCGCGGGCAATGTATTTATCTGGTGGATGACTTGCCGTCCGAACTGGACGAGCAGCACCGCCGCGCGTTATGCCGCTTGTTGGAAGACTTACGCTGCCAGGTGTTTATCACCTGTGTAGACCACGAATTATTGAGGGAAGGCTGGCAGACGGAAACGCCAGTCGCTTTGTTCCACGTGGAACAAGGCCGTATCACCCAGACCCACGACCATCGGGAGTGAAGGCATGAGCGAAGAAAATACGAATACGTACGACTCGACCAGCATTAAAGTGCTTAAAGGTTTGGATGCCGTACGCAAACGTCCCGGTATGTACATCGGTGATACCGATGATGGCAGCGGTCTGCACCACATGGTGTTCGAGGTGGTCGATAACTCGATCGACGAAGCTTTGGCCGGTCACTGCGACGACATCAGCATCATCATCCACCCGGACGAATCCATCACCGTACGCGACAACGGTCGCGGCATTCCGGTAGATGTGCATAAAGAAGAAGGCGTTTCGGCGGCAGAGGTCATCATGACCGTGCTCCACGCCGGCGGTAAGTTCGACGATAACTCCTATAAAGTATCCGGCGGTTTGCACGGTGTAGGTGTTTCGGTAGTAAACGCCCTTTCTGAAGAGCTGATCCTGACTGTACGTCGTAGCGGCAAGATCTGGGAACAGACTTACGTTCATGGTGTTCCACAGGAACCGATGAAAATCGTCGGTGACAGCGAAAGCACTGGTACGCAGATTCACTTCAAGCCTTCGGCTGAAACCTTCAAGAACATCCACTTCAGCTGGGACATTCTGGCCAAGCGGATTCGTGAACTGTCCTTCCTGAACTCCGGTGTGGGTATCGTCCTCAAGGACGAACGCAGCGGCAAGGAAGAGCTGTTCAAGTACGAAGGCGGCCTGCGTGCGTTCGTTGAATACCTGAACACCAACAAGACCGCGGTCAATCAGGTGTTCCACTTCAACATCCAGCGTGAAGACGGCATCGGCGTAGAAATCGCCCTGCAGTGGAACGACAGCTTCAACGAGAACCTGTTGTGCTTCACCAACAACATTCCTCAGCGCGATGGCGGTACTCACCTGGTGGGTTTCCGTTCTGCACTGACGCGTAACCTGAACACCTACATCGAAGCGGAAGGCCTGGCGAAGAAACACAAAGTCGCCACCACCGGTGACGATGCCCGCGAAGGCCTGACCGCCATTATCTCGGTCAAGGTTCCGGATCCGAAGTTCAGCTCCCAGACCAAAGACAAGCTGGTGTCCTCCGAAGTGAAGACAGCGGTCGAACAGGAAATGGGCAAGTACTTCTCCGACTTCCTGCTGGAAAACCCGAACGAAGCCAAGCTGGTTGTCGGCAAGATGATCGACGCAGCACGGGCTCGTGAAGCGGCGCGTAAAGCCCGTGAGATGACGCGTCGTAAAGGTGCGCTGGATATCGCCGGCCTGCCGGGCAAACTGGCTGACTGCCAGGAGAAAGACCCTGCCCTCTCCGAACTGTACCTGGTGGAAGGTGACTCTGCTGGCGGTTCCGCCAAGCAGGGTCGCAACCGTCGCACCCAGGCCATCCTGCCGTTGAAGGGTAAGATCCTCAACGTCGAGAAGGCGCGTTTCGACAAGATGATTTCCTCGCAGGAAGTCGGCACCTTGATCACCGCCCTGGGCTGTGGCATCGGCCGCGATGAGTACAACATCGACAAGCTGCGCTACCACAACATCATCATCATGACCGATGCTGACGTTGACGGTTCGCACATCCGCACCCTGCTGCTGACGTTCTTCTTCCGTCAGTTGCCGGAGTTGATCGAGCGTGGCTACATCTACATCGCCCAGCCGCCGTTGTACAAAGTGAAAAAAGGCAAGCAAGAGCAATACATCAAAGACGACGACGCCATGGAAGAGTACATGACGCAGTCGGCCCTGGAAGATGCGAGCCTGCACTTGAACGACGAAGCCCCGGGCATCTCCGGTGAAGCGTTGGAGCGCCTGGTAAACGACTTCCGCATGGTGATGAAGACCCTCAAGCGTTTGTCGCGCCTGTACCCCCAGGAGCTGACCGAGCACTTCATCTACCTGCCATCCGTCAGCCTGGAGCAGTTGGGTGATCATGCCCACATGCAGGCTTGGTTGGCCCAGTACGAAGTCCGCCTGCGTACCGTTGAAAAATCCGGCCTGGTCTACAAAGCCAGCCTGCGTGAAGACCGTGAACGTAACGTCTGGCTGCCAGAGGTCGAACTGATCTCCCACGGCCTGTCGAACTACGTCACCTTCAACCGCGACTTCTTCGGCAGCAACGACTACAAGACGGTTGTTACCCTCGGCGCGCAACTGAGCACCCTGCTGGACGACGGTGCTTACATTCAGCGTGGCGAGCGCAAGAAAGCGGTCAAAGAGTTCAAGGAAGCCCTGGACTGGTTGATGGCGGAAAGCACCAAGCGCCATACCATTCAGCGATACAAAGGTCTGGGCGAAATGAACCCGGATCAGCTGTGGGAAACCACCATGGACCCAGCCCAGCGTCGCATGCTGCGCGTGACCATCGAAGACGCCATTGGCGCGGACCAGATCTTCAACACCCTGATGGGTGATGCGGTCGAGCCTCGTCGTGACTTCATCGAGAGCAATGCCCTGGCGGTTTCCAACCTGGACTTCTGATCAGGTTGCAGCGCAAAAAAAAAAAAGGCCAACGCTTAGCGTTGGCCTTTTTTATGGGCTGGATATGAGCATTTTATAAATGCTCCACGTGGAACATCTCAGTCCTCGGAAGCCGCCGTCACACTCTCCAACCGATATCCGTACCCATAGATCGTCAGCAACTGCCAACCCCGATCCGCCGTCAGCCCGAGCTTATTCCGCAGCCGATAAATATGCGTATCCAGCGGCCGCGACGACACCATCTCCTCATGGGTCCAGAACCGTTCATACAGGTACTCTCGAGACAGCGGCCGCGCCAGGTTCTCAAACAGGCACCGCGCCAGGCGGTATTCGCGCTCCGTCAGGCTGATGGGTTTTCCCGCCCTGCTCACCGTGAGTTCAGCATCATCAAAGGTCAGGTCATTGAAGGTATGCACCTCACTGGCTGCAGACTTCTGCAACCCGTGGCGACGCAGAACGGCATTCACCCGAGCCTTAAGCTCATTGGGACGAAACGGCTTGCTGACGTAATCATCGGCACCACTGTTCAGCGCCTGGACGATATCGCTCTCGGCATCGCGGCTGGTAAGCATGATGGCGGCTGGCGGCGCTTCCATGTGCTCGCGGGTCCAGCGCAGCAATGCCAGGCCACTGAGGTCGGGCAGTTGCCAGTCAAGGATCAGCAAGTCGAAGGTCTCGCGGCGCAGTTGTCGCAGCAGGTCTTCTCCACGCTCGAAGCAGTGCAGGGTCCATGGCTGATCCGCAGCGCTGGGGATTTGTCGCAGTGTCTGTTCCACCCGCCGCAGTTCAGCAGGTTCGTCATCCAGTATTGCGACACGCATGGCAGGGTCCTTTCTTATTGAAGAATGCGGGCATCGAATCTGAACAATTATGGCCAGATTCTCAGGCCCTCTGAATCTCTCGGTACGCTGATATCAAATGGCCGCAAGCCATTGGAAATCGTCAACACCCAAGCTGGGAAGATACCGGCTCGAGACCTTCAGGAAAAGGATCAATGGCAATCTGGTTTTATGCTGTTTCGAGACGTATGGCCGTTCTGGGGAAGGTTGATGTATGGGGAAGACTGGTATTGGTGGTGATGGTTGCTACGCTGGGCACGGAAACGGTCGGGGCCAATAAGCCGGCGATACCTATGCCGTTCGAGGAAAGGCAGACTTTGAGTGAGCCCGGCAATGGCATGGGCTTCGCCCGTTCACCGTTTCAGCAACTCAGCGAACAGCAGCAGACCCAACGTTGGGTATTTTAAGTACCCGCAAATCTGAACAAATGTTGCGAATCGGTCCGATGCACCTATGTTGTAGGTAAATTCGCTCTCGCTGGATGACACACGGATTGGAGCGACGGAAGTGCTCCGACACAGGGACGTGTCATCTTCTGCAATGGATCTCACGCCCCCAGATATTTCGGCTATCGACTGGATACCTCATCGAGTATCGTAGACGGTACTCAAGGTCTTCCCGCTGCAAGACGCTGCCTGAAAGTGCTTTCTGATGACCCATTAGAACTAGAATCTTGATGAGCGCCATGACCTTTTTCCCCTGCCGATTCCGCTCTGCCGCTTCTACGCTGTTGAGTTCGGGCCTGATCGTTACGCTTGGCGTAGTGAGTCTTCCGGCCTTGGCACGCCCTGCCCCTCCCCGTGCACCCTATATCGACGACAACCGGATGTGCCGCGCGCAACCGCTTCCGGCGGTGGTGCAGCACCTCACGGGCGAAGCCTGGAAACTGGATGCCAAGGGTGTGTCCACGGCTCTGGAAGAAGGCATGTTCATCGATGAACAAGAAAGCGTGAAAACCTCATCGGGCGCATTTGTCAGCCTGATGCTAGGGGACGGCTCGCGGATTGTCTTGCCCTCCAGCTCCCAGGTCCGATTGCATCTGGTCGAGGAGCAATCCATTCCCCAGGTGATTCTTGAAGAAGGTCAGGTCGAGGCTTACGTGATCAAGCGTGCCAGCGACTATGACCGTTTCCAGATCATGACCCCGGTGGGCGTTCTGGGGGTACGCGGCACGCATTTCCGTGTGCGTAACGATGGCGAACAATCGCTGGTGGAAGTACTCAACGGGCAAGTGGCGGTCAATCGTGATGACGCTCCACCGAGCCCGCGCCCTATCAAGAAGAAGCCCATTACCGGTCCAGTCTCTGGTGAAGTAAAGGTTGGTGCGCGGCAGGGCCTGGCCTTCAAGAAACAAGGCGAACTCAAACCCGTGGAACTGCTTGATGCGCCACGGTTGGTCGGCCAGGACGGCCAAAAGGGCGATGCGCCTGTCTGGACCCTGTTCCTGCGGCCATTGGCCGGGGCCCAGCGCTACCGGGCCCAGGTCGCGACCGATAAGGAGTTTCTGAACATCAAGCAGGAAAACTTCTCCGACAAGCCGCAAATGCGCTTCACTGGGCTGAAAGCATCGTTCTATCACGTTCGCTTGTCGGCATATGATGAACACGGGCTTGAGGGAGAAACCGGGGTTTATGACATTTTCTATTACCCACCCGCGAACCGCGTGCAGTAGTGCCCTGGACGCGAGCCGGTGAGGCTGTGGCACAGGGCTGAAAAGCGCCAACCGACTCAGGCTCAGCGGCTGTTCAATGGCCTGGTGCGCGAATGGCTGTGGGTCAGCCTGTTGCTATTACCCATCACGGCCTTCCTGTCCCTGAGCCCTGGCCTGGCCCTCAATAACCTGCTGTATGATAGCCTCCGCCGGCTGGCGCCTTTATCGGTGGATCCACGCATCCTGCTGGTAACGATCGACGACCGAAGCCTGAAGGAGCTCGGCCAATGGCCGTGGTCCCGACGTGTGCATGCCGACCTGCTTGATCGGCTGAGCGCCGCCAAGCCTGCCGGCATCCTGTTTGATGTGATCTTCAGCGAGCCCGCCCGGGAGCCAGCCAATGACCTGCGCCTGGCCGAGGCTATGTGCAACGCTGGCAACGTCCTGTTGCCTTTGATTCGTGAAGGTTCGCCGCGCTACGGCCAGCCTGTGGCGCAAATCCTGCCTGTGTTGCCCTTGCGTGATTGCGCCCGTAGCGTCGGCCATATCAACGTGGAAGCGGACAGCGACGGCATCGTTCGAAGCCTGTATTTGCGTGAAGGTCCACCCGGTAATTTGACACCGCAGTTAGCCTGGCTGGCGTTTGAACTGAGCGGCCAGCCATCCGGAATGCCGGGCGCACCTGGTCCGTCGGAAAGCTCCAGCTGGCAGCGGGAAAATGCCATTCGAATTCCTTTTATTGCCAGTCATGCCGGCTTTCCCAGCGTGCCGTATATCAGTGTCTTGCGCGGGGAGGTGCCATCCGAGTTGCTGCGCGACCGCTTGATCCTGATTGGCGCTACGGCACCGGGCATGGGCGACCGTTATGTTACGCCGCTTTCGGCCAGTGTCGGCACCACCCCGGGCGTGGAGATCCAGGCAAATATTCTCAATGGCTTGCTGCAAGGGCGCAGTATTGTCGATCTGCCCGTGTGGATGGCGACGCTACTGGCCACCGCGATGGTCGCGGTGCTGTTGGGCCTTCTGCTGTTTCGCCCGCGTTATGCACTGTGGCTGACCCTCGGTTGCATGGGGGCTGCGCTTCTGGGTTCTTGGGGCCTGTTGCGCCTGGGCCATTGGTGGTCGCCGGCAGCAAGTCTGGTTGGCATGTTGCTCAGTTATCTGATCTGGAACTGGCGGCGCCTGAGCGTGATCCTGGCCTACTTCGGCTGGGAACTGGCACGCCTGGACAACGAGCCCAAAGTGCTCCCGGAGCGCCGTCGAGCGCCCGCCAGCCAGGGTGATGTATTGCAGGGACGAATCTTCGCCCTCGAACAAGCGGTCAGCCGTACCCGGGACACTCGTCGCTTCATGGCCGATGGGCTGGAATGTTTGCCTGTAGCAACCTTGATTACCGATCCCAAGGGCAACATCCTGCTGGCCAATCGAATTGCCCGCGATGTGTTCGGCAATGAACTGGTGGCCGAAAACCTCTTGGATCAGCTCGCCGCATTAGGTTATCCACCGCTGCAGGACGGTGTTCGCCCTGCCCTGTCGACGCTGGAGATTGTCGAGTTCCGCGACACCCTTGACCGCAGCCTGCGCCTCGACCTGGCGCCGCTGCTGCCCGCAGACGGTGACGTGGCCCTGGGCTGGCTGCTGAGCCTCACAGACCTGAGCATTGAGCGTGATGCCCAGCAGCAACGGGAGACCCTGTTGCGCTTTCTGTCCCATGACTTGCGTGCGCCGCATTCGGCGATCCTGGCCCTGTTGGATGTTCAGGACACCGCCGCGCCGATATTTGCGCAGATCGAACAACAAGTCCGCCGTGCCCTGAACCTGACCGAATCATTCGTGCAGTTGGCGAAAGCCGAATCCGATGGCTACCAATTCCAGCCCAGCCTGTTCGCCATGTTGGTGCTCGACGCATTTGATCAAGTCGCAGTGCACGCCCAGTTGAAAGGCATTCGCCTGGTCCATCACCTGGATGAAGACGGCGAAGAAATGGTGTGGGCGGATCAATCGCTGCTGACCCGCGCCTTATTCAACCTGTTGGAAAATGCGGTGAAATACAGCCCATCGGGCACCACCGTTACGTTAAGCCTGACCCGCCATGAAGACGCGTTGGAGTGCCGCATCAGCGACCAGGGGCGAGGAATCTCCCCGCAGGATTTGCCCGAACTCTTCGCTCAATACCGGCGCTTCGCCTCGGCTCAGGGCAGTGAAGGATTGGGGTTGGGGCTGACCATGGTCAAGGCCGTCGTGGATCGTCACGGTGGGAGAATTCGCTGCGAAAGCGAGGTGGATAAAGGTACGACCTTCATCCTTCAGCTGCCATTGTGGCGAGACTGAATCGCGGCTTTTCACCTGTGCATAAAAAACCGGTCTCAGGGACCGGTTTTTTAATGCGGGAAAAACTTATGCACCTTTTCCGCTGTTTTATGAGCTTGGGAAATATGTAAGTAAATCAGCAGCCTATGAGCTAAAAAGAGCAATTCGCCAACAAACCGTACACAGGTTATCCACAGAAACTCAAATCACCGGCGTGTCGACCACAACCGGCTCCGGCGGCAACGAACCCATGGCCCTTTGTTGCGCTTCATTCCATGCCTGGGCACGGTCGTTCAGCGCTGCAATGGCACGTGGGCCTTCGCCCTCGGCATACATGGGCTCGCCAATGATTACAGTGATGGTGCCTTGACGCTTGGCCCAGCCGGTCTTTGGCCAGAACTTGCCGGCGTTGTGGGCAATCGGCAGCACCGGCAGCCCGGCGTTCACCGCCAGGGCCGTACCGCCACGTGAGAACTTGCCCACAGTGCCGTAGGGCACGCGTGTGCCTTCAGGGAAGATCAGCACCCAAACCCCATCCTTCAACAGCTCATCGCCCTTCTTGGCCACATGCTTGAGTGCGGCCTTGGGGTTGTCGCGGTCGATGGCGATCGGTCGCAGCATGGCCATGGCCCAGCCGAAGAATGGCACGTACAGCAGCTCACGCTTGAGCACTTGGCTCAGGGGCGAGAAATACGCAGACAGGAAAAAGGTTTCCCAGGTGCTCTGGTGGTTCGACAGAATCACACAAGGCTGGTCCGGGACGTTTTCGGCGCCCTTGATCTCGAAACGAATGTTCAGGAACACCTTGGTCAACCACAGCGCGCAGTTGCACCAAAAGACGTTGATGAAACGATAGCGCGCCTTGAACGGCAGGAAAGGCGCGATAAAAAAGCTCAGGGTGCACCAGAGAAAGGAGCTGGTGCCCAACAGCAGGTAAAAGAAGAAGGTTCTGATGGCCTGCAAAATCGACATGGCGGCATTTACCGTTGCGGGACAACGCCCGCCTGTTAAAAGCGCGCTCCCGAACAGTCCTTGGTCAGGAAGTCAGAAGGGCTGCTAGTTGTTGATAAGTTCTGCGGCAACCGCCGCCAGATCGTCAAAAATCAAAGTACCTACCGGCAGGGTTTTAGCCTGGGTCTTTTCGCCTTTCCCGGTTTTTACCAAAACTGGCTGAGAGTCGACGGCTTTGGCGGCTTCCAGGTCACCGAGGCTGTCCCCGACAAACCATAGCCCAGCCAACGGCACGTTGTAATGTTCAGCAATAGTTTTAAGCATACCCGGTTTGGGCTTGCGGCAATCGCAGCCTTCATCCGGGCCGTGCGGGCAATACACCACCAGCCCTACTTCACCGCCCTGCTCGGCCACCAGCGTGCGCAGGCGCGCGTGCATGGCGTCGAGGGTGGCGATGTCGTAGTAGCCGCGGGCGATGCCGGACTGGTTGGTGGCGATGGCCACTGTCCAGCCCGCTTTGCTCAACTGCGCGATGGCCTCGATCGAGCCGGGCAGTGGAATCCATTCCGCCACCGATTTGATGTAAGCGTCGGAGTCGTAATTGATCACTCCGTCCCGATCGAGAATTAGCAGTTTCAACATGGTCAGCTCAGTACGGAAATGTCAGCGATATTGATGAACAGGCCGCGCAGGCGCGCCAGCATGGCGTAGCGGTTTTTCCGCACGCCCGCGTCTTCGGCATTGATCATCACCGCTTCGAAGAACGCATCCACCGGCTCACGCAAGGTGGCCAGGCGCGCCAAGGCTTCGGCGTAGTTGCGTTCGGCGATCAGCGGCTTCACTGCATTTTCTGCCTTGGCGATGGCCGAGTTCAGCGAGAACTCCTTGGCATCGGCAAACAGGCCCGGGTCGACTTCGGCATTGCCGAGGTTGTCGGCCTTGCTCAGCAGGTTCGACACACGCTTGTTCACGGCGGCCAGGGCACCGGCTTCCGGCAGCTTGCGGAAGGCCTGTACGGCCTGCACACGCTGGTCGAAGTCCAGCGCCGAACCTGGTTGCAGGGCACGTACCGACAGGTACACCGAAACGTCCACACCTTCGTCTTCGTAACGCGCACGCAGACGGTCGAACACGAACTCCAGCACTTGCTCGGCCAGGCCCGCTTGCTTGACCTTGGCACCGAACTGGCCAACCGCAAACACCACGGCCTGGGTCAGGTCGAGGTCGAGCTTCTTGTCGATCAGGATGCGCAGCACGCCCAGGGCCGCACGGCGCAGCGCATACGGGTCTTTGCTGCCGGTAGGCAACATGCCGATACCGAAGATACCGACGAGGGTATCCAGCTTGTCAGCGATGGCCACGGCCGCACCGGTGAGGGTGGTCGGCAGCTCGGCGCCGGCACCGCGCGGCATGTACTGCTCGTTCAGCGCGAGGGCGACGTCCTGCGGCTCGCCATCATTCAGGGCGTAGTAGTAACCGGCAACACCTTGCATCTCCGGGAACTCGCCGACCATCTCGGTGGCCAGGTCGCACTTGGACAGCAGGCCGGCACGCGCAGCCCAGGCAGCATCGCCACCAATGCGTGGCGCGATGTAGGCCGCCAGCTTGGAAACCCGTACGGCCTTGTCGTATACGCTGCCGAGTTTTTCCTGGAACACCACGTTCTGCAGGCGCAGGTTGAAGTCTTCGAGCTTCTGCTTCTTGTCTTGCTTGAAGAAGAACTCGGCGTCAGTCAGGCGCGGGCGAACGACTTTTTCGTTACCGGCGATGATCTGCTGCGGGTCCTTGCTTTCGATGTTGGCCACGGTGATGAAGCGCGGCAGCAGCTTGCCGTCGACGTCCAGCAGGCAGAAATACTTCTGGTTGTCCTGCATGGTGGTGATCAGCGCTTCCTGCGGCACGTCGAGGAAACGCTCCTCGAACGAGCACACCAGCGGCACTGGCCATTCAACCAAAGCGGTCACTTCGTCCAGCAGGCTTGGCGGCACGATGGCGGTGCCTTCCTGCAGGCGGGCCAGCTCTTCGGTACGCTTGCTGATCAGCTCGCGGCGCTCATTGGCATCCGCCAGCACATAGGCTGCACGCAGGTCATTGAGGTAGTTGGCGGGCGCGGTGATGCGCACGGCTTCAGGATGGTGGAAGCGGTGGCCACGTGAATCACGGCCGGCCTTCTGGGCGAGGATGGTGCAGTCGATGACCTGGTCACCGAGCAGCATCACCAGCCATTGGGTCGGGCGCACGAACTCTTCCTTGCGGGCACCCCAGCGCATGCGCTTGGGAATCGGCAGGTCGTTCAGCGAGTCTTCAACGATGGTCGGCAACAGGCTGGCGGTCGGCTTGCCGGTGATGACCTGGCTGAAACGCAGCTTCGGGCCGCTCTGGTCGATCTCGCTCAGCTCGACGCCACACTTCTTGGCAAAACCAAGGGCGGCTTGAGTCGGGTTGCCTTCGGCGTCGAAGGCGGCCTGGCGTGGCGGGCCGTCGAGGTTGATGCTGCGGTCCGGCTGCTGGGTTTCCAGTGCGGTGAGCAACACAGCCAGTCGGCGCGGCGCGGCGTAGACTTTTTTTGCGGCGAACTTCAGGCCAGCGGTTTGCAGGCCTTTTTCGATACCGGCCAGGAATGCGTCGGCCAGGGTATTCAGTGCCTTGGGTGGCAGCTCTTCGGTGCCCAGTTCAACCAGGAAATCTTGAGCACTCATTGTGCAGCCTCCAGCTTAGCCAACACTTCATCACGCAGGTCCGGGGTGGCCATCGGGAAGCCCAGCTTGGCGCGAGCCAACAGGTAGGCTTGGGCGACGGAACGCGCCAGGGTGCGTACACGCAGGATGTATTGCTGGCGCGCAGTTACCGAGATGGCACGACGGGCGTCCAGCAGGTTGAAGGTGTGGGATGCCTTCAGAACCATTTCATAGCTTGGCAACGGCAGCGGCTGATCCAGTTCGATCAGGCGCTTGGCTTCGCTTTCATAGAAGTCGAACAGTTCGAACAGCTTCTCGACGTTCGCGTGTTCGAAGTTGTAGGTCGACTGCTCCACTTCGTTCTGGTGGAACACGTCGCCGTAGGTCACCTTGCCGAACGGGCCGTCAGCCCACACCAGGTCGTAGACCGAGTCCACGCCTTGCAGGTACATGGCCAGGCGCTCGAGACCGTAGGTGATCTCGCCGGTCACCGGGTAGCACTCGATGCCGCCGGCTTGCTGGAAGTAAGTGAACTGTGTCACTTCCATGCCGTTGAGCCAGACTTCCCAGCCCAGGCCCCAGGCGCCCAGGGTTGGCGATTCCCAGTTGTCTTCGACGAAACGGATGTCGTGGACCAGCGGGTCCAGGCCGACATGTTTCAACGAGCCCAGGTACAGCTCCTGGAAGTTGTCCGGGTTTGGCTTCAGAACCACCTGGAACTGGTAGTAGTGCTGCAGGCGGTTCGGGTTTTCGCCGTAGCGGCCGTCAGTCGGGCGACGACTGGGCTGCACATAAGCGGCGTTCCAGGTTTCCGGGCCGATGGCCCGCAGGAAGGTAGCGGTGTGGAAAGTGCCGGCGCCTACTTCCATATCGTAGGGCTGAAGTACCACACAACCTTGCTCGGCCCAGTATTGCTGGAGGGCGAGGATCAAGTCTTGGAAGGTACGCACGGCTGGCGTAGGCTGGCTCACGAAATTCACCTGTTACTTGGGCTGCGATTTAAAGAGCGGGAGTATACCCGATTCGGCCGCGCCACCATCCCCTGGAGCCTTATGCCACGCTGCTTTTGGTGTTCTGAAGATCCGCTGTACATGGCTTATCACGATCAGGAGTGGGGAACGCCGCTGCGCGATGCGCAGGGACTGTTCGAGTTGCTTTTGCTCGAAGGGTTCCAGGCGGGCCTGTCCTGGATCACCGTTTTACGCAAACGCGAGCATTATCGAAAGGTCTTGTTCGGCTTTGATGCGCAGCGTCTGGCCCAACTGAGCGATGCCGAGATCGAAGCGCTGATGCTCGATCCGGGCATCGTGCGTAACCGCCTGAAACTCAATGCCACCCGGCGCAATGCCGCCGCCTGGCTGGCGCTGCAGGACCCCGTGGAGTTTCTGTGGTCGTTTGTGGGCGGCGTGCCCAAGGTCAATCATTTCAAGGACCGCAGCCAGGTCCCGGCCATTACGCCGGAGGCTGAGGCCATGAGCAAAGCCTTGAAAAAAGCCGGCTTCACCTTCGTCGGGCCGACCATCTGCTACGCGTTCATGCAGGCCTCGGGCATGGTCATGGACCACACTCAGGACTGCGACCGTTACGCGGACCTCGCCAACGCCGGTTAGAATGGCGGCTTTGCGCACCACACACGATCAGGAGTGACCTGTGGAAAAGTTTAAAGGCGCCTTGCTGGTAGGCGCTCTTCGGTTGTTTGCCCTGCTGCCCTGGCGCGCGGTGCAAGCGGTCGGTTCGGCAATTGGCTGGATCATGTGGAAAACCCCCAACCGTTCCCGTGAGACGGTGCGGATCAACCTGTCCAAATGCTTCCCGGACATGGATCCGGCCGAGCGCGAGCGTCTCGTTGGACGCAGCCTGATGGACATCGGCAAGTCCCTGACCGAAAGCGCCTGCGCCTGGATCTGGCCGGCCCAGCGTTCCATCGACCTGGTGCGCGAGGTCGAAGGCCTGGAAGTGCTGCACGAAGCCCTGGCCTCGGGCAAAGGCGTGGTCGGCATCACCAGCCACCTGGGCAACTGGGAAGTGTTGAACCACTTCTATTGCAGCCAATGCAAACCGATCATTTTCTACCGCCCGCCGAAGCTCAAGGCGGTGGATGACTTGCTGCGCAAACAGCGGGTGCAACTGGGTAACCGCGTGGCGGCGTCCACCAAGGAAGGCATCCTCAGTGTCATCAAGGAAGTGCGCAAAGGCGGCCAGGTGGGCATTCCTGCGGATCCGGAGCCGGCGGAATCGGCCGGGATCTTCGTGCCGTTCTTCGCCACCCAGGCGCTGACCAGCAAGTTCGTGCCGAACATGCTGGCGGGGCACAAGGCGGTCGGGGTGTTCCTGCATGCCCTGCGGCTGCCGGATGGCTCGGGCTACAAAGTGATCCTGGAAGCGGCGCCGGAAGACATGTACAGCACCGACACCGCCACTTCGTGTGCGGCGATGAGCAAGGTGGTGGAGCGCTATGTGGGGGCTTACCCGAGCCAGTACATGTGGAGCATGAAACGCTTCAAGAAACGCCCGCCGGGTGAGGCGCGGTGGTATTGATTTACGGCTGACTCAAGGTTGGCACAAAACAAAATGTGGGAGCGGGCTTGCTCGCGAAGGCGGTGTATCAGACACAAATTCGGTGACTGACACGACGCCTTCGCGAGCAAGCCCGCTCCCACATTGGGTTCTGCTTAAACTTGGCGGTCGAGTTTCTTCAGGAATACGGTCATTTCCTTTTCGGCCTGCTTGTCGCCATGTGCCAGGGCCGCTTCAATACCCTTCTCCCAAGCTAACCGCGCTGCAGCGTTATCACCCTGCCCCAACTGCGCCTTGCCCAACAGCTTCCACGCCGCCGAATACTTCGGGTCGAACTCGACGCATTTCTGCAAATGCTCGGCCGCCTTGGCGTTGTCCTTCAGATCAAGATAACCCTTGCCCAAACCAAACCGCAGCAGTGAGTTATCCACACCCTTGGCGAGCATTTTTTCCAGGGATTCGAGCATGTCGGTCACTCCGTTTGATCAGAAAAAGCTCAGGCCCACGTGGAACAGCTTCTCCACATCGCGGATATGTTTTTTATCCACAAGGAACAGAATCACGTGGTCGCCCGTGGCGATCACCGTGTCGTCGTGGGCGATGATCACTTCTTCATCGCGAATGATTGCACCAATGGTGGTGCCCGGCGGCAGGCCGATATCGCGGATCGCCTTGCCAATCACCTTGCTCGATTTTGAATCACCGTGGGCAATCGCCTCGATGGCTTCCGCCGCACCCCGGCGCAACGAGTGCACACTGACGATATCGCCGCGGCGCACGTGGGCCAGCAAGGTGCCGATGGTCGCCAGTTGCGGGCTGATGGCGATGTCGATATCGCCGCCCTGGATCAGGTCGACGTAGGCCGGGTTGTTGATGATGGTCATCACCTTCTTCGCCCCCAGCCGCTTGGCCAGCAACGACGACATGATGTTGGCTTCGTCATCGTTGGTCAGGGCCAGGAAGATATCGGCGTCGGCGATGTTTTCTTCCAGCAGCAGATCACGATCCGAGGCGCTGCCCTGCAGGACCACGGTGCTGTCGAGGGTGTCGGACAAATACCGGCAGCGTGCCGGATTCATCTCGATGATCTTCACCTGGTAGCGGCTTTCGATGGCCTCGGCCAAGCGCTCACCGATCTGCCCGCCGCCGGCGATGACGATGCGTTTATAGGTCTCATCCAGACGGCGCATTTCGCTCATCACCGCGCGAATGTTCGCTTTGGCGGCGATGAAAAACACCTCGTCGTCAGCCTCGATCACCGTATCGCCCTGGGGCAGGATCGGCCGGTCGCGACGGAAGATCGCCGCCACCCGCGTCTCGACGTTGGGCATGTGCTCGCGCAACTGGCGCAGTTGCTGGCCCACCAACGGCCCGCCGTAGTAGGCCTTGACCGCCACCAGCTGTGCCTTGCCTTCGGCGAAGTCGATCACCTGCAAGGCGCCCGGGTGTTCGATCAGGCGCTTGATGTAATGGGTCACCACCTGTTCCGGGCTGATCAGCACATCGACCGGGATCGCGTCGTTGTCGAACAGTCCGGCGCGGGTCAGGTAGGCCGCCTCACGCACTCGGGCGATCTTGGTCGGAGTGTGAAACAGGGTGTGGGCGACCTGGCAGGCAACCATGTTGGTCTCGTCACTGTTGGTGACTGCCACCAGCATGTCGGCATCGTCGGCACCGGCCTGGCGCAGCACTGTAGGAAACGAGGCGCGGCCTTGTACGGTACGGATATCCAAACGGTCGCCCAAATCCCGCAGGCGCTCCGCGTCGGTGTCGACCACGGTGATGTCGTTGGCTTCGCTGGCCAAATGCTCGGCCAGCGTACCGCCAACCTGCCCTGCGCCGAGGATGATGATTTTCATCCGGTCACTCCCTTAAAACCATTCAGCCGCGAGCGGCGGCAATCTTGATCAGCTTGGCGTAATAGAACCCGTCGTGGCCGCCTTCCTGGGCCAGCAACTGGCGGCCATGAGGCTGCTTGATCCCGGCCTGGATGTCGAGGTCCAGTTCCCGTGCGCCGCTGGTGCGAGCAAGGAAGGCTTCGATGACTTCAGTGTTTTCGGTAGGCAGCGTCGAGCAGGTGGCGTACAGCAGGATGCCGCCTACTTCGAGGGTCGGCCACAACGCGTCCAGCAACTCGCCTTGCAGCACGGCCAGGGCGGCGATGTCGTCGGGTTGGCGGGTCAGCTTTATGTCCGGGTGGCGGCGGATCACGCCGGTGGCGGAGCACGGTGCGTCCAGCAGGATGCGCTGGAACGGCTTGCCGTCCCACCAGGTGGCGGTGTCGCGGCCGTCAGCGGCGATCAGCTCGGCGCTGAGGCCCAGGCGGGCGAGGTTTTCCCGCACACGCACCAGGCGCTTGGCTTCCAGGTCGACGGCGACGACACCGGCCAGGTCTGCTTGCACTTCCATGATGTGGCAGGTCTTGCCGCCGGGGGCGCAACAGGCGTCCAGTACGCGTTGGCCCGGGGCCAGGTCCAGCAGGTCGGCGGCCAGTTGAGCGGCTTCGTCCTGCACGCTGATCCAGCCTTCGGCGAACCCGGGCAGGTTACGTACATCGCCCGGTTCTGTAAGAACGATGCCGTCCTGGCTGTAGACGCAGGCCGTGGCCGCTACACCGGCTTCGCCAAGCAATGTGAGATAAGCGTCGCGGGTGTGATGACGGCGATTGACCCGCAGGATCATCGGCGGGTGCGCGTTGTTGGCCGCGCAGATGGCTTCCCATTGCTCGGGCCAGAATGCCTTCAGGGATTTTTGCAGCCAGCGCGGGTGGGCGGTGCGCACCACCGGGTCATGTTCCAGCTCGGCCAGCAGCGCTTCGCTTTCGCGCTGGGCGCGGCGCAGCACGGCGTTGAGCAGGGCCTTGGCCCAAGGCTTTTTCAGCTTGTCGGCGCAACCGACGGTTTCGCCGATGGCTGCGTGGGCCGGCACGCGGGTGTAGAGCAGTTGATACAGGCCCACCAGCAGCAGCGCCTCGACATCGGCGTCTGCCGCCTTGAATGGCTTTTGCAGCAGCTTGGCCGCCAGAGCCGATAACCGCGGCTGCCAGCGGGCGGTGCCGAAAGCCAGGTCCTGGGTGAAGCCGCGATCGCGGTCTTCGACTTTATCCAGCTGGGTCGGCAACGAACTGTTGAGGGAAGCCTTGCCGTTGAGTACGGCGGCCAGGGCCTTGGCGGCGGCCAGACGTGGGTTCATTGAGCGTCCACCGATTGGCCCAGGACGATACCCACGGCAAATTTCTCACGACGGCTGTTGAACAAATCGCTGAAATTCAGCGCCTTGCCGCCGGGCAATTGCAGACGGGTCAGGCACAGCGCCTGTTCACCGCACGCTACCAATAGGCCGTCCTTGCTGGCGCCGATAATCTCGCCGGGGGCGCCCTTGCCTTCAGCCAGGGTGGCGGCCAGTACTTTCAGGGCTTCGCCATTGAGGGTGCTGTGGCAGATTGGCCACGGGTTGAAGGCGCGTACCAGGCGTTCCAGCTCAACGGCCGGGCGGCTCCAGTCGATGCGAGCTTCATCCTTGTTCAATTTGTGGGCGTAGGTGGCGAGGCTGTCGTCCTGCACTTCGCCTTGCAGAGTGCCAGCAGCCAGGCCGGCGATGGCCTGGACGACAGCCGGCGGGCCCATCTCGGCGAGGCGATCGTGCAGGCTGCCACCGGTGTCTTCAGCGGTAATCGGGGTGGTGACTTTCAACAGCATCGGGCCGGTGTCCAGGCCCGCTTCCATGCGCATTACGGTCACACCACTTTCGGCGTCACCGGCTTCAACGGCCCGTTGGATCGGTGCCGCACCGCGCCAGCGAGGCAGCAGCGAGGCGTGGCTGTTGATGCAGCCCAGGCGCGGGATATCCAGCACGGCTTGAGGCAGGATCAAACCATAAGCCACTACCACCAGCAGGTCCGGCTTCAGCGCAGCCAGTTCGGCTTGGGCATCGGCGTTGCGCAGGGTTGGCGGCTGCAGCACGACAATGTTGTTCTCAAGTGCAAGCTGCTTGACCGGGCTGGGCATCAGCTTTTGCCCACGACCGGCCGGGCGATCGGGCTGGGTGTAGACCGCCACGATTTCATACGGGCTGGCGAGCAGGGCCTTGAGGTGTTCGGCGGCGAATTCGGGGGTGCCGGCAAAAACGATGCGCAGTGGCTCGGTCATGGGAAACGTCTCACAAAAGAAAAAGGCTTGCCGGAGCAAGCCTTTGAAAGAAGGGAATCAAGCTTGCTGGCGATGCTTCTTTTCCAGCTTCTTCTTGATCCGGTCGCGTTTAAGCGTGGACAGGTAATCGACAAACAGCTTGCCGTTGAGGTGGTCGCACTCGTGTTGGATGCACACCGCCAGCAGGCCTTCGGCAATCATCTCGAACGGCTTGCCGTCACGGTCCAGGGCCTTGATCTTGACGCGCTGGGGACGGTCGACGTTCTCGTAGAAGTCAGGCACCGACAGGCAGCCTTCCTGGTACTGGCCCATCTCGTCGGTCAGGGTTTCGAACTCAGGGTTGATAAACACCAGGGGCTCGCTGCGGTCTTCGGACAGGTCCATGACCACGACGCGCTGATGCACGTCGACCTGGGTCGCGGCGAGGCCGATACCCGGGGCTTCATACATTGTTTCAAACATGTCATCGACCAACTGACGAACCTTGGCGTCCACTACGGCCACTGGCTTGGCGATGGTGCGCAGGCGTGAGTCCGGAAATTCGAGGATGTTCAAAATAGCCATAAGCGTAATTGCTGCACATGTGAGGTAAAGGCAAGTCGGCGCCGGGGATGGACCCTTGATGTGCCGGAATAAGTGCCGTGGGAAAACGTCCGAAAGCCGCGAAGGCCAAGGCGTTTCACGCGAATGCACATAATAAAGGAGATTCACCCCATGAGGAAATCGCTACTCGTCTTGCTGCTGTGGGCCCAGGCCGTTGTTGGCCAGGTTCCCGAGAGCTATCCACAGGCCGGCCAACCGTTGCTGCTTCATACGCAGCAGGCCATCCAGCGCTTTTTACTGCACAACCGCATTCTCGATACCCCCCAGGAACTGGAGCACGCTCCCTATATTGTTGCAGCAGATGCCGGACGAGTATTGGGCGCCGATGGCGAGCGTATTTATGCGCGAGGTGCCCTGGACCCTACCGCCGAAAGCTACGGGATCTTCCGTCGCGGCAAGGCCTATACCGACCCGCAAAGCCAGGAATTGCTGGGTATCAACGTCGACGACATTGGCACCGCACGTTTTGTGACGGTGGGCGATGTCAGCACGTTGGGTGTGCGGCGCGTCACCCAGGAGGTGCGTCCCGGGGATCGTTTGCTCAGCCAGCAAGCGCCCACCGACCTCGCCAGCCTGGTGATTCAGATGCCTGCTCGCGCCACTGCCGGGCACATCATCGACGTGCCACGGGGCGTGACGCAGATCGGCGTGCTGGACGCGGTGACGCTGAACAAGGGCCGTCGTGACGGCCTGACGGAAGGCCATTTGCTGGCCGTGGTGAAAACCGGGGAAACCGTTCGGGACCGAGTGACCGGTGCTCCGGTGAAGATGCCCGACGAGCCGGCCGGGACGCTATTGGTGTTCCGCACCTACGAAAAGCTCAGCTACGGCCTGGTGCTCAGCGCGTCGCGTTCGCTGGCGGTAATGGACCGTTTTGAGGCGCCTGAACGAAGACAATAATTAGGTTGCTAAATAAGTTACCAACAGAGTTATCCACAGCTTGTTCCGATCAAGGACGATCATATGTTACCGACGAATGACCGTGAAATTTCCCCGGCAGAACTGGAAGCCCGACTACGCTTGCACAGGCTGCCGGAACTGGGTCCCAAGGGCTTTAAAAAACTTATCGAGGCCTTTGGTTCTGCGTCAAAAGCCATCAGCGCACCGGCCAGTGCCTGGCGCTCCCTGGGGCTCAAGGTGGCCAGCGCCGATGCCCGGCGTTGCGAGGAAGTACGTGATGGTGCCAGTGCGGCATTGGCCTGGTTGGAGCGTCCGGCCCAGCATTTGCTGATGTGGGACCAACCCGACTACCCGGCATTGCTTGCAGAATTGGATGACGCACCCCCGCTATTATTCGTCGCCGGCAACCCGGCGATTCTGGAGAAACCGCAGCTGGCGATGGTCGGCAGCCGTCGCGCCTCCAGGCCAGGAATGGATACCGCCGCCGCGTTTTCCCGCAGCCTGGCGAGTGCCGGTTTTGTCATCACCAGTGGCCTTGCCCTGGGTATCGACGGTGCTGCTCACCAGGCGGCTTTGGATGTTGGTGGACATACAATCGGCGTGCTGGGCACCGGGCTCGAAAATTTTTATCCACAGCGCCATCGACGCTTGGCCGAGGCGATGATTGCCCAAGGCAGCGCCGTGGTTTCCGAGTTTCCGTTGGACGCCGCGCCCCAGGCCGGCAACTTCCCGCGCCGCAACCGTATTATCAGTGGCCTGTCGCTTGGGGTACTGGTGGTGGAGGCCAGCATGGCCAGCGGTTCGCTGATCACCGCGCGGCTGGCGGCGGAGCAAGGGCGCGAGGTATACGCCATCCCCGGCTCCATCCATCACCCCGGGGCCAAAGGCTGCCATCAACTGATCCGCGATGGCGCGGTGCTGGTGGAAACCATCGAGCACATTCTCGAAAACCTGCGTGGCTGGCAGGCCCTCTCCCGCCCGGCGCCGATTGCGGTCAATCATCCGCTGGTGGCGCTGTTGCACGCGGCGCCCCACACCAGTGAAGCCCTGGCGATTGCCAGTGGCAGGGCCTTGTCCGAGGTGCTGGCCAGCCTGACGGAGCTGGAACTGGAAGGCCGGGTGATCTGCGAAAGCGGGCGCTGGCTTGCGCGCGGCTAGGTTTTGTAACGAAGATCGGTAAACTGCGCAGAGCTTTAGTCCGGAGAGTGAGTAATGGTCAACAGGTGGCGTGTGCGAGAAGCCGCACGAGAAATTCGCGCAGGCGCAGTGATTGCCTATCCAACCGAGGCGGTCTGGGGCCTGGGCTGTGACCCTTGGAACGAAGAAGCGGTGGATCGGTTGCTGGCGATCAAGGGCCGGTCTGTGGATAAGGGGCTGATCCTGATTGCCGACAATATCCGTCAGTTCGATTTTCTCTTCGAAGACTTTCCCGATGAGTGGATGGACCGCATGGCCAGTACCTGGCCTGGTCCGAATACGTGGCTGGTGCCCCATCAGGACTTGCTGCCCGAGTGGATTACCGGGGTGCATGACACGGTGGCGTTGCGGGTGACTGATCATCCGCAAGTGCGGGATCTGTGCTCGCTCGTCGGGCCACTGATTTCCACCTCGGCCAACCCGCAGGGCCGCCCGGCGGCGCGCACGCGGATTCGTGTGGAGCAGTACTTCCGCGGGCAGGTGGATCTGGTATTGGGGGGGAATCTGGGGGGGCGCAAGAACCCGAGTCTGATTCGGGATCTGGCGACGGGTGAGGTTGTGCGGCCTTCCTGAGACCGAGCCGCCTGCTTTCGCGAGCAAGCCCGCTCCCACATTTGACCGAGTCCAACTTTTGGAACACGGTCAAATGTGGGAGCGGCGGTGCGACGATTCGACTTGCTCGCGAAGAGGCCCTCAAAGCCGCTGAAAATCCAACGCCCTATGGCAGCAGAATGGTCGACCCAGTCGTCCGCCGCGCCGACAACTCAATTTGCGCCTTCGCCGCATCCCCCAACGAAAACCGTTGGTTAATATCAATCTGCAGCTTCCCGCTGATGATCATCGAAAACAGATCATCCGCCATCGCCTGCAGGTTTTCCGGGTTGTTGGCATAGGTCGCCAATGTCGGCCGGGTCACATACAGCGAGCCCTTGGCCGCCAGAATCCCCAGGTTGACCCCATCCACCGCCCCCGAAGCATTACCAAAACTCACCACCAATCCGCGTGGCGCAACGCTATCCAAGGAGGTGAGCCAGGTGTCCTTGCCTACGCCGTCGTACACCACTGGGCACTTCTTGCCGTCAGTCAGTTCCAGCACGCGTTGTGCGACATTTTCCTTGCTGTAGTCGATGGTTTCCCAGGCGCCGAGGGATTTGGCCAGCGCCGCTTTTTCCGGCGAACTCACGGTACCGATCAGCTTCACGCCCAAGGCCTTGGCCCATTGGCAAGCCAGGGAGCCGACGCCACCGGCAGCGGCGTGGAACAGAATGGTTTCGCCGCCCTTCAACTCATAGGTCTGGCGCAACAGGTACTGCACCGTCAGGCCCTTGAGCATCGCGCCGGCGGCCTGTTCGAAGCTGATGTCGTCCGGCAGGTGCACCAGGTTGGCAGCCGGCAACACATGCAATTCGCTGTAGGCGCCCAGCGGGCCGCTGCCGTAGGCCACGCGATCGCCGACCTTGAATTGAGTGACTTCGCTGCCCACCGCATCAACCACGCCGGCACCTTCTGCGCCCAGGCCCGACGGCAAGGCCGGTGGTGCATATAGGCCGCTGCGGAAATAGGTGTCGATGAAGTTCAGGCCAATGGCCTTGTTCTGCACGCGAACCTGCTGCGGGCCGGGTTCTGCCGGGGTGTAGTCCACATACTCAAGCACTTCGGGGCCGCCATGGGCACGGAACTGGATACGTTTGGCCATCTGCACTCTCCTTAAGTCATTTCGCGTAGCCCCCTATCGGACTCCTAAGCTTGATCTTCGTCAACTGTGGCAGCAGTGGGTGCAGTGGTATCCTGTGCGCCCATTTGCCGCCGATGCCCAATGGCCTCGTGTAGCGTTGCCCGATTCAAGGTGATGTCATGACTACCCGCACCGAGGCTGTCAAAGCCTACCTGCTTGACCTGCAAGACCGCATTTGCAGCGCCCTGGAAACCTTCGAGACGGACACTCGCTTTATCGAAGACGCCTGGACCCGGCCTGCCGGCGGCGGCGGTCGCACCCGTGTGATCGAAAACGGTTCGGTAATCGAGAAAGGCGGCGTTAACTTTTCCCACGTGT
The DNA here is from genome assembly GCF_013385665.1 of Pseudomonas sp. D4002. Lineage (NCBI taxonomy): Bacteria > Pseudomonadati > Pseudomonadota > Gammaproteobacteria > Pseudomonadales > Pseudomonadaceae > Pseudomonas > Pseudomonas sp. D4002. The sequence continues at coordinate 113,810 of NZ_JACAPN010000003.1, forward strand.
TTGGCAGCGGCCTCCCACCGTCCGCCAGTGCCCATCGCCCGGAATTGGCAGGTCGCGGTTTTGAAGCCCTCGGCGTGTCGCTGGTGATCCACCCGCACAACCCGCATGTGCCGACCTCCCACGCCAATGTGCGTTTTTTCATCGCTGAAAAAGAAGGCGAAGAGCCGGTGTGGTGGTTTGGCGGCGGCTTCGACCTGACGCCCTACTACGGCAACGAAGAAGACTGCATCCACTGGCACCGCGTCGCCGAACAGGCCTGCGCGCCGTTTGGCCCGGACGTTTATTCGCGCTACAAGGCCTGGTGCGACACCTACTTCCACATCAAGCACCGCAACGAACCGCGTGGCATCGGCGGTTTGTTCTTCGATGATTTGAACGAGTGGGACTTCGACACCAGCTTCGCCTTCATGCGCGCCATCGGCGACGCCTACATTGACGCCTACCTGCCAATCGTCCAGCGCCGCAAGGCCATGGCGTATACCGAGCAGCAGCGCGAATTCCAGGAATTCCGCCGTGGCCGCTACGTCGAGTTCAACCTGGTCTACGACCGTGGCACTTTGTTTGGCCTGCAATCGGGCGGGCGTACCGAGTCGATCCTGATGTCGCTGCCACCGCAAGTGCGCTGGAGCTATGACTGGAAAGCCGCCCCCGACAGCGAAGAAGCGCGCCTAACCGACTACTTCCTGCAAGACCGCGACTGGCTGGGTGTGCTGCCCAAGGCGGCGGTCTGATGGATCGTTATGTCGTCTTCGGCAACCCCATCGGCCACAGCAAGTCGCCGCTGATTCACCGTCTGTTCGCCGAACAGACCGGCGAGCAACTGGACTACAGCACCTTGCTCGCGCCGTTGGAGGATTTCACCGGCTGTGCAAAAGCATTTTTCGCACAAGGCCGTGGCGCCAACGTCACCGTACCGTTCAAGGAAGAGGCCTATCGCCTGGCCAACGCCCTGACCGAACGCGCCCAACGGGCCGGCGCAGTGAATACCCTGAGCAAGCTCGGCGATGGCAGCCTGTTGGGAGACAACACCGACGGCGCCGGCCTGGTGCGGGATTTGACGGTGAATGCCGGGTTCAGCCTGCAAGGCAAACGCATCCTGTTGCTGGGCGCCGGTGGTGCGGTGCGCGGCGCGTTGGAGCCATTGCTGGCTGAGCAGCCGGCTTCGCTGATCATTGCCAATCGCACCGTGGAAAAAGCGGAATTGCTCGCCGAGCTGTTCGACGATCTCGGCCCGGTGTCCGCCAGCGGTTTCGACTGGCTGCGTGAACCGGTGGACCTGATCATCAATGCCACGTCCGCCAGCCTGTCAGGCGATGTACCGCCGATTGCCGGCAGCCTGATCGAACCCGGAAAGACTTTTTGCTACGACATGATGTACGGCAAAGAGCCTACGGCTTTCTGCCGCTGGGCCAGTGAGCAGGGCGCGGCGGTGGCAATGGATGGCCTGGGGATGCTGGTGGAACAGGCCGCGGAAGCGTTCTTCCTGTGGCGCGGTGTGCGCCCGGATTCGGCGCCGGTGCTGGCTGAATTGCGTAGCCAACTGGCCTGACGCAATCCGAATGTGGGAGCGGGCTTGCTCGCGAATGCGGTGGATCAGTCGATACATACGGCGACTGTCACACCGCATTCGCGAGCAAGCCCGCTCCCACAGTTTCAACCGCATTCAGTCTTCGAAATGGATGGGGCATTGGTCGGCCCCTTCCAGTTTCCTCAACTCTTCCACCACCTGTGGCCGGGCCTTGCGCAACGCCAGGCTGCGCCCCACTCCATTCAATCGGCGCGCTTCCTGGTGCAGCATCTCCACCCCGGAATAGTCGATAAAGTTGATCTGCTGCGCCTCGATCACCACCCGCTGGCCGTGCAGGCTTTGCAGCCGCACCTGCAGGTAATGGCTGGCGCCGAAAAAGATCGACCCGCCGACCCGCAGCACATCGTCCTCTCCGTCACGCCATTGCTGGACCCGCGGCTGTGAGGTGCGCTTGAGGTAGAAAAACAGCGACGCCAGCACCCCGGCGTAAATGGCCGTTTGCAACTCCAGCAAAAGCGTGGCGATGCAGGTCAGGCTCATCACCACGAACTCTGCGCGGCTGACCCGGAACAGCGCCCGAATACCACGATGGTCGACCAACCCCCAGCAAATCAGCAGGATGCTGGCGGCCATGCTCGGGATCGGGATATGCGCGATCAATACCGCACCGAACAGCGCGAACAACGCCACCCACAATGCGGAAAACACCCCCGCCAGCGGCGAACAGGCGCCTGCCTCATAACTCAGGCCCGACCGTGTGAAGGAACCCGCCGACAAGTACCCGGAGAAAAATCCGCCGACGATGTTGGATAAACCCTGGGCGCGCACTTCCTGATTTGCATCGAGCAATTGTTGGGAGCGGGCCGACAGTGAGCGCGCAATCGACAGGCTGGTCACCAGCCCCAGCATGCCCACCGCCACGGCACTCGGCAGCAGGCGCAGGACCATGTCCAGGTCCATCGGCAGCGGGCTGAACGGTGGCAGCTTGCCGACAAATGAACTGACCCGCGCCACCTCCCCGAACATCGCCGGCCACAGCCACGGGATGAGGCTGCCCAGGGCCAGCGCGATCAACAGGGTTGGCCAGCGCGGTACCCAGAGTTTCAGCAGCACCCCCACCAGCAAGGTGCCGAGCCCGAGCACCAGTGAAGGACGATTCCACTCCCCGGCATGGTTGATCAGCGCCAGCAGACTGTTGATCGCCGTGGCCTGGCTGGGCAGGTCCAGCCCCAGCAGGTTGGGCAGTTGGCCCAGGGCGATCACCACCGCAGCGCCGAGGGTGAAGCCGAGCACCACTGAATGCGAGACGAAATTCACCAGGGCGCCGAAGCGCAGCATGCCCAACAGCCATTGGAAGACGCCGGCCAGGAACGTCAGCAGCAGGATGAGTGTGATGTAGTCCTGGGAGCCGGGCACGGCCAGCGGGCTGACGCTGGCGTAGAGCACGATAGAGATGGCTGCCGTGGGGCCGCAGATCAGGTGCCAGGAAGAGCCCCACAAGCAGGCGATCAATACCGGGATGATCGCGGCGTACAGGCCATACTCCGGTGGGAGACCGGCGATCAGCGCGTAGGCAATGGACTGGGGTAATGCCAGGACTGCACCGCTCAGGCCGACGACCGCGTCCCTTCCGACGCTGGCGCGGGTTTGGCGCGGGAGCCAGCTGAGGAAGGGGAAGAGTTTGTGGCGGTTGGGCCAGGGCATTGAAAACTCGGTTGAAGAGGTTTGAATCAGAGTATCAGGCTCATGATGATCGTTCCCACGCTCTGCGTGGGAATGCCGTCTTGGACGCTCTGCGTCCGCTCTTGAGTCGTGAAGCGCAGCGTCACCGGATGCGTTCCCACGCAGAGCGTGGGAACGATCAGTGCATCAGAGTTTGGCTTTTACAGCGGCCAGCGCATCTTGACCGTCCACGGTTTTAACCCCGTCCAGCCACTTGTCCAGCACCGCCGGGTTCGCCTTGATCCACGCCTTCGCCGCGTCCGCATTACTGAGCTTCTTGTTCACCACCTCAGCCATGATGGCGTTCTCCATCTCCTGGGTGAAACTCAGGTTGGTCAGCAATTTCCCCACATTCGGGCACGCCTGTGCATAGCCCTTGCGGGTCAACGTATACACGCTGCCGGTGTCACCAAAGTACTTCTCCCCACCCTTGAGGTAATGCATCTTCAACTGCACGTTCATCGGGTGCGGCGTCCAGCCGAGGAAGGTCACGAACTTCTGCTTTTTCACCGCCCGGGACACTTCGGCCAGCATCGCCTGTTCACTGGACTCGATCAGCTTCCACTGGCCCAGGTCAAAGTCGTTCTTCTTGATGATTTCCTGCAACGAGAGATTCGCCGGCGCACCCGAACCGATGCCGTAGATCTTCTTGTCGAACTTGTCGGCAAACTTGTTCAGGTCGGCAAAGTCATGCACCCCGGCGTCCCAGACATAGTCCGGCACGGCCAGGGTGAACTCGGTACCGTCGAGGTTCTTCGCCAGTTGCACCACATCGCCATTGGCCACGAACTTGTCGTAGAAGCCTTGCTGCGCCGGCATCCAGTTACCCAGGAACACGTCCACCTGGCCGTCCTTGAGCCCGCCAAAGGTGATCGGCACCGCAAGGGTGTCGACCTTGGCCTTGTAGCCCATGCCGTTCAACAGGAAACCGGTAATGGCATTGGTGGCGGCGATATCGCTCCAGCCCGGATCGGCCATCTTCACGGTGTCGCAGCTGGTGTCCGCGTAGGCGCCGGCACTGCTCAATGCCAGCAGCGCAACGCTCAACACGGTGGATAACTTTTGCATGGCCTTCCCCTCAGTTTTATTGGTTTTGGCAGGGTTGTGGAAAACGTGCCTTGCGCTCCAGATCGTCGAGGTCGATGTGGTTGCGCATGTATTGCTGACTGGCGTCTACCAGTGGCTGGTGGTCCCAGCTCTTCAGCTTGCCCTGGGTCAGCGCCTCGAACACCAGGCGGCGACGGCGTTGGCTGGCGAGCACCTGCTGGTGGATCGCAGGGATGTCCCATTTGGCCCGCGCTTCATGCAAAAACGCCTCGAACAGTGGCCGGTGTTCCGGTGACTGGCTGAGGTCCTCCCGCTCGTGCGGGTCGTTGTGCACATCGAACAGCAGGCACGGATCGTCCTCGCTGTAGATGAACTTGTAGGCACCACGGCGGATCATCATCAGCGGGCTGATGGTGCCCTCGGCCATGTACTCGCCGAACACTTCGTCGTGCCCGCCCTGCCCTTGCAGGTGAGAGACCAGCGAGCGACCGTCCAGCGCCAGCCTCGGGTCCAGCTCGCCGCCGGCCAGTTCCACCAGGGTAGGCAGCAGGTCGGCGGTGGAGACGGCGGCGGTCACCCGGCCGGCGGCAAACTGCCCCGGCGCGCTGATCAGCAGCGGCACGCGGGCGGCCATTTCAAACCAGTGCATTTTGTACCAGAGCCCGCGCTCGCCGAGCATGTCGCCGTGGTCGCCGGAGAAGATGATGATGGTGTCGTCGGCCAGGCCCGTGTCTTCCAGGGTTTGCAGGAGCTTGCCGACGTTGCTGTCGATGTAGCTGCACGCGCCGAAGTAAGCGCGGCGTGCATCGCGGATCTTGTTCAGCGGCAGCGGCTTGTCCCACAGGTCATAGACCTTGAGCAGGCGCTGGGAGTGAGGGTCGAGGTCAGCCTGTGGCGGTGTTGCAGGCAGCGGGATGTCGTTGTCGTCGTACAGGTCCCAGAACGGTTTGGGAATGGTGTAAGGGTCGTGTGGGTGAGTCATCGACACGGTCAGGCAGAACGGCTGGTCGCCATCCTCGCGGATATGGTCGAACAGGTACTGCTGGGCCTTGAACACCACCTCTTCGTCGAAATCCAGCTGGTTGGTGCGCACGCACGGCCCGGCCTGCAGCACCGACGCCATGTTGTGGTACCAGGAGGGGCGCACGTCCGGCTCATCCCAGTTCACGGCCCAGCCATAGTCGGCCGGGTAGATGTCACTGGTCAGGCGTTCTTCATAGCCGTGGAGCTGGTCGGGGCCGCAAAAATGCATCTTGCCCGACAGCGCGGTGCGGTAGCCGAGGCGGCGCAGGTAGTGGGCATAGGTCGGCACGTCGGCGGGGAAATCGGCCGCGTTGTCGTAGGCGCCGATCTTGCTCGGCAACTGCCCACTCACCAGGGTAAAGCGCGATGGCGCACACAGCGGACTGTTGCAGTAAGCGGCGTCGAACACCACGCCCTCAGCGGCGAGGCGACTCAAGTTTGGCAGTTTGATAGGCGAAGGACCGTAGAACGGAAGCATCGGCGCGGCCATTTGATCGGCCATGATAAAAAGAATGTTCTTGCGCTTCATGGTTTCGCGGCATTCCATAGTCGATGTTTATGCGAATGAGCATGCAGGCCATGGAAATCGTGGTAAAGCCCATGAGAAGCAATGTCTAGGATAAGCCCAGCTTATGTATGAATCCCTCGGTCACCTGTCACTCGACCTGCTGCGTGCCTTTGAATCCGCAGCGCGCCAACGCAGCTTTACGGCAGCGGCGATGGAGTTGGGCACCACCCAGCCGGCCATCAGCCAGCAGATCAAGCGCCTGGAAGAACAGCTGAAGGTGCGCCTGTTTGATCGCATCTACCGTGGCATCGAGCTGACCGACGCGGGCGCCTTGTTATTCGAGCAGGTACAGGCCGGTTTGCAGAGCATCAACCAGGGCCTGAGCGCGATTGCCGAGCAGGACCAGCATGAAGTCCTGCAGGTGGCGACCGACTTTGCCTTCGCCGCGTATTGGCTGATGCCACGCCTGCATCGTTTCCATGAAGCCAACCCGCAGGTGGACGTGAGCCTGGTCACCAGCGAGCGTAACCACGCCACGTTGCGCAGCGATATCGACGTAGCGGTGCTGTTCGGTGACGGCCGCTTCAAACAGGGCGACAGCCTGTGGCTGTTCAACGAGGAAGTGTTCCCGGTGTGCAGCCCGCAGCTACTCCAGGACCGAGTCGCGCCACTGTCGGTGCAGAGCCTGCTGGAGTTCCCCTTGCTGCACCTGCGCCAGCAAAACAACAACCAGTGGTTCGACTGGAGCGGGGTGTTTCGCGAACTGGGCATCACCACCGCGCCCACCCCGGGCCAACTGCGTTTCGACAATTACACGCTGTTGATCCAGGCCGCGATCGCGGGCCAGGGCGTGGCCATCGGCTGGCGTCACCTTGTGGATAACCTGCTGGAGCAAAAATGGCTGTGCCGGCCGATTGGCGACACGGTGATCTCGCGCTTCGGCTATTACGTGGTGCTGCCCCAGCGCAAACGCCGCAGCCAGTTGATCGAGCGTTTCGTCGACTGGCTGATGACCGAACAGGCCAGCAGCGCACAATCGCTGACCGGTCTGGCCCTGCCGTCCATTGCGGTCTAGGATTTGCCGATCAATGAGCCCGGAGCCTGTCATGCAACGTATCAAGGGCTACCACGCCCATATCTATTTCGACGCCAACACCATCGACCAGGCGCGCAAACTCTGCGAAGACGCCGCGCAATTGTTTCCGCTGCGCATGGGCCGCGTGCATGAACGCCCGGTGGGCCCGCACCCGGACTGGAGCTGCCAGCTGGCATTCGAACCTGAATACATCGGCGTCGTGCTGCCTTGGCTGGCCCTCAACCGCAACGGCCTGGTGGTGTTCCTGCACCCGACCACCGGTGATGACCTCAAGGACCACACCGAACACGCGATCTGGATGGGGGCGATGCGCACGCTGGATCTGTCAATATTTTAAGCCTTTAATTTCCCTATATATGGGACTGATATTTATATATTGAGACTTTGCCGGTCTTGGGTTTATATTCGCCTCATCCGCTCAGAACACTCAGGTGAAGCGATGCAGGCGCAATTGATCGCGCTCGATTGGGGAACCAGTTCCCTTCGTGCTTACAAGCTCGGCCCGGCAGGCGTCGTGATCGAACGGCGCACCTTGGCGTCGGGGATCATGCACCTGCCGACTGAAGCCCGGGAAATAGCCGGTGTTCGCTGCAGCAACGGGTTCGAGCTGGCATTCGACGCAGCCTGCGGTGACTGGCTCGACACCCAGCCCGACCTTCCCGTTATCGCCTGCGGCATGGTCGGCAGCGCCCAGGGCTGGAGCGAAGCGGCTTACCGCGACACCCCGGCCGACGTCTCTACCCTCGGCCAGGCGCTGCATGTGGTGCGCAGTCTGCGGGGCGCAGCGGTGCACATCGTGCCCGGCGTGATTCAACGCGGCGCGTTGCCCAATGTGATGCGCGGTGAAGAAACCCAGGTGCTCGGCGTGCTGCAAAGCCTGGCTGTCCATACCGGGCGCGACGTATTGATCGGCCTGCCGGGCAGCCATTCCAAGTGGGTGGAGGTGGTGGAAGGCTGCATCACTCACTTCGATACTTTCATGACCGGCGAGCTGTTCGCCGTGCTCAGTCAACACAGCATTCTGGGGCGCACCCAGCGCCCTTCCGAACAGTTCCAGGTGGCCGCTTTTGATCGCGGTGTTCAGGTTGCGCTGTCGGCAGACGGCCAAACGGGCCTGTTGTCGAACTTGTTCAGCGCACGCTCCCTGGGATTGACCGGCGAGCTGGCGCCTGACGAGCAACCGGACTATCTGTCCGGGCTGTTGATCGGCCACGAACTGACCGGCCTGCGCACTCGCAAGCCCAGCCAGCAGCGCGACATCGTCCTGGTCGGCACACCCCAACTCTGCACCCGCTACCAGCGTGCACTCCAACTCTGTGGCTTCCCCCACGTGACCCTGGCGCAGGAGGCTACCGAGCGTGGCCTTTGGCAACTGGCCATGGCGGCGGGGCTGCTGCCTGCAACCTGACGAGAGGCCCGACATGCTCAAGCAAGCACTGACACACAACGGTTTGATCGCGATCCTGCGCGGCCTGCGACCGGAGGAGGCGCTGGCGATCGGCGAGGTGTTGTACACGGCGGGCTTCAGGGTGATCGAAGTGCCGCTGAACTCGCCGGATCCTTATTCCAGCATCCGCATCCTGCGGGACAGCCTGCCCGCCGATTGCCTGATCGGCGCCGGCACCGTGCTGACCCCGGAACAGGTCGATCAAGTCAAAGCCGCCGGCGGCCAGGTGATCGTCATGCCCCATAGCGATGCCAAGGTGCTGCGAGCCGCCAAGGCCGCGGGCCTGTATCTGTCGCCGGGTGTGGCCACGCCCACCGAAGCGTTTGCCGCGCTGGCCGAAGGCGCCGACGTGCTGAAGCTGTTCCCGGCCGAGCAAATGGGCCCGGCGGTGGTCAAGGCCTGGCTCGCAGTACTGCCCGCCGGCACCGTGCTGCTGCCGGTAGGCGGCATCACCCCGGACAACATGCAGGTATTTTTCGACGCGGGCGTCAAAGGCTTCGGCCTGGGCTCCGGGTTATTCAAGCCGGGCATGAGCGTCGCCCAAGTGGCGAGCAACGCCCAGGCCTACGTCGCCGCCTGGCATGCCTTGGGCTGATCAGCGTTCTCCATCTACAAGAGAGATAAGAAGATGAAAATCACCAAACTGACCACCTTCATCGTCCCGCCGCGCTGGTGCTTCCTCAAGGTTGAAACCGACCAGGGCGTGACTGGTTGGGGCGAGCCCGTTGTCGAGGGCCGCGCCCATACCGTGGCTGCCGCGGTCGAAGAATTGTCCGACTACTTGATCGGCAAGGACCCACGCAATATCGAAGACATCTGGACCGTGCTCTATCGCGGCGGTTTCTACCGTGGCGGCGCGATCCATATGAGCGCTCTCGCCGGTATCGACCAGGCGCTGTGGGACATCAAGGGCAAGGCCCTCGGCGTGTCGGTCAGCGACTTGCTGGGTGGCCAGGTGCGCGACAAGATCCGCGTGTATTCGTGGATCGGTGGCGACCGCCCGGCCGACACTGCCCGCGCCGCCAAGGAAGCCGTGGCCCGTGGTTTTACCGCGGTGAAAATGAACGGCACCGAAGAGCTGCAATTTCTCGACAGCTTCGAAAAAGTCGACCAGGCCCTGGCCAACGTCGCCGCCGTGCGGGATGCGGTCGGTCCGAACGTCGGCATCGGCGTCGACTTCCATGGCCGGGTGCACAAACCCATGGCCAAGGTGCTGATGAAGGAACTCGACCCCTACAAACTGATGTTTATCGAAGAGCCGGTGCTCAGCGAAAACTACGAAGCGCTGAAAGAGCTGGCGCCGCTCACCAGCACCCCGATTGCCCTCGGCGAGCGCCTGTTCTCGCGCTGGGACTTCAAGCGCGTGCTCAGCGAAGGCTACGTCGACATCATCCAGCCGGATGCTTCCCACGCCGGCGGTATCACCGAAACCCGCAAGATTGCCAACATGGCCGAAGCCTACGACGTGGCCCTTGCCCTGCACTGCCCGCTCGGCCCGATTGCCCTGGCAGCGTGCCTGCAGCTGGATGCGGTTTGCTACAACGCGTTCATCCAGGAACAGAGCCTGGGCATTCACTACAACGAGAGCAATGACCTGCTGGATTACGTGCGCGATCCGGGTGTTTTCGACTACGACCAGGGCTTTGTGAAAATCCCCAACGGGCCAGGCCTGGGCATCGAGATCAACGAGGAATACGTGATCGAACGCGCCGCCATCGGGCATCGCTGGCGCAATCCGATCTGGCGGCATGCCGACGGCAGTTTTGCGGAGTGGTAAACACCGCGAATTTGAGGTGAAAACCCGATCAGTGTGGGAGCGGGCTTGCTCGCGAAGGCGGAGTGTCAGTCAACACATCCGCTGCTGGTAGACCGCTTTCGCGAGCAAGCCCGCTCCCACATTTGATTCGGTTTCGTCAGTAAGACCTGTCCTCAATAACCATAAGAAGAGGCAACCCCCATGCAATCCGAGTCCTTCACCGGGCAGGCTTCTTTAGTCACGCCCAGCCGAAAGCGTTTCTTCATCATGGTGCTGCTGTTCATCACCGTGGTGATCAACTACCTGGACCGCAGCAACCTGTCGATTGCCGCTCCGGCCCTGACCAGCGAGCTGGGGATCGACCCGGTGCATGTCGGGCTGATCTTCTCCGCGTTCGGCTGGACCTACGCGGCCATGCAGATTCCCGGCGGCTGGCTGGTGGACCGGGTGCCGCCGCGCATTCTCTACAGCGTCGCCCTGCTGCTGTGGTCGGTGGCCACGGTGATGCTCGGTTTCGCCGCCAGCTTCATCGCGCTGTTCGTATTGCGCATGGCGGTGGGCGCCCTGGAGGCCCCGGCCTACCCGATCAACAGCCGCGTGGTCACCACCTGGTTCCCCGAGCGTGAACGGGCCACGGCGATCGGCGTTTATACCTCCGGGCAATTTGTCGGGCTGGCGTTTCTCACGCCGGTGTTGGCCTGGCTGCAACACACCTTTGGCTGGCACATGGTGTTTGTCGCCACCGGCGGCGTGGGCATTGTGTGGGCGTTGATCTGGTACGCGGTGTACCGCGAGCCACGGGATTTCAAAGGCGCGAATGCGGCGGAAATCGAGCTGATCCGCGAAGGCGGCGGGTTGGTGGACATCCAGGCGCAGGCGGCCAAGGCGCCGTTCAGCTGGGTCGACCTCGGCATCGTGTTGAGCAAGCGCAAGCTGTGGGGGATCTACCTGGGGCAGTTCTGCCTGAATTCCACGTTGTGGTTTTTCCTGACGTGGTTTCCGACCTACCTGGTGAAATATCGCGGCATGGACTTCATCAAGTCCGGCCTGCTGGCGTCGCTGCCGTTTCTGGCGGCGTTTGTCGGGGTGCTGTGTTCGGGGCTGTTTTCCGATTGGCTGATTCGCCGGGGAGCGTCCGTGGGGTTTGCGCGCAAGTTGCCGATCATTGGCGGGCTGTTGATTTCCACGGCGATCATCGGCGCCAACTTTGTTGATTCCACGGCGTGGGTGATTGCGTTTCTGGCGGTGGCGTTTTTCGGCAATGGTCTGGCGTCGATCACCTGGTCGCTGGTGTCGACCCTGGCGCCGGCAAGGCTGCTGGGGCTGACCGGAGGGGTGTTCAACTTCATCGGCAATCTGTCGGCGATTACCACGCCGATCGTGATTGGCTTTCTGGCGACCGGGGATTCGTTTGCGCCGGCGATTACGTACATCGCGGTGCTGGCGTTGTTGGGTGCGTTGTCCTACATCTTGTTGGTCGGCAAGGTCGAGCGTATCGAGATTTAGGCGACTGCTGCGGCGAGGGAGCTTGCGGTGGCGAGGGAGCTGGTGTGGCGAGGGAGCTTGCTCCCGCTGGAGTGCGCAGCGCTCCCAGGATTTTGGGGCCGCTGCGCAGCCCAGCGGGAGCAAGCTCCCTCGCCACACCAGCTCCCCAGCCACACCAGCTCCCTAGCCACAGCAAGCTCCCTCACCACAAAAGCAGTGCGGCTCTAGTACAGCGCGCCATCCAGAATCTGATAGACGATGCTGGTGCCAACGGCGATCAATACGATGTCCCCACCCGAACGGCGCCATTCATAACCAGGGTATTGCGGCAGATGGCCCAGCGCCCGTGGGTCCAGACGCTCACCATAGTAGTTTGGCGGCAGGCGCTGGCCGCGCACCAGGTGGATGCCGGGAGGCGGCGGCGCGCCACGGCGGAAGTCGCCATGGTTGTCGCGGATGACCTGTCTCACAGGACCAAAGTCCTGAGGCGGCCCGCCACGGTGGTTGTCCTGCGGCCCGCGATGGTCATCGCCACGTTGATCGTGCTGGCCCTGTGGGCCACCACGGTCAGGTCCGCCACCCTGATCATAGGGCGCAGCTTGGACCAGGGCGCTGGCGCCAAGCACCAGCACGCCTACACCTGCAATCAAACGTTTGGGGATTTTCATGGGGCTGTTTCCTCAGTACTGCACGAACAAAAAAGGGATCTCGAACCACGTTCGAAATCCCTTGGTCTTGTTAGCTTAGGTACTGATTTGCCAGCATGATTCCTCTGTATCAGGAACTTTACCTACCGCTTACGAGCCGCTTACTTACGGGCGTTACGTACACCTTCCGACAGCGCAGAGCACAGGGTCAATACACCGTCGATGGCCTGTTGATCATTGCTGGCGTTGGCGATGTGGTCGATCAGTGCCGACCCCACCACCACACCGTCTGCCAGGCGGGCGATTGCAGCGGCCTGCTCCGGGGTGCGGATGCCGAAACCGATGCTGATCGGCAGGTCGGTATGCCGACGCAGACGGGTCACGGCCTCTTCGACGTGTTCCAGGGTCGCGGCACCGGCACCGGTCACACCGGCCACCGACACGTAGTACACAAACCCTGAGCTGCCGTTGAGCACGGTCGGCAGGCGCGCGTCGTCGGTGGTCGGCGTGGTCAGGCGGATAAAGTCGATACCGGCAGCCTGGGCCGGGTCGCACAGCTCGCCGTTATGTTCCGGCGGCATGTCGACCACGATCAGGCCGTCGACGCCGGCTTCTTTCGCATCGCTGATGAAGCGTGGCACGCCGTACATGTGGATCGGGTTGAAGTAGCCCATCAGCACCAGCGGCGTGTCGCTGTTGCCCTCGCGGAACTCGCGAACCATTTGCAGGGTTTTCGTGAGGTTCTGCTTGGCGGTCAGCGCGCGGATGTTGGCCAGTTGAATGGCCGGGCCGTCAGCCATCGGGTCAGTGAACGGCATGCCCAGTTCGATCACATCGGCGCCGGCCGCCGGCAACCCTTTGAGGATCGCCAGCGAGGTGTCATACCCCGGGTCGCCGGCGGTGACGAAGGTTACCAGGGCGGCGCGGTTTTGTTCTTTCAGTTGCGCAAAACGTGTTTGCAGGCGGCTCATCAGTGTTTCTCCTGCTGGGACTGTTCCATGTGGTGCATCACGGTTTGCATGTCTTTGTCGCCACGGCCGGACAGGTTGACCACCATCAGGTGATCTTTCGGCAGGGTCGGTGCGCGTTTGAACACTTCGGCCAGGGCGTGGGCGCTTTCCAGTGCAGGAATAATCCCTTCCAGGCGGCAGCATTTGTGAAAGGCGTCGAGGGCTTCGTCGTCGGTCACCGAGGTGTACTGGACGCGGCCGATGTCGTGCAACCAGGCGTGTTCAGGGCCGATGCCCGGATAGTCTAGGCCCGCGGAGATCGAGTGGGCGTCGATGATCTGGCCATCGTCGTCCTGCAACAGGAAAGTACGGTTGCCGTGGAGCACACCCGGTACGCCGCCGTTGAGGCTGGCCGCGTGTTTGCCGGTCTCGATGCCGTAGCCGGCCGCTTCAACGCCGATGATCTCGACGCTGGTGTCATCCAGGAACGGATGGAACAGGCCCATGGCATTGGAACCGCCGCCGATGCACGCCACCAGGCTGTCGGGCAGACGGCCTTCCTGGGCCTGCAGTTGGGTACGGGTTTCCTTGCCGATAACGGCCTGGAAGTCGCGAACCATGGCTGGGTACGGGTGCGGACCGGCCACGGTGCCGATCAGGTAGAAGGTGCTGTCGACGTTGGTCACCCAGTCACGCAGGGCTTCGTTCATCGCGTCTTTCAGGGTGCCGGTACCGGCGACTACCGGGATCACTTCAGCGCCCAGCAGCTTCATGCGAAATACGTTGGCCTGCTGGCGCTCGATGTCGGTGGTGCCCATGTAGATCACGCATTGCAGGCCGAAACGCGCGGCGACGGTGGCAGTGGCCACACCGTGCATGCCGGCGCCGGTCTCGGCGATGATGCGTTTTTTACCCATGCGCCGCGCCAGCAGGATCTGGCCGATGCAGTTGTTGATCTTGTGGGCGCCGGTGTGGTTCAGCTCTTCGCGCTTGAGGTAGATCTTGGCGCCACCGCAGAACTCGGTCAGGCGCTCGGCGAAGTACAGCGGGCTTGGGCGTCCGACGTAGTCGCGCTGGAAGTAGGCCAGTTCTTCGTTGAAGGCCGGATCGATCTTGGCCGCTTCGTATTCGCGGGCCAGGTCAAGGATCAATGGCATCAGGGTTTCCGCCACGTAGCGGCCGCCGAACGAACCAAACAGGCCATTGGCATCCGGGCCGTTGCGTAAATCGGTCTGGGTCTGAGTCATGGGACGCTCCAGGTAGAAAAATGTGTAAGAGGCAATGACGGTCACTCTACCCCTGACGCTTCCACGTGAAAACCGATAAGATCGCCACAACTTGTCAGGAAAACTCACAGATGAGCCGAGACCTCCCACCGCTGAATGCCTTGCGCGCTTTTGAGGCGACTGCGCGCCTGAACAGCGTTAGCCAGGCCGCTGAGCAACTGCACGTGACCCATGGTGCGGTCAGCCGGCAGCTCAAGGTGTTGGAAGAACACCTTGGTGTAAGCCTGTTCGCCAAGGACGGGCGCGGCCTCAAACTCACAGATGCCGGCATTCGCCTGCGAGATGCGAGTTTCGAGGCCTTCGAGCGACTGAGGGACACTTGCGCCGAGCTCACGCAAAGCAGTGCCGATGCGCCGTTTGTGCTCGGCTGCTCCGGCAGCCTGCTGGCGCGCTGGTTTATTCCGCGTCTGGGGCGCCTGAACGCCGAGTTGCCGGATTTGCGCCTGCATCTGTCGGCGGGTGAAGGCGATATTGACCCACGCCGCCCCGGCCTGGACGCGCTGCTGGTGTTCGCCGAGCCTCCATGGCCGGCGGATATGCAGGTGTATGAATTGGCCAGCGAACGCATCGGCCCGGTCATGAGCCCGCGTTTTGCCCATTACGAGCGATTGCGCCAGGCGCCTCCCGAGGCGCTGCTGAATGAGGCCCTGTTGCACACTACCTCACGCCCGCAAGCCTGGCCCAGCTGGGCGCAGCACCATGGGATCGACGCTGGCGCGTTGAAGTACGGTCAGGGGTTTGAGCATTTGTATTATTTGCTGGAGGCGGCGGTGGCCGGGCTGGGGGTAGCAATTGCGCCTGAGCCGCTGGTGGCAGAGGACCTGCGAGCGGGTCGCCTGGTTGCGCCGTGGGGTTTCAGTGAAACCCCGGCGCAACTGGCGTTGTGGCTACCCAAGCGCGCCGCAGATGGGCGCGCCGGGCAACTGGCGCAGTGGCTCAAGGCGGAGCTTGCGCGCCAGGACGTTTAGTCGCCGCGTTTGCACAGCAAGTAAGCCGCCAGCAGACCCAGCGCGCCGACGGCGACACCGGCGGTAGTCCATGGATGCTCTTGCGCGTAGTCCCGTGTTGCAACACCGGTTTCGCGGATTTTGACTTTGCTTTCTTCGTAGGCATCGCTGATCAGGTGGCGGGAATGCTTGAGGGCGTTCTCGGCATTGCTTTTCAGGGCCTTCAGGGTTTTGCGCGACTCGTCAGACGCATCGTCCTTGAGGCTTTCCAAAGATTTGAGCAGGCTCGAAATCTCGGCTTCCATGCTTTCCAATGACGCTTTGCGTAAAGAGGTGTTGGCCATGTGGGCTCTCCTGGAGTGATTGAGTGGCGTGTGTTGTTTCCGACTGCGGCGGTTTCAGAAAGTGCAGTAAATCTGAACTTTCACATCGCAATAGCCGCCAGAAGCAGTACGAGAATTCACTGCTAGTCTTGATTAACGACCCCAGGAGAAAAACTTATGAGTGATCATCACACCTACAAGAAAGTCGAACTGGTGGGCTCTTCCGCGACCAGCATCGAGGAGGCCATCAACAATGCCCTGGCTGAAGCCAGCAAGAGCATCAAGCACTTGGAGTGGTTTGAAGTGACCGAAACCCGTGGCCACATCAAGGACGGCAAGGCTGCGCATTTCCAGGTCACCCTCAAGGTGGGGTTCCGAATTGCCAGTAGTTGATTGAGCCGGTTGAACTTGCGCGCTGGCCGATTGCCATAAACTCCGCTACAACCTTTAGGCACGTCGACGTGACGAGCGGCGACGTGCTTCCTTTCGATCAACCCAAGGAAGTGACGGATGAAGAACTTTTTGTTGGCGGTAGGTTTGTTGAGCATTGCGGGCACAGCCCTGGCGGCGGGCAAGCCTTGTGAAGAGCTGAAAAGCGAGATCGCGGCGAAAATCGACGCGAAAGGCGCTTCGGGCTACTCCCTGGAAATCGTGGACAAAGGTGCTGCACCTAGTGACCACACGGTTGTCGGCAGCTGTGAAGCCGGTACCAAGGAAATCGCCTACAAGCGCGGGTGATCCCGTGTTGCAGACGTAAAAAACCGACGCAAGTGCGTCGGTTTTTTTATGCCTGCGATCCCTCGCTCCGCGTGGGAATGAAGCCTGGGATGCTCTGCGTCCCGCCTCACTCCTGGATTTAGCCCTTCATGATCTGCGCCAGCAGCTCGTAGGAATGAATCCGGTCGGCATGTTCGTACAGGTCACAGGTAAAGATCAGCTCATCAGCGCCGGTCTGCTCCACCAGCACCTCCAGCTTGGCGCGGATCTTCTGCGGGCTGCCCACCATGGCCAGGCCGAGGAAACTGCCCACGGCGTCTTTCTCATGGGGCAGCCACAGGCCGTCCATGGTCTTGACCGGCGGGCGCTGCACCAGGCTTTGCCCACGCATCAGCGCGAGAATTCGCTGGTACACCGAGGTGGCCAGGTAGTCGGCCTGCTCATCGGTGTCGGCAGCTACCAGCGGGATACCGAGCATCACGTAGGGCTTGTCCAGCACGGCCGAAGGCTTGAAGTGGTTGCGATAGACGCGAATCGCTTCATGCATCAGGCGCGGTGCGAAATGCGAGGCAAAGGCGTAAGGCAAACCGCGCTCGCCCGCCAGTTGTGCACTGAACAGGCTTGAGCCCAGCAGCCACACAGGCACATTGGTGCCCGTGCCGGGTACAGCGATCACGCGCTGGTCCGGGGTGCGCGGGCCAAGGTAGGCCATCAGTTCTGCCACGTCTTCCGGGAAATCATCGGCACTGCCGGAGCGTTCACGGCGCAGCGCGCGGGCGGTCATCTGGTCGGAGCCTGGTGCGCGGCCAAGGCCCAGGTCGATGCGGCCCGGGTACAGGCTTTCCAGGGTGCCGAACTGCTCGGCGATCACCAACGGTGCGTGGTTGGGCAGCATCACGCCACCGGAACCGACACGGATCGTCGAGGTGCCGCCGGCCAGGTAACCCAGCAATACCGAGGTCGCCGAGCTGGCGATGCCGTCCATATTGTGGTGTTCGGCGACCCAGAAACGGTTGTAGCCGAATTTTTCCACGTGCTGGGCCAGGTCCAGGGAATTGCGCAGCGACTGCGCCGGGCTGCCGTTGGCGCGCACGGGCACGAGGTCGAGGGTCGAGAACTTTACGTCGGACAGCGATTTCATAAGCCTGCTTCTCCAATGGGGGCGCAGGCTTCTTAGACGAACCAAAACCTGCCGCTTCATGTGCATGTCCTATGCAATGAGGGCATATACCCGAGATTCAATAGCGATGGTGAAATTTCCTACTTAATCGCTAGGTTTCTCCGACAAGATGAACTTTGCCGTGGCGTCTATCCTCAGAACCCTTACTGACGCAAAACCACCGTTCGAGGAGACCGCTATGAGTATTGTTAAAAAAGCATCCGCGCATTGGGAAGGCGACCTGAAGACTGGCCTGGGTTCCATTTCCACCGAAACCGGCGTTCTGCGTGAAGCGCCTTACGGCTTCAAGGCCCGTTTCGAAGGTGGCAAGGGCACCAACCCTGAAGAACTGATCGGCGCAGCCCATGCCGGTTGTTTCTCCATGGCGTTTTCCATGATTCTCGGCGATGCCGGGCTCAAGGCCGACAGCATCGACACCCAGGCCGAAGTGACCCTGGACCAAGTGGACGGTGGCTTTGCGATTACTGCCGTGCACCTGACCCTCAAGGCGAAGATCCCGGGCGCCAGCCAGGCGCAGTTCGATGAGCTGAGCAAAAAGGCCAAGGAAGGATGCCCCGTGTCCAAGGTACTGAATGCAACCATTACCCTGGATGGCACGCTGGTTAGTTGATGCAACCCCCTTGCAGGGGTGAGCTTGCTCGCCCCTGCAGGTGCAAATGTGGTCGAATAGCCGATTGCAGACTCAGCGCACACCCGTGCGCGTGCATTCAGGGAGCTTCACACATGAAACGTATTGCCTTGGCGGTTATCTGCTGTGCACTGGCCACGTCGGCGCTGGCGGCGCCAAAAGATTGTGAAGAGCTCAGGAAGGAGATCGAGGTCAAAATCCAGGCGAATGCCGTTCCGTCCTACACCCTCGAAATCGTCACCAAGGAAGAAGCTGACAAGCACGACAGCGCCATGGTTGTCGGCAGCTGTGAGAATGGCACCAAAGCCATCGTCTACCAGAAGAACAACGACTGATCAGATGCAGTTGACGCTACGTTCTTCGGCCAGCAATTGACCCGCTTTGTTGTACAGCCGGATATTCGGGTTGTAGCCCAGTGAGCGCCCTTCCAGGCGATAGCGCTGGCCCGCCTCGAAACGGTCGTATTGCAGGGTCATGAAGCAGGTACGGTCAGTGGTTTGGCCAAACCCGCCGAAACTGCCGCCGGTAGGCACCTCGAAATCAAAACGTACCATCAGCTCATGGCTGCCAGGCGGCACCTGGAAGAAGCGTCCGTCGTTCAGGTTTTTCCCGTCCAGGCGTTGCGCCATTACCAGCTTGGCGCCGGGTGTCGGGGTAGCGAAGTCGACCCAGGCTTGGAGTGGATCAACCGGCGGTAGTGGCGTCGACGCACAGGCACTGAGAAAAATCGCGGCGACGGGAAGCAGTAGCTGACGCATGTTAAGCACTCAACTGTAGGAATGGTTTTTTGAACGGCTGCGTTCGGCAGCACGCTCCCTATGAGTATAAACACGCCACGCCATGGAAAAATTCCCCACAGGCGAGATAGTCTGGCGGGATGGTTACCGGCGAGAGGTTTGAATGGTCAGGCGTTTGCTTCCCGGCTTGATGCTGCTGTTGCTCAGCGGCTGTTCCAGCGTCAGTTATTACAGCCAACTGGCAGACGGCCAATGGCAATTGCTGCGTGCCCGGGAGCCGGTCTCCGCGGTCGTCGCCGACCCGTCCCGGCCACAGGTGCTGCGCGAGCACTTGGCGCAATCGCAGAAAGCCCGCACCTTCGCCAGCGAACACCTGCACCTGCCGGATAACCAGAGTTACCGGCTGTATGCCGATATCGGCCGCCCTTACGTGGTCTGGAACGTGTTCGCCACGCCTGAATTTTCCCTGTCCCCGCAAACCCACTGCTTCCCGATTGCCGGTTGCGTGGCCTATCGCGGCTACTACAACCAGGGCGCCGCACGCGGCCAGGCGGCTTTGTTGAAGCAGCAAGGGATGGATGTGTCGATTGGCGGCGTGGAGGCCTATTCCACCCTCGGCTGGTTCAACGACCCGATCATGAGTTCGATGATGAGCTGGGGGGACGAGCGCCTGGCCACGCTGATTTTTCATGAGCTGGCGCACCAGCGGTTTTATGTGAAGGACGACACCGAGTTCAACGAGTCGTACGCCACCTTCGTCGAGCAGGAAGGTACCCGGCAATGGCGCGCCGCCCAAGGCTTGCCGCCTGCCAGCGAGTCGGCGCTGAAACAGCGCGACCAGTTCACCCGGCTGGTGCTCGATACCCGCAAACGCCTGGAGCAGTTGTATGCGCAGCCGCTGACGGCAGATGCCATGCGCCAGGCCAAGGCCGCTGAATTCGAGCGCCTGCGCAGTGACTACCGGCACATGCGCGATAGCCAGTGGGGTGGCGACAAGCGTTATGACGCCTGGGTCAACCTACCGATGAACAACGCAAGGTTGCTGCCGTTTGGGCTGTATGACCAGTGGGTGCCGGCGTTCGTCGCGTTGTTCCGGCAGGAAGGCGGGGATTGGCCGAAGTTCTTTGCGGCGGTGGAGAAGCTGGGCGGGTTGCCGGTGGATCAGCGCAAGGCGGCCCTGAGGGCGTTGGAGGGATCCGGGCAAGTGGTTGGCCGGTAGGGCCTCATCGCGGGCAAGCCCGGCTCCCACATTTGACTGAGTTGTCTTGGCCGACCGTGATCAAATGTGGGAGCTGGCTTGCCTGCGATAGCGCATTCAAGGCCGTTGCAAAAACGCCTGATGCATCTCGGCCAACGTTTCGAAATGCCAGGTCGGCGCCTCGGCACTCAGCTCTTCACGGCTGCCAAACCCATAACCCACCGCCGCCGAATCCAGCCCATTGCTGCGGGCCCCGATCAGGTCGTGCTTGCGGTCGCCAATCATCAAGGTGCTGGCCGGGTCCAGGCTTTCTTGCGCCATCAGGTGGGCGATCAACTCGACCTTGTTGGTGCGCGTGCCGTCCAGCTCGCTGCCGTAGATCACTTTGAAGTGCTTGGCGAAATCAAAATGCCGGGCGATTTCCCGGGCAAATACCCAAGGCTTGGACGTGGCTACATACAGCTGACGGCCCTGGCCATTCAATTCCTCAAGCAGCGGCATCACGCCGTCGAACACGCGGTTTTCGTACAGGCCGGTGACCTTGAAGCGCTCGCGGTAGAAATTCACCGCCTCCCAGGCCTTGGCTTCGTCGAAGCCATAAAACTGCATGAACGCTTGCAGCAGCGGCGGGCCGATAAAGTGCTCAAGTTTGGTCAGGTCCGGCTCATCGATCCCCAGTTTGGCGAGGGCGTACTGGATCGAGCGGGTGATGCCTTCGCGGGGGTCGGTGAGGGTGCCATCGAGGTCGAACAAAACGGTCTGGTAATGCATGGGTGTCCTTGTCATTGGTCGAAGCCTTCGGCCAGGTGCAGGTCTTTGAGCTTTACGTAGTTCGCGGCGCTGTAGGTGAAAAATGCCCGTTCCTTGTCAGTCAGCGGGCGGATTTGTTTAACCGGGCTGCCAACATATAAAAAACCGCTCTCAAGTTTCTTGCCCGGCGGCACCAGGCTGCCGGCGCCGATGATCACCTCGTCTTCCACCACGGCGCCGTCCATCACAATGCTGCCCATGCCGATCAGGATCCGGCTGCCTACCGTGCAGCCATGCAGCATGACCTTGTGGGCAATGGTCACATCGTCGCCGATCAGCAGCGGGAAACCATCAGGATTGAAGGGGCCTGCGTGGGTAATGTGCAGCACGCAGCCGTCCTGCACGCTGGTGCGCGCACCGATGCGGATGCGGTGCATGTCGCCGCGAATCACCGTCAGCGGCCATACCGAGCTGTCGGTGCCGATTTCGACGTCGCCGATCACCACCGCCGATGCATCGACGAAAGCCCCGGCGGCCAGGGCCGGCGTGTGATTCTGGTAGGTGCGAAGGGTCACGATAGGCTCTCTCTCTTCTGCTGATAGCTGCGGTGGGCGTTGATTGTAATTAAGATGGCCCCATCTTTGTTCTTACATGTTTCTTCAGCCAAGGTGCCAACCGTGAGCGCGAACAACCCTCTTCTGCAGTCCTACGACCTGCCGCCGTTCTCGGCGATCCGTGCCGAGCACGTAAAGCCGGCCATTGAACAGATCCTCGCCGACAACCGCGTCGCCATCGAAGGCATCCTGCAAAGCCAGGGTAAAAATCCGACCTGGGCCGGGCTGGTCCTGGCCATGGACGAACTCAATGACCGCCTGGGTGCCGCCTGGAGCCCGGTCAGCCACCTGAATGCCGTGTGCAACAGCGCCGAACTGCGGGAAGCCTACGAGGCGTGCCTGCCGGCACTGAGCGCCTACTCCACCGAGATGGGCCAGAACCGCGAGTTGTTCCAGGCCTTCGACGCCCTGGCCAACAGCCCGGAAGCCGCCGGCTTCGACGTGGCGCAAAAAACCATCCTGGAACACTCCCTGCGGGACTTCCGCCTGTCGGGTATCGATTTGCCGCCTGAGCAGCAAAAGCGTTATGCCGAAGTGCAGAGCAAGCTCTCCGAACTGGGCAGCAAGTTCTCCAACCAATTGCTCGATGCCACCCAGGCCTGGACCAAGCACGTCACTGACGAAGCAACCCTCGCCGGCCTGACCGATTCCTCCAAGGCGCAAATGGCTGCGGCTGCCCAGGCCAAGGGCCTCGACGGCTGGCTGATCACCCTGGAATTCCCAAGCTACTACGCGGTGATGACCTACGCCCACGACCGCGCCCTGCGTGAAGAAATCTACGCAGCCTACTGCACCCGCGCGTCGGACCAAGGCCCGAATGCCGGTCAGAACGATAACGGCCCGGTCATGGAACAGATCCTCGACCTGCGTCAGGAGCTGGCGCAACTGCTGGGCTTCGCCTCGTTCTCCGAGCTGAGCCTGGCCACCAAAATGGCCGAGTCCAGCGACCAGGTGCTGAGCTTCCTGCGTGACCTGGCCAAGCGCAGCAAGCCGTTTGCCACCCAGGACCTGCAACAGCTCAAGGCCTATGCCGCCGAACAAGGCTGCGCGGACCTGCAAAGCTGGGACAGCGGTTTCTACGGCGAAAAACTGCGTGAGCAGCGTTACAGCGTTTCCCAGGAAGCCCTGCGCGCCTACTTCCCGATCGACAAGGTACTCAGCGGCCTGTTCGCCATCGTGCAACGCCTGTATGGCATCGAGATCGCCGAGCAGAAAGGCTTCGACACCTGGCACTCGGATGTTCGCCTGTTCGAAATCAAGGAAAACGGCCAGCACGTCGGCCGCTTCTTCTTCGACCTGTATGCCCGCGCCAACAAGCGTGGGGGTGCCTGGATGGACGGCGCCCGTGACCGTCGCCGCACGGTTGATGGCGTGCTGCAAAGCCCGGTGGCCAACCTGGTGTGCAACTTCACCCCGGCCGACAGCGGCAAGCCTGCCCTGCTGACCCACAATGAAGTGACCACTCTGTTCCACGAATTCGGCCACGGCCTGCACCACCTGTTGACCCGTGTCGAGCACGCCGGCGTGTCCGGCATCAACGGCGTGGCCTGGGATGCGGTGGAGTTGCCGAGCCAGTTCATGGAAAACTGGTGCTGGGAGCCGGAAGGCCTGGCGCTGATTTCCGGTCACTATGAAACCGGTGAGCCGCTGCCTCAGGACCTGCTGGAAAAAATGCTCGCGGCGAAGAACTTCCAGTCCGGCCTGATGATGGTTCGCCAGTTGGAGTTCTCGCTGTTCGACTTCGAGCTGCACGCTACCCACGGCGATGGCCGCAGCGTGCTGCAGGTGCTGGAAGGCGTGCGTGATGAGGTGTCGGTGATGCGTCCGCCCGCCTACAACCGCTTCCCCAACAGCTTCGCGCATATCTTCGCTGGCGGTTACGCCGCGGGTTACTACAGCTACAAGTGGGCGGAAGTGCTGTCGGCCGATGCCTTCTCCAAGTTCGAAGAAGATGGCGTGCTCAATGCCGAGACTGGCCGGGCGTTCCGCGAGGCGATCCTGGCCCGTGGCGGTTCCCAGGCACCGATGGTGCTGTTCGTCGATTTCCGCGGACGGGCGCCGTCGATTGACGCACTCTTGCGCCACAGCGGCCTGAGTGAGGACGCGGCAGCATGAGTGAAGCACCTGTGAAAACTAAAAAACGCTTTATCGCCGGGGCAGTCTGCCCGGCGTGCAGCGAGCCGGACAAGTTGATGATGTGGAGCGAGGACGATGTTCCGCACCGCGAATGCGTGGCTTGCGGCTACTCCGACACGCTGAATGAACAAGGTCTGTCAGTGCCCAAGGAATTGGGTACGCGGGTCAATACGTCGGCGTTGAAAGCACCGGACCCCAAGGTGCAGGCGGTGCAGTTCTTCCCTAATCCGAAGCTGAAAAAAGACTGACCGAGAAGCGCTCCCTGGGTTGATGGCTCAGGGAGCGACCACCCAGGCGGTTTTTTCCTCGGCCGGGTCTTTGGCGCTGTCCGCGGTATTCAGCCAGCTTTTCATCGAGCACAGCGCAAAGGCGCTGGTGCTGCATTCGCCGTTGGCCAGTGCAGTGCGTAACTTGTCGACATCCGCCTTCATCATGTAGCGAACGCCGTCCTTGAAGCCGCTACTGGCGCCGAAGCCGCCCAAGGTCATTTCGTTCAGCGCGTCTTCCTTGCTCCATCCCTGAATCACCACCCGATACATCGCCGCCATCAGGCCCGTGCGGTCGGAGCCGTGTTTGCAGTGCATCAGCACCGGGCCGTTGGCTTCGGCATCCTGAATCGCGCGCAACGCTGCGAGCACATCGGCGTCATCGACATGGTTGGTGCGATAGGACAATTGCACCTGGTTGATGCCGGGTGATTTCAGCCAGTTGGCATCTGACTCGGGCAAAAAGTTGATCACCGTTCCGATCTTGAGCTTTTCCAATACAGGAACAGCACCGCTATCCGGCAGCGCGCTGCGATAGAGTGTGGGCGTCATTTGATACAGGTTGTATTGATTGCCCACAGGCTGGGCCCATTCCGATGAACGGATGGGCGTGAGCTCTTCGGCCTGGGAGGGTGCGGTGGTGAACAACGCCATGAACACGAGGCTGAGGGCAGGCAGCAATTGATTCTTGAACATGCGCGATGTAACCGAATAGGAAGGGGCTGATGGGGCCCAGATTCGCCTACAGGGGGTCAATGCCGCGTGAGGTGCTCGTCAAAGAATCGTGAATAAGCCGGCTCCGAGCAGGTTTTTTCGCGCTGAATCGATTTTCCCCGATCCTTAGCCTGCTATCCTTTGTAACTATTGATTGCTGCGGTGTTCTATCCCCTTGGGTCCTTTGGATCCCATTTACTGCCAAAACTATAAGTCGTTCCTCGAAGCGGCTGATAAATCCGTGACCACATGATGAGGTGCCACCATGTCTGATCAAGATCAAGACAACCCCCGGCGTGAGTTTTTACGCAAATCCTTGACCTTGATCCCCGTGGTCACTGTCGCCAGCACGGGCCTGGGCGGTTCGATGCTGATGGCGGTTCCCGAACCGGCTCAAGCCAGCCCGGAGAAGTCGCCCGTCAGCAGCAAGGCCTATGAGCCGAGCTATTTCACTGCCGAGGAATGGGCCTTTATCAACGCGGCCGTTGCGCGCCTGATCCCGGCGGACGACCAGGGCCCAGGCGCCCTGGAAGCCGGCGCGCCGGAATACATCGACCGTCAGATGAACACGCCGTACGCGGCGGGTGCCCTGTGGTTCATGCAAGGCCCGTTCAATGCCGACGCGCCGCCTGAAATGGGCTGGCAGAGCAAATTGGTGCCCAAGGAGATCTATCGCCTGGGCATTGCTGCCACGGATGCCTGGTCGAAAGCGATGAACGGTAAGCTATTTGCCGAGCAAGACAGCGCTACCCAGGAAAAGTTGTTGCAGCGCCTGGAGGCCGGCGACGCGCAATTCGACAGCGTCCCGCCGAAGATTTTCTTCAATCTGTTGCTGCAAAACACCAAGGAAGGGTTCTTTTGCGACCCGGTCCACGGTGGCAACAAAGGCATGGTCGGCTGGACCATGATCGGCTTCCCCGGCGCCCGCGCCGATTTCATGGATTGGGTTGAACGCAACGAGCAATACCCCTTCCCGGCTGTTTCGATCCGTGGCGAGAGGGCGTAAACGTGGCGACCATCATGAAGAAAGTGGATGCAGTGATTGTCGGCTTTGGCTGGACCGGCGCGATCATGGCCAAGGAGCTGACGGAAGCTGGCCTCAACGTGGTAGCGCTGGAGCGCGGCCCGATGCAGGACACCTACCCGGACGGCAACTATCCCCAGGTCATCGACGAACTGACCTATAGCGTGCGTAAAAAGCTCTTCCAGGACATCTCCAAGGAAACCGTGACCATTCGCCATAGCGTGAATGACGTGGCGATGCCCAACCGCCAACTGGGCGCTTTCCTGCCTGGCAACGGTGTCGGCGGTGCAGGCCTGCACTGGTCCGGCGTGCACTTTCGGGTGGACCCGATCGAGTTGCGCATGCGTAGCCATTACGAAGAGCGCTACGGGAAAAACTTCATTCCCAAGGACATGACCATCCAGGATTTCGGCGTCAGCTATGAAGAGCTGGAGCCATTTTTCGACTATGCCGAGAAAGTCTTCGGCACCTCCGGGCAAGCCTGGACGGTGAAAGGCCAGTTGGTGGGCGAAGGCAAGGGCGGCAACCCTTACGCACCGGATCGCTCCAATCACTTCCCGCTGGAATCGCAGAAGAACACAGTCTCCGCACAGCTGTTCCAGAAGGCCGCCACGGCCGTGGGGTACAAGCCCTACAACCTGCCTTCCGCGAATACATCGGGGCCGTACACCAACCCTTACGGCGCCCAGATGGGCCCGTGCAACTTCTGCGGCTTCTGCAGCGGTTATGTCTGCTACATGTATTCCAAGGCTTCGCCGAACGTGAACATCCTGCCGGCCTTGCGCCAGGAACCCAAGTTCGAACTGCGGCCCAATTCCCACGTGCTGAAGGTCAATCTCGACAGCACCAGGAGCAAGGCGACCGGCGTGACGTATGTCGACGCCCAGGGGCGAGAATGCGAGCAGCCGGCGGACCTGGTGATCCTCGGTTCCTTCCAGTTCAACAACGTGCGCCTGATGCTGCTGTCGGGCATCGGCAAACCCTACGACCCGATCTCCGGTGAGGGCGTGGTGGGCCGCAACTTCGCCTACCAGAACATGGCCACCATCAAGGCGTTCTTCGACAAGGACGTGCACACCAACAACTTTATCGGTGCCGGCGGCAATGGCGTGGCGGTCGATGACTTCAACGCCGACAACTTCGACCATGGGCCTCACGGCTTTGTGGGCGGCTCGCCGATGTGGGTCAACCAGGCGGGCAGCCGGCCGATTGCCGGTACCTCCAACCCGCCGGGCACGCCGGCCTGGGGCAGCGCGTGGAAGCGCGCCACGGCTGATTACTACACCCATCAGGTGTCGATGGATGCCCATGGCGCCCACCAATCCTACCGTGGCAACTACCTCGACCTGGACCCGGTTTACCGCGATGCCTACGGCCTGCCGCTGCTGCGCATGACCTTCGACTGGCAGGAAAACGACATCAAGATGAACCGCTTCATGGTCGAAAAAATGAGCAAGATCGCCGAAGCGATGAACCCCAAGGCGATTGCCTTGCTGGGCAAAAAGGTGGGCGAGCACTTCAACACCGCGTCTTACCAGACCACCCACCTCAACGGTGGCGCGATCATGGGCACCGACCCGAAAACCAGTGCCTTGAACCGCTACCTGCAGTGCTGGGACGTACACAACGTGTTTGTCCCGGGCGCTTCCGCGTTCCCACAAGGCTTGGGCTACAACCCTACGGGCCTGGTGGCGGCATTGACCTACTGGTCGGCGCGGGCAATTCGCGAGCAGTACCTGAAAAACCCCGGCCCACTGGTTCAGGCATAAGGAGCGATGACCATGAAAGCATTTGTTATCGCGTCCCTGGCTTTGTTCAGCAGCTGCTCGGTGAGTGCGGCTGAAACCGATCTGGTCAAACAGGGTGAATACCTGGCTCGCGCCGGTGACTGCGTGGCCTGCCACACCGCCAAGGGCGGCAAACCGTTCGCCGGTGGCCTGCCGATGGAAACCCCGATCGGCACCATCTACTCCACCAACATCACCCCGGATAAAACCGGCCTGGGCGACTACAGCTTCGAAGACTTCGACCAGGCTGTGCGCCATGGCGTCGCCAAGGACGGTAGTACGCTTTACCCGGCGATGCCCTACCCGTCTTACGCGCGGGTCAGCGAAAGCGACATGCAGGCGCTGTACGCGTACTTCATGAAGGGCGTGGAGCCGGTGGCGCAGGTGAACAAGGACAGCGACATTCCCTGGCCGTTGAGCATGCGTTGGCCGTTGGCCGGGTGGCGCTGGATGTTCGCCCCCAAGGTTGAGGACTACCAGGCCCAGGCGGGCGCCGACCCGGTGATCAGCCGTGGCGCTTATCTGGTAGAGGGCCTTGGCCACTGCGGTGCCTGCCATACGCCACGGGCCCTGACCATGCAGGAAAAATCCCTGAGTGCATCCGACGGTACCGCTTTCCTTTCCGGCAGCGCACCGCTGGAAGGCTGGATTGCCAAGAGCCTGCGGGGTGATCACAAGGACGGCCTGGGTAGCTGGAGCGAGGAGCAACTGGTGCAATTCCTCAAGACCGGGCGCAGTGATCGCAGTGCGGTGTTTGGCGGCATGAGCGACGTTGTGGTCCACAGCATGCAGTACATGTCGGAAGAGGACCTGACGGCTATCGCCCGTTACCTCAAGACCCTGCCGGCGGTGGATCCCAAGGATCAGCCGCACCAGTACGACAAGCAGGTCGCCGACGCGCTGTGGAAGGGTGATGACAGCAAGCCGGGTGCCTCGGTGTACATCGACAACTGCGCGGCGTGCCACCGTACCGACGGCCACGGCTACACCCGCGTGTTCCCGGCGCTGGCGGGCAACCCGGTATTGCAGACGGCGGATGCGACGTCGCTGATCAAAATCGTGTTGAACGGCGGCACGTTGCCGGCGACGCATACGGCACCTTCGACCTTCACCATGCCGGCGTTTGCCTGGCGGCTGTCGGATCAGGAGGTGGCGGATGTCGTCAGTTTCGTTCGGGACAGTTGGGGTAATAAGGGAGAGACTGTAAAGGCTTCGCAAGTGAAAGACTTGCGAAAAGATGCAGTAACTACCGAAGCTGATCAAACTTCAGAGAAGTAGTGTCAGTTGCCAGGTTTATAGTTTTATATATAAGCCTGGCAACTAGCCGATTAATTATCGAGGGGCGCAGGTTTTTACAAAGCTATTCGCCATGTTCAGGAAGATGGTCTTGTCCTGTTCATCGAAGTCGCCGTCGTTATCCAGGTCGGTGGTGGAGGAAGTGGTGTCGTAGTGCCCGTCCCTGTTGGAGGAAGAGGCATACATGGCGTAGGACAGTTTACCGTCGGTAAAGCGCTCCATTAATACTTCCGGGCTGTTATCTTTTTCAAAGTCTTCGCATGTAAAGCGTAGTTCATCCTGAGACATAAATATCCTGTAGGTGGTAATGAGTTAAGTTGTGATCATAGCGATGTGTTAATAACTTTATCCATGTCACATATGTCGCGATTTATTTCTTGTTTGGTTACATGTAGGAAGGTGTCATTCCGTTCGTGCGAAGGTCGATGCTAGACCGCGCCGCCCAGTGGTGCTGGTGAAAAGCGATCTTCTCGAATACTGTATATGGATACAGTTTATGAGGTCTGACTATGAATGTCCCTTTGCCGCCTCGCGGGCGCGGCACGGCCACCAACCTGCACAACCGTTTTGCGCCCACCGTCAGCGTGGCGGAAGACGACGGTTGGTATCAGGAAGTGCCACAGACCCAGGGCACCGAAGTCCGTATCGAAACCGCGAAAACCATCATTACCCGCAACAGCTCGCCGGATATCCCGTTTGACCGGGCGATCAACCCGTATCGCGGCTGCGAGCATGGTTGTATCTACTGCTATGCGCGGCCCAGCCACGCGTATTGGGACCTGTCGCCGGGGCTGGACTTCGAAACCAAGCTGATCGCCAAGACCAACGCCGCCGAGGTGCTTGAGCAGCAACTGTCGAAACCGGGCTACACCTGCGCGCCGATCAACCTGGGCTCCAACACCGACCCGTACCAGCCCATCGAGCGCGAGTACAAGATCACCCGGCAAACCCTCGAAGTGCTGCTGCGCTACCGTCATCCGGTGACGATCATTACCAAGGGCTCGCTGATCCTGCGGGACCTCGACCTGCTGACCGAGCTGGCGCAGCAGCGGCTGGTGGCGGTGATGATCAGCCTCACCAGCCTGGACGATGAACTCAAGCGCATCCTCGAACCGCGCACGGCTGCACCCAAGGCCCGGCTGCGGGCGATCCGGGTGATGCGTGAGGCGGGGATCCCGGTGGGCGTGCTGTGTTCGCCGATGATCCCGATGATCAACGACAGCGAGCTGGAAAGCCTGCTGGCCGAAGCTCATGCCGCGGGGGCACAAAGCGCGGCGTACATGATGCTGCGTTTGCCTCTGGAGGTGGCGCCGCTGTTTGAGGAATGGCTGGCGGCCCATTACCCGCAGCGCGCGGCCCATGTGATGAGCCTGGTGCGGCAGGTGCGCGGCGGTGAGGTCTACGACAGCCGCTTCGGTGTACGCATGCGTGGCGAAGGGCCGTTTGCCGATTTGCTGGCGCAACGTTTCGCCAAGGCGATCAAACGATTGGGGCTCAACCGGCGGGAAGGGTTTAATCTGGATTGCACGGCGTTTTGTCCGCCGGGCAGACAGATGGCATTATTGTAAACTGCTGGATAAGCGTACTTTTCTGTAGGGATAGTCGCGTTTTGATATCACTGAAAGCCCCGATCTAGAGCGGCTCATTCAGTTTGAGTTAAGTTTCGGCGGGTACCTTGTTCATCGAGTGACTAATGAGTCGGCGCTTCAGTTTGGGCGCCGGCCGCACTGGAAAACTCCCCTGCTCCAACCAAGAGGATGAATTATGAGTGACAAGGATAAACAGCCGTTGGCTGCGTCGGCTTCAGCCCCTCACGAGGCGGAATCCGCCGATGCAGCGCTGCAGCACATCGTTGAAGGCTTTTTGCATTTCCATAACGAGATCTTCCCCCAGCAGGAAGAGCTCTTCAAAAAACTCGCCACGGCCCAGAGCCCGCGGGCGATGTTCATTACCTGCGCCGACTCGCGCATTGTTCCCGAGCTGATCACCCATAGCTCCCCTGGGGATTTGTTCGTGACCCGTAACGTCGGTAACGTCGTGCCGCCTTATGGGCAGATGAACGGCGGTGTTTCCACGGCTATCGAGTACGCCGTACTGGCCCTTGGTGTGCAGCACATCATCATTTGCGGCCACTCCGACTGCGGCGCCATGCGCGCGGTGCTCAACCCCCAAAGCCTGGAAAAAATGCCCACGGTAAAGGCCTGGCTGCGCCACGCCGAGGTCGCCAAGACCATGGTCCAGGACAACTGCGATTGCGCCAACGAACACGAAAGCATGCACGTGCTGACCGAAGAAAACGTGATCGCCCAACTGCAGCACCTGCGCACTCATCCCTCCGTGGCCTCGCGCATGGCCAACGGGCATTTGTTTATCCATGGCTGGGTCTACGACATCGAGACCAGCGAAATCAGGGCCTACGATGCGGATCAGGCAGCGTTCCTGCCCTTGAACGGTACCCAGCCGATTCCATCCGCGACGCCTAAAGCGCGCTTCTAAAACAATCCCCTGTCGGGTAACGCGATGGCTGCCATTCGAGCAGCCAGGCCTTGCCACGCCCGGCGAATGCCTCGGGAGAGTCATTATGCGTGCTGCTCAATTGAAAGCTGTGCTGCCACGGGAGCTGCTGGCTTCCGTGGTTGTGTTTCTGGTCGCCCTGCCGCTGTGCATGGGGATCGCCATCGCGTCCGGAATGCCTCCGGCCAAAGGCTTGATCACCGGGATCATCGGTGGCCTGGTGGTCGGTTGGCTGGCGGGGTCGCCGTTGCAAGTCAGCGGTCCGGCGGCAGGTTTGGCGGTGTTGGTGTTCGAACTGGTTCGCCAGCATGGCATGGCCATGCTCGGGCCGATCCTGTTGCTGGCGGGCTTCCTGCAATTGGTGGCCGGGCGTTTGCGCCTGGGCTGCTGGTTCCGCGTGACTGCGCCTGCAGTGGTGTACGGGATGCTGGCGGGGATCGGGGTGCTGATTGTCCTGTCGCAAGTACACGTGATGCTCGACGGTGTGCCAAAGCCCTCGGGGCTGGATAACCTCGCCGGCTTCCCTGCGGCACTGATCCAGGCGATCCCCACATTGGGCGGCGGGCTCGGCTGGCAGGCCGGTTTGCTCGGGCTGTCGACGATTATGGTGATGTGGCTGTGGGACAAGTTCCGCCCGCAAAAGCTGCGCTTCGTCCCCGGCGCCCTGCTCGGCGTGGGTTTGGCGACAGTCACCAGTCTGGTGCTGGCGTTGCAGGTCAAGCGGGTGGAGGTGCCGGAAAATCTCGCGGATGCCATCGATTGGCTGCGCCCCAGCGACCTGCTGAACCTGGCGGATCCCAATCTGTTGATCGCGGCCTTCGCCGTGGCATTTATCGCCAGCGCTGAAACGCTGCTTTCGGCGGCGGCAGTCGACCGTATGCACAGTGGCCAGCGTTCCGACTTCGACAAGGAATTGTCGGCACAAGGCGTGGGCAACATGCTGTGTGGCCTGGTCGGCGCCCTGCCGATGACCGGTGTGATCGTGCGCAGTTCGGCCAACGTCCAGGCCGGCGCTACCACGCGTTTGTCGGCGATGTTCCACGGCTTGTGGCTGCTGGCGTTCGTGCTGTTGCTGTCCAGTGTGCTGCAAAGCATTCCGGTGGCAAGCCTGGCGGGTGTGCTGGTGTACACCGGGATCAAGCTCGTGGACATGAAGGCGTTTCGTGGCCTGGCGCGCTACGGGCGAATGCCGATGTTTACCTACGCGGCGACGGCGCTGGCGATCATCTTTACCGACCTGCTGACGGGTGTGTTGGTGGGCTTCGGGTTGACGCTGGTGAAGCTGGCGTTCAAGGCCTCACGCTTGAAGATAAGCCTGATCGACCTGCCGCAGGAGGGCGAGATGGAGCTGCGATTGACGGGGGCCGGGACCTTTCTCAAGGTGCCTGCATTGACCCAGGTGCTGTCGACGGTACCCGCCGGGACCACCTTGCATGTGCCGCTCAGTAACCTGAGTTATATCGACCACTCCTGCCTTGAGCTATTGGAGGAATGGGGTCGGGCCAATGCGGCCAAGGGCTCGAAGCTGATGATCGAGGCGCGGGGGTTGAAGCGCAGGTTGGAAGGACGGGTAAGAACGACGACCGGAATAGGCTCGGCGCCGTCTGTTGGCTGACGAAACCGGATCAAAATGTGGTAGCGGGCTTGCTCGCGAAGGCGCAGTGTCAGTCACTGAATGTGTTTCTGATACACCGCTTTCGCGAGCAAGCCCGCTCCCACATTGGATCTTTGCAAGCCGGCAAATCTAAGCTGGCTGGTCCAGCTCAAGACCCACGCCCAACTGCCGCGACAGGCACGGCCAGCGCTTCCAAGCCGCTTCCGTGTCCGGGCTCTTGAGCTTGTCGCGGTAGGCTTCGACCGACTCCAGCGCAAAACTCTCCTCGTTAAGCATCTCATCCACCGCGTGGTGCACCGCCTCATCCAGCTGATTGGCAAACGCCTCGCCGATCAATTGGTGGGCAATCACGTTCGCCACAGTGGTATCCAGCGGAATCAACGGCTGGCCGAAGTGCTTGATATACAGATCGTTGACCTCTTCCACCAGGCGATGCGCCAGGTAAGCCTCATCCAGCAAACCGTCCAGGCCTTCATGCCCGGCCAGGATCGCCGGCGGCTGCAGGAAGAAATGTTCGGCGATTTTCAGCACCGGTTTGATCTGGCTTTCAATACCGGCTTCGCGGGCGACATCGTTGGCCGCGTCCAGCAGATCGGGGACCTGGTCGATGTAGGCGCTTACAAAACGCGTCATCACGCCCTTGGCGTCGACGTCAGGCACGGAAATCGCCGGGTGCAGGTGCGGTAACTGGACTTCCAGCTGCTGAGCAAGCTGGCCAGTGCTGGATTCGTGTTGATGGGCACGGGAAATCTGCTCGCGCAATGCGGCGGTGTTCATGAAAGCTCCAGTGATGCAGGCGTAGGAAATAGGGAGAGCATAAGGTAGCTCGTTTATACGAGAGCCTAAGACGCATTTGTCATAATTATTTCATGGTTATGCGCTGGCGTTATATCAAATTGCCATCGTTCGTCGGATAACGCGCGCCACCGGTCCTGTTGTGTGGTCCGTTTCCTCATTTTCGTTCATTTGCCCGATCACATTGCGGGGTGGCGGTCGCTGTCTATACTCGATTTTGTACGCAATTAGCTGATGACGCCCGACTGCATGAGCAGGCAAGGCCTGGCGGTTGTAAGCAGTATGGAAGCCGCTCCCTTGGCCGCAGGTGCAAACCGGCGGGATAACAAGAATGATAAGGGGAACCCGCAATGACGCGACATCCACATGTTTGGATGGGCCTCCTGTTGTGGTCAGTATTCGGCCAGGCGCAAGCCGCCTGGACAACGAATATGGCGCCAGGGGCCACTGAAGTCAGTCACGCCGTGTTTGACCTGCACATGACCATTTTCTGGATTTGTGTGGCGATTGGCATCGTCGTGTTTGGCGCGATGTTCTGGTCGATGATCGTTCACCGGCGCTCCACGGGACAGGTGGCAGCCAAGTTCCACGAGAGTACGACGGTGGAGATTCTCTGGACCGTGGTGCCCTTGCTGATCCTGGTGGCGATGGCCATTCCGGCCACCAAGACGCTGATCAACATCTACGACAGCACTGAGTCGGATATCGATATCCAGGTCACCGGCTACCAGTGGAAGTGGCATTACAAATACCTGGGCCAGGATGTCGAGTTCTTCAGCAACCTGGCCACGCCCGCCGAGCAGATCCATAACCAGGCCGTCAAAGGCGAGCATTACCTGTTGGAAGTCGACCAGCCGCTGGTGCTGCCGGTGGGTGCCAAGGTGCGTTTCCTGGTGACCGCTGCGGACGTGATTCACTCCTGGTGGGTGCCGGCGTTTGCGGTGAAGCGTGATGCGATTCCCGGCTTCGTCAACGAGGCCTGGACCCGCATCGAAAAGCCCGGCATCTATCGCGGCCAGTGCGCCGAACTGTGCGGCAAGGACCACGGCTTCATGCCGATCGTGGTGGAGGTCAAATCCAAGGCCGACTACGACACCTGGCTCGGCGAGCGTAAGGAAGAGGCCGCCAAGCTCAAGGAGCTGACCTCCAAGGAATGGACCCTGGATGAGCTGGTGGCCCGTGGCGACAAGATCTACCACACTACCTGCGTCGCCTGTCACCAGGCCGAAGGCCAGGGCCTGCCGCCGATGTTCCCGGCGCTCAAGGGCTCGCCGATTGCCACCGGGCCCAAGGAAGACCACCTGCACCGCGTGTACTTCGGCAAGCCCGGCACCGCCATGGCGGCGTTCGGCAAGCAACTGTCGGAAGTCGATATCGCGGCGGTCGTGACCTATGAACGTAACGCCTGGGGCAACAACAAAGGCGACATGGTCACACCTAAAGACGTGCTGGCTCTGAAACAGGCGGAAAGCAAATGACTTCCTTCATTGCATATTCCCTGAACCGTCCCGCCCACTCGTTCGCAGGAGAAAGGCCATGAGCGCTGTGATCGATGACCACGGTCATGCCGGTGACCACGCTCACGGCCCCGCCAAGGGCCTGATGCGTTGGGTACTGACCACCAACCACAAAGACATCGGCACGATGTACCTGTGGTTCAGCTTCTGCATGTTCCTGCTTGGTGGCTCGTTTGCCATGGTGATCCGTGCCGAGCTGTTCCAGCCGGGTTTGCAGATCGTCGAGCCGGCGTTCTTCAATCAGATGACCACCATGCACGGCCTGGTGATGGTGTTCGGTGCGGTGATGCCAGCGTTTGTCGGCCTGGCCAACTGGATGATCCCGTTGATGATCGGCGCGCCCGACATGGCCCTGCCGCGCATGAACAACTTCAGTTTCTGGCTGTTGCCGGCGGCGTTCCTGATGCTGGTTTCCACCCTGTTCATGCCCGGCGGCGGGCCGAACTTCGGCTGGACCTTCTACGCCCCGCTCTCCACCACCTACGCGCCGGAAAGCGTGACCTTCTTCATCTTCGCCATCCACTTGATGGGCATCAGTTCGATCATGGGCGCGATCAACGTGGTCGCCACCATCCTCAACCTGCGCGCCCCCGGCATGACGTTGATGAAAATGCCGCTGTTCGTCTGGACCTGGCTGATCACAGCCTTCCTGCTGATCGCGGTGATGCCGGTACTGGCGGGCTGCGTGACCATGATGCTGATGGACATCCACTTCGGCACCAGCTTCTTCAGTGCCGCCGGTGGTGGTGACCCGGTGCTGTTCCAGCATGTGTTCTGGTTCTTCGGCCACCCCGAGGTGTACATCATGATCCTGCCGGCGTTCGGTGCCGTCAGCTCGATCATCCCGACCTTCTCGCGCAAGCCGCTGTTCGGCTACACCTCGATGGTGTACGCCACGGCGAGCATCGCGTTCCTGTCGTTCATCGTGTGGGCGCACCACATGTTCGTGGTGGGCATCCCGCTGGTGGGCGAGCTGTTCTTCATGTACGCCACGCTGCTGATCGCGGTGCCCACGGGCGTGAAAGTGTTCAACTGGGTCAGCACCATGTGGCAAGGCTCGCTGACCTTCGAGACGCCGATGCTGTTCGCGGTGGCCTTCGTGATTCTGTTCACCATCGGTGGTTTCTCCGGGCTGATGCTGGCCATCGCCCCGGCGGACTTCCAGTACCACGACACCTACTTCGTGGTGGCGCACTTCCATTACGTACTGGTGCCTGGGGCGATCTTCGGGATCTTCGCCTCGGCCTACTACTGGCTGCCGAAATGGACCGGCCACATGTACGACGAAACCCTGGGCAAGCTGCACTTCTGGCTGTCGTTCGTGGGGATGAACATGGCGTTCTTCCCGATGCACTTCGTAGGGCTTGCCGGCATGCCGCGTCGGGTGCCGGACTACAACCTGCAGTTCGCCGACTTCAACATGGTCTCCTCCATCGGTGCCTTCACCTTTGGCGCGACGCAGATCTTCTTCCTGTTCATCGTCATCAAGTGCATCCGTGGCGGCCCGCCTGCGCCGGCCAAGCCGTGGGATGGCGCCGAAGGGCTGGAGTGGAGCATTCCTTCGCCCGCGCCGTACCACACCTTCACCACGCCACCGGAGGTCAAATGAACACCTCCCTATCCTGTGGGAGCTGGCTTGGCTGCGATGGCATCACTTCGGTGTACCTGAAAGACCGAGTTGCCAGCATCGCAGGCAAGCCAGCGCCCACAGAAAGGCCATTCGCAGAACATTCATTCGCAGGTGGCCGCCATGCTTGAGTCCGTGCCTATCAAGCGCCTGGTCACGCGCCTGCTGATCCTGGTGGTGGCGATGTTCGCCTTCGGCTTTGCCCTGGTGCCGATCTACGACGTGATGTGCAAGGCGTTCGGCATCAATGGCAAGACCGCCGGGCAGTACGAAGGCGAGCAGGTGGTGGACCCGACGCGGCAGGTGCGGGTGCAGTTCCTGTCCACCAATGCCATCGATATGGTCTGGGAATTCCACTCCAAGGCCGACGAGGTGGTGGTCAATCCCGGCGCAGTCACCGAGATGCTGTTCGTGGCCTACAACCCCACCGACAAGCCGATGACCGCCCAGGCGGTGCCGAGCATTTCGCCGGCCGAGGCGGCGATGTACTTCCACAAGACCGAGTGTTTTTGCTTCACCCAGCAAGTGCTACAGCCAGGTCAGCGCATAGAGATGCCGGTGCGCTTCATTGTCGACCGCGACATGCCCAAGGATGTGAAGCATTTGACCCTGGCGTACACGCTGTTCGATATCACCGCGCGCCAACCGCCCGTGGCTGTCCATACCGGCGGCTAGGCGTTGCTTGCGGGCTCGATTAGGAGAACGAATACATGTCGACTCATGATACGTACTACGTACCAGCGCAAAGCAAATGGCCAATAATTGCTACGTTGGGGATGCTGATCACGGTGTTCGGATTGGCGACCTGGTTCAACGATTTGAAGGCCGCACGCCCGGAATCCCACGGCCCGCTGATCTTTTTCGTCGGTGGCTTGCTGCTGGCCTACATGATGTTTGGCTGGTTCGGCGCGGTGATCAAGGAAAGTCGCGCCGGTTTGTACAGTTCGCAGATGGACCGCTCCTTTCGCTGGGGCATGACCTGGTTCATCTTTTCCGAAGTGATGTTCTTCATCGCTTTTTTCGGTGCGCTGTTTTATGTGCGGCACATGTCGGCGCCGTGGTTGGCGGGCGAAGGCCACAAGGGCATCGCGCACATGCTGTGGCCGAACTTCGAATTTGCCTGGCCGCTGCTGAACAATCCCGACCCGAAAATGTTTCCGGCGCCCAAGGGCACCATCAGCCCGTGGGGCTTGCCGCTGATCAACACGATCTTGCTGGTCAGCTCCAGCGTGACCATCACTATCGCCCACCATGCCTTGCGCAAAGGCCATCGCGGCGCACTGAAGATCTGGCTGGCGATCACCGTGTTGCTGGGTTGGGCGTTTCTCGGGTTCCAGGCCGAGGAATACATCCATGCCTATAAGGAGTTGGGCCTGACCCTGGGTTCCGGCGTGTACGGCGCGACCTTCTTCATGCTCACCGGCTTCCACGGTGCCCACGTGACCATCGGCACGATCATTTTGTTTGTGATGCTGATGCGCATCCTGAAGGGGCATTTCAACAACGAACACCAGTTCGGGTTCGAGGCGGCCAGTTGGTATTGGCACTTTGTGGACGTGGTGTGGATCGGACTGTTTTTCTTCGTTTACGTGCTTTGAGGTGTTTCACCAGGGCGCATGAGATACCAGTTGGCCGCTGAAGAAACCCCAGGTGATCAACCCCAGGGTGATCACGGCCAGCACCACACGCACGGTCAAGGCAGTGACGAGGCGGTTGGAGTTGCCCTCGTCCTTGACCAGGAAGAACAAGCCACTGAACAGGCTCACGACGGTAGCAATCAGCATCAGGGCAATGGCTGCTTTGAGCATGGTGGGCTCCGGGGCTCTTTTTTGGAGGGGGCGAGCAATGAGATTCAGTATAGCCAGCGCAGCACCGACCTCTGCGGCAATGCCATGAAACCCTTTCGCCCCGGTATTGCGCCGACGCTGGTGGTACTCGTGCTGCTGCCGTTACTGGTATTTCTCGGCTTTTGGCAGCTGTCTCGCGGTCACGAAAAACAGGCGCTGCTGGACACTTACGCCGAGCGCCGCGCTGCCGAGCCCATGAGCAGTACGCAACTGCAGGCCACCGAAGATCCGGCGTTCCGTCGTGTGCATCTGCGCGGGCAGTTCGATGCCGAGCACAGCGTGTTGCTGGATAACCGCTTTCGCGACGGCAAGGTCGGTGTGGAGCTACTGCAACCTTTCCATGATCAGGCCAGCGGCGAGTGGCTGTTGCTCAATCGTGGCTGGCTGCCTTGGCCGGACCGGCGCGCACCACCGGTTTTCACCACTCCCGAACAACTGCTGAATCTCGATGCCTGGGTCTATGTGGCGCCTGGCGAGACCTTCCAGTTGCATGCCGATCCGGCGGGCGCACAGTGGCCACGATTGCTGACCGCGCTGCATCCCGAGGCGTTGTGGGCCGAGTTGGGTCGCAGCGGATTCGCCCATGAAGTGCGGGCTGAAGCGGGCCCGGCTACCTACGAAACCAGCTGGCCCGTGGTCGCCATGGGCCCGGAAAAACACCTGGGCTATGCCGTGCAGTGGTTCGCCATGGCGGTGGCGCTGTTCGGCCTTTACCTCTACCTCGGATGGCACAACACAAAAAAGGAGAAGCGCCATGGGAGCGGCCATGAATCCACTCAACATGTCTGACGCGCCGGCAGCGCCCAATCGGCGCAAGGGCCGTTGGCAACTGATCCTGATCCTGCTGATGGTGGTCGGCCCGATGGTGCTCGCCACCTTTATGTACAAATTGCAGTTCTGGGTGCCGGACAGCCGCAGTTACCACGGCGAGATGATCGGCAATGGCCAGACCCGTGCCGACATTGGCGTGCAGGCTGACGAAGACCGCTGGCAACTGCTGGTCACCGCGCCCACCGCTTGCGCCGCCGACTGCCAGCAACTGGTGTACCTCGCAC
Organism: Pseudomonas sp. D4002; assembly: GCF_013385665.1. NCBI lineage: Bacteria > Pseudomonadati > Pseudomonadota > Gammaproteobacteria > Pseudomonadales > Pseudomonadaceae > Pseudomonas > Pseudomonas sp. D4002. The sequence continues at coordinate 153,592 of NZ_JACAPN010000003.1, forward strand.
GCCAGCTCCAGATCGGCCTGGGCCGTGATGCCTCCCGCGCCAGCCACGCCCTGGCCAGTGCGCAGCCGGTCAGCACCGCGTATGACGCCAAACTCAAGGCCGAATACCCGCAACTGCAACGCTATTCCCTGGACCTGTCGACCTTCAACAAAGACGCCGCCGCCCAAGGCGGCGGCGATGCCCAGCTGTGGATCGTCGACCCCCACGGCAACCTGGTGCTGCGCTACGACGCCCGGGTCAAGGGCAAGGACCTGCTCAACGACCTGCGCCTGCTGCTGAAACTGTCGAACATCGGATAAGGACACCGTCATGGCCAAACCTGGATTTCGCCTCGCGCTGTTTGCCACCCTGCTGGCCCTGATCGTGGTGCTGCTGGGCGCCTATACCCGCCTTACCCACGCGGGTCTCGGTTGCCCGGACTGGCCGGGTTGCTATGGCTTTATCAGCGTGCCGAAAAGCGAAGCCCAGCTGGCCCATGCCGAACTGCATTACCCGGACACGCCGGTCGAGGCGGACAAGGGCTGGAACGAGATGACCCACCGTTACTTCGCCGGCACCCTCGGGCTGTTGATCGTGCTGCTGGCGGCGCGCGCCTGGACCCATCGGCATCATCCGGGCCAGCCGTTGAAGCTGCCGTTGTTCCTGTTGGCGGTGGTGTTCGCCCAGGCAGCGTTTGGCATGTGGACGGTGACGCTGAAGCTCTGGCCGCAAGTGGTCACCGGGCATTTATTGGGCGGGTTTGCGACGTTGAGCCTGCTGTTCTTGCTGACGCTGCGATTGTCCGGCGTATTGCCGGCGCTGATCGTGCCCAGGCGTTTGCAGTATTGGGCCACGGCCGGGCTGGTGCTGGTGATCGGCCAGATCGCGCTGGGTGGATGGGTCAGCTCCAACTACGCAGCCGTGGCGTGTATCGACCTGCCGACCTGTCACGGGCAATGGTGGCCGGCGGCGGATTTCGCCAATGGCTTTCACCTGACCCAGCATATCGGCCCCAATTACCTCGGCGGGCAACTGGACAGTGATGCGCGCACGGCGATTCACCTCACCCACCGGATTGGCGCGCTGCTGGTCACTGTCGTGTTGCTGGGCCTGGCCTGGCAGCTCAAGGTGGTCGGCATGACCCGCCTGGCGGGCCTGTTGCTGATCGCCCTGGCGGCGCAACTCTGCCTGGGCCTGAGTAACGTGTACTTCCACCTGCCGCTGCCGGTTGCGGTCGCGCATAACGCCGGCGGCGCGGCGTTGCTGCTGACGCTGGTGCTGGTCAATTACCACGCCCGCACCAGCCTGGTTCGGGTGCGACATCAGTTGCCGTTCGGCTGGCGCTTCAGCCCGCGTAAACACGTGTCGGGCCTCATAACCATTAAAGGAGAGATGCCATGGCGACCTTGATCAGCGAGCGTCACAGCCAGGCGATCTGGCGTGACTATCTGGAGCTGACCAAGCCAAAAGTGGTGGTGCTGATGCTCATCACCTCGCTGGTGGGCATGTTCCTCGCCACCCGCGCCGGGGTACCGTGGCCGGTGCTGATTTTCGGCAACCTGGGGATCGCGCTGTGTGCCGGCGGCGCGGCGGCGGTCAACCATGTGGTGGACCGGCGCATCGATGCGCTGATGGCGCGTACCCATAAGCGCCCGCTGGCGGAAGGGCGCGTATCGCCTGTGGCGGCGCTTGTTTTTGCGATGGTGCTGGCGGTGGCCGGGCTGGCGCTGTTGCTGGCGTTTACCAATCCGCTGGCCGCCTGGCTGACCCTGGCCTCGCTGTTGGGTTATGCGGTGATCTACACCGGCTTTCTCAAGCGTGCGACGCCGCAGAACATCGTCATCGGTGGGCTGGCTGGCGCCGCGCCGCCGTTGCTGGGTTGGGTTGCCGTCACTGGCCACGTCAGCGCCGAGCCGTTGCTGCTGGTGCTGATCATCTTCGCCTGGACCCCGCCGCACTTCTGGGCCCTGGCGATTCACCGCAAGGAGGAATACGCCAAGGCCGACATCCCGATGCTGCCCGTGACCCACGGCGAGCACTACACCAAGGTGCATATCCTGCTCTACACCTTCGCCTTGCTGGCGGTCAGCCTGATGCCCTATGTCATCCACATGAGCGGCATGCTGTACCTGGTGTGCGCACTGGTTCTGGGCGGGCGCTTTCTGCAATGGGCCTGGGTGCTGTACCGTGGCAGTCGGCCGCACGCGGCGATCAACACCTTCAAGTACTCTATCGGGTACCTGTTCATGCTGTTTATCGCCCTGCTCGTAGACCATTACCTATTGTTGAACCTATGACTCGAACTCAAAAAACTGTCTTCATTCTGGTGGCCATTGTCGCGTTGATCATGGGCCTGACCGTCAACAAAGTCCTGAGTGGCAAAGGCCAGGGCGACCCGACGGCCTTGATCGATGCCGGCATCATCCTGCTGCCGCAAAGCCGTCAGTTGCCACCGGTGACCATGACCAACCAGGACGGCCAGCCGGTGGTGGTCAACGAGCTGAAAGGCAAGTGGAGCGTGCTGTTCTTCGGCTACACCTTCTGCCCGGACATCTGTCCAACCACCCTCGCCCAGCTGCGGCAGATCAAGAGCGAGCTGCCCAAGGACGTTGTGGATAAGTTGCAGGTGATTTTGGTCAGCGTTGACCCGAACCGCGATACACCGGCGCAGCTCAAGCAGTACCTGGGCTACTTCGATCCACAGTTCGAGGGCCTGACCGGTGCGAGTGTGGACGATGTGCAGAAGGTTTCGAATGCGGTGAGCATTCCGTTTATTCCGGCAGACACCAGCAAGCCCAACTACACCGTCGACCACAGCGGCAACCTCGCGCTGATCGGGCCGGACGGCACCCAGCGCGGGTTTATCCGGGCGCCGTTGAACAACCAGAAGCTGGTAGCGCAGTTCCCGGGGTTGTTGCAGCGTAAATAAGCCTGCCGACCATTTTCTGAGCGACACAAATCAAATGTGGGAGCAAGCCCGCTCCCACATTGGTTTAGATCATTAGATCGTTCCCACGCTCTGCGTGGGAATGCCGCACTGGACGCTCTGCGTCCGCTTTTGAGGTCGTGACGCGGAGCGTCACAGGATGCGTTCCCACGCAGAGCGTGGGAACGATCGATCGGGGTTTCGGCCTTGGATCAGAACGCCGGCAGGATCGCGCCTTTGTACTTCTCAAGAATGAACGCTTTCACTTCCGGGGTGTGCAGGGCTGCTACCAGCTTCTTCACCGCGTCCGAATCCTTGTTGTCTTCGCGGGTCACCAGGATGTTCACGTAAGGCGAGTCGTTGCCTTCGATCACCAGTGCGTCCTTGGAGGGGTCCAGCTTGGCTTCCAGGGCGTAGTTGGTGTTGATCAGCGCCAGGTCGACCTGGGTCAGCACGCGCGGCAGGGTGGCGGCTTCCAGTTCGCGGAATTTCAGGCCTTTCGGGTTTTCAGTGATGTCCTTGATGGTCGACAGGATGTTGGTCGGGTCCTTCAGGGTGATCAGGTTGTGCTTGGCCAGCAGCAACAGCGCACGGCCGCCGTTGGTGGCGTCGTTCGGGATCACGACGTTGGCGCCGCTTGGCAGGTCTTCCAGCTTCTTGTACTTGCTGGAGTAGGCGCCCAGAGGCTCCAGGTGCACAGCGCCAACGCTCACCAGGTGAGTGCCCTTGGCTTTGTTGAACTCATCCAGGTACGGCTGGTGCTGGAAGAAGTTGGCGTCCAGGCGCTTTTCGGCTACCTGTACGTTTGGCTGAACGTAGTCGGTGAAGACTTTGACCTGCAGGTCCACGCCTTCCTTGGCCAGAGCCGGCTTCACGAATTCGAGGATTTCAGCGTGCGGCACCGGGGACGCGGCCACGGTGAGGGTTTCGGCGGCGTGGGCGGAGAACGCGGCAACGGCGGCGAAAGCAACCAGTAGTTTTTTCATTCAACAAGCTCCTTGTTCGGGAATTGGCCGGCTTAACGCCGGCAATAGCCGTTATTTTCGAGAAAAGTGCACCACCAGCTTGTCGCCGACGGTTTGCAGAATTTGTACCAGGATCAGCAGCAGCACCACGGTGACCACCATCACGTCGGTCTGGAAGCGCTGATAACCGAAGCGGATCGCCAGGTCACCCAGGCCACCGGCACCCACTACACCGGCCATGGCCGTGTAGGAAACCAGTGTAATCGCCGTCACCGTAATCGCCGCGAAGATGCCGGGGCGGGCTTCTGGCAGCAACGCGTTGGTAATGATCTGGCGAGTGGTCGCGCCCATGGCCTGGGTCGCTTCGATAATCCCGCGGTCCACTTCACGCAGCGCGGTTTCCACCAGGCGCGCAAAGAACGGCGTGGCACCCACCACCAGTGGCGGAATTGCACCGGCAACACCCAGCGAGGTGCCGGTGATCAGCACCGTGAACGGGATCATTACGATCAACAGGATAATGAACGGCAGCGAACGCAGGATGTTCACCACCAGCGACAACAGCGCATAAACATTCTTTTGTTCGAACAGCTGACGCGGGCTGCACAGGAACAGCAGCACGCCCAATGGCAAGCCCAGCAATACGGTGAACAGCAGCGAGCCGAACAGCATGGTCATGGTGTCGCCGGTGGCGAGCAGGATTTCCGACCAGTCGATGTTCGAGAAAAAGCTCAAGAGGATTTCCATTAGCGCAGCACCTCCATATGGACGTCTGCCGCGGTGAAGGCGGCGAAGGCGGCCTCCATGTCACCGCCGGTGACGGCGAGGGTCAGTTGCCCGTAGGGAATGTCTTTGATGCGGTCGATACGACCGGCGAGGATGCTGTAGTCCACACCCGTGTCGCGGGCGACGGTACCCAGCAGCGGCGCGTAGGTCGCTTCGCCCTGGAACGTCAGTCGCACGATGCGCCCCGGTACATGGGCGAAGTCATCACGCTGTTCGCCTTCGTCGACTTGCTCGGATTCCTGCACGAAGCGCTTGGTGGTCGGGTGCTTGGGGTGCAGGAATACGTCGGCGACGGTGCCTTGCTCGACGATCACGCCGGCGTCCATCACGGCCACGTGGTCGCACACGCGGCGGATCACGTCCATTTCATGGGTGATCAGCACGATGGTCAGCTTCAGCTCGCGGTTGATCTCGGCCAGCAGTTGCAGGACCGAGGCCGTGGTCTGCGGGTCGAGGGCGCTGGTGGCTTCGTCGCACAGCAGGATTTTCGGCTTGGTGGCCAGGGCGCGGGCGATGCCGACGCGCTGCTTCTGGCCGCCAGACAACTGCGCCGGGTACTTCTTGGCATGGTCGGACAGGCCGACCCGCGCCAGCAATTCGGCCACGCGCAGGTCGATTTCCTTGCGGGAAAGTTCGCCCGCGAGGGTCAGCGGCAGCGCCACGTTGTCGGCAACGGTCTTGGATGCCAGCAGGTTGAAGTGCTGGAAGATCATCCCGACCTGTTGCCGGAAACGGCGCAGGCCGTTGGCGTCGAGGGCGGTGACTTCTTCGTCATCGACCTTGATCTGGCCGCCGCTGGGTTGCTCCAGGCGGTTGATCAGACGCAGCAAAGTACTTTTTCCCGCACCGGAATGGCCGATCAGACCAAACACCTGGCCATTTTCGACGCGCAGGTTGGTGGGATGCAGTGCGGGGATATCCTTACCGGCGACCCGGTAGGTTTTATGGACGTTATGAAACTCGATCACGTAGCGAACCTTGTGGGGCGCATTAAAAAGGGATCAGCGGTTAGCCGGGCGCGCATTTTAGCCTGTCCGTATAGCGTTTCTTAGCATTTATTTCTCATCCGACCAGCGATTTGGCAATAACGCGATCAAAGGTCATAAAAAAGGAACGGTACAAAACCGTGTCAGTCACTACATAAGCAACTCGAAACTCCCAGGTGCCGTGCCTGGGGTTTTGCTCAAGAAGAGCCGGGGATCGCTCTGGCCTACGCAAACGAGGAGTTTTTGTCTGATGAGTACTAAAAAGCCAGTTACCCCGCCCAAGAGCGAACTTGCGGGCACCGACACTCTGGACCGTGGCAACACCAACGCCAAGCTGCAAAGCCTGGAAACATTCCGCTCCGACGCGACGGGCCAGGCGCTGCGCACCAACCAGGGCGTGAAGGTTTCCGATAACCAGAACAGCTTGAAGGTCGGCTCCCGTGGCCCATCGCTGCTGGAAGACTTCATCATGCGTGAAAAAATCACGCACTTTGACCATGAGCGGATTCCGGAACGCATCGTCCATGCCCGGGGCACCGGTGCCCACGGCTATTTCCAGACCTATGAAAATCATTCGGCGCTGAGCAAGGCCGGGTTCCTGCGTAACCCGGAACATAAAACCCCGGTATTTGCGCGCTTTTCCACGGTTCAGGGCCCACGCGGCTCCGGCGATACCGTGCGTGACGTGCGTGGGTTTGCCGTGAAGTTCTTCACCGACGAAGGTAACTTCGACCTGGTGGGCAACAACATGCCGGTGTTTTTCATTCAGGACGCGATCAAGTTTCCTGACTTCGTGCATGCGGTAAAACCTGAGCCCCACAACGAGATTCCTACCGGCGGCTCAGCCCACGATACGTTCTGGGATTTTGTCTCGCTGCAGCCGGAGTCGGCGCACATGGTGATCTGGGCCATGTCTGACCGGGCCATTCCAAAAAGCCTACGGACCATGCAGGGGTTTGGTGTACACACCTTCCGCCTGGTGAACGCCGAGGGTAAATCCAACTTCGTCAAATTCCACTGGCGTCCTACCGTTGGCACCTGTTCCCTGGTGTGGGACGAGGCGCAGAAGCTGGCGGGCAAAGACACGGACTTCCACCGTCGTGACCTGTGGGAATCCATTGAAAGTGGCGATTACCCGGAATGGGAATTGGGCGTGCAGATCATCGCCGAAGAAGACGAGCATAAGTTCGACTTCGATATTCTCGACCCGACCAAGCTGATCCCCGAAGAGCTGGTGCCGATCACGCCGCTGGGCAAGATGGTGCTCAACCGCAACCCGGACAACTACTTTGCCGAGACCGAGCAAGTGGCGTTCTGCCCGGGGCATATCGTGCCGGGCATCGACTTTTCCAATGACCCGCTGCTGCAAGGCCGTCTGTTTTCTTACACCGATACGCAGATCAGCCGACTGGGCGGGCCGAACTTTCACGAGTTGCCGATCAACCGTCCGGTAGCGCCGTTCCATAACGGCCAGCGCGATGCCATGCACCGCACCACCATCGACAAGGGCCGCGCGTCCTACGAGCCGAACTCGATTGATGGCGGCTGGCCGAAAGAAACTCCGCCTGCGGCGCAGGACGGTGGTTTTGAGACGTATCCGGAGCGCATTGATGCCCACAAGATCCGTGAGCGCAGCGAGTCGTTCGGTGATCACTTCTCCCAGGCGCGCCTGTTTTTCCGCAGCATGAGCAAGCACGAGCAGGAGCACATCATCGCCGCCTACAGCTTTGAACTGGGCAAGGTGGAGCGTGAGTTTATTCGCGCTCGCCAGGTGAACGAGATCCTCGCCAACATCGACTTGGAACTGGCCAAGCGTGTGGCGCAGAACCTGGGCTTGCCAGCACCGACTAAAGGTACGGTGCCAGAGCGCAAGACGTCTCCGGAACGCTCGCCAGCGTTGAGCCAGGCCAATTTGCTGTCGGGTGATATCAAGACCCGCAAGGTGGCGATTCTGGCGGCGAACGGTGTTGATGGTGCGGCGATTGATGCCTTGAAGAAGGCGCTTGAGGCTGCAGGTGCGCATGCGAAGTTGCTGGGGCCTACCTCGGCGCCGGTAACGACGGCGGATGGCAAGAGCCTTCCGGTGGACGCTTCCATGGAAGGCTTGCCTTCGGTGGCGTTCGATGCGGTGTTTGTGCCGGGTGGCGCCAAGTCGGTTCAGGCGTTGAGCGCTGATGGTGTGGCGTTGCATTACCTGCTGGAGGCCTACAAGCACTTGAAAGCAATTGCCCTGGCCGGTGAGGCGAAGCAGTTGCTGGATGTGCTGAAGCTTGAGGCGGATGCGGGCTTGATTGTGGGCGGCGACGCGAAGGCGTTTAAGGCGTTCTTTGCGGCGATTGCCCAGCATCGGGTCTGGGATCGGGAGCCGAAGGCTAAAGCTGTTCCGGCTTAAGGTATCGGTTGTTTGTTAGATCGCTTTCGCGAGCAAGCCCGCTCCCACATTTGACCGCATTCCAAAGTTGGAACTCGGTTAAATGTGGGAGCGGGCTTGCTCGCGAATGGCGTTATTCAGTCTTACGCGGAATCAGCACGACCTGCGCCGGAACCTTCTTCAGGATCTGCCGGTGAATCTTCAGGTCATACCCCGAATCGATGCGCTTCACCCGTTTGGTCAGCAACGTGGCCAGCCATGGGTAATCTTCGGTGCGCGGCGCCTGGATGCTCACATCGCACTGGTAATTCACCACATCGGTGGCGATCTCATCCAGTTGATGGCGCAGCGCCTCGATATCGGTGAGGTTCAGCGCAACCGTAGTGCTTGGCGCTGCCGGGTCGATGACCTTGGCCGGCGGCTTGGCTTCGGCGGCTTTCAGAGCGGCCTCGGCTTTGTCCAGCTCGACTTTACGGGCATGGGCGATCGCACTGTTGACGCCACCGGTCAGCGCCGGAGCCTTGGGCATCAATGCCCGTGCGCGGCTCAGGGCCGTCGCGGCAGCGTTGACATCACCCTTTTGCAGGACGATCTGGCTGCGCTGCAAATAGGCTTCGGCCAGTTGGCGCTGATAAGGCTCCAGCGCCGGATCGTTGGGCGACTGGGCCTGCAAGGCGGCCAGCTCGTCTTCGGCGGTGGCCAGTTCACTGCTGGCGAGGTTTTGCTCCAGCTGTGCGATGGCCGCAGCACGTGCGTCCGGCGCCTGGGGGGCGGCGGGCGGGGTGCTTTGGCAGGCGCCCAGCAGCAAGGAAAATGCGGCAAGGAGCAGATAACGGGCGTTGAACAGCTTCATTCCTGCGACTCTCTAATTGCGCAAAAAGCGAGCAAGTCTACACCCCACGACGGGGCAGGACAAAACTCAGCAGAAACAGGGCGGCCGCCGTGACCACAATCGACGGCCCGGCCGGGGTGTCCTTGAACCAGGACAGCGCCAAGCCACCACACACCGCGAGCATCCCCAGAAGGCTGGCGCCGAGCGCCATTTGCTCCGGCGAGCGGGCGTGACGCTGGGCCGCAGCAGCCGGGATGATCAGCAGCGATGTGATCAACAATACGCCGACAATCTTCATCGCGACAGCGATCACCACGGCGATCAGCAGCATCAGGGTCATGCGCAGCGCCGCCACGGGCAAGCCTTCGACGGTGGCCAGTTCTTCGTGAACGGTGATCGCCAGCAGCGGGCGCCACAGCGTCACCAGCAGCACCAGCACTGCCGCGCTGCCGCCTAGAATCCACGCCAGGTCGGTGGGGCTGATCGCCAGCAGGTCGCCGAACAGGTAGGCCATCAGGTCGATACGCACTTCATGCATGAAGCTCAGCACCACCAGGCCCAGGGACAAGGTGCTTGGGGCCAGGATGCCCAGCAGGGTATCGGAGGCCAGCGGCTGACGCTGTTGCAGGGTCACCAGCAGCACAGCCAACAGCAGGCAGCCGACGGTGACGGCAATGGTCGGGCTCACATCCAGCAGAAATCCCATGGCCACGCCCAGCAGCGCAGCGTGGGACAGGGTGTCGCCAAAATAGGCCATGCGCCGCCAGACCACGAACGAGCCCAGTGGGCCCGCCACCAGCGCCAGAGCCAAGCCTGCCAGCAGGGCGTAGAGCAGAAAATCAGCCATGCTTGCAGCTATCTCCATGAACGTGGGTGTGGGATGCGGTGGAGTCATCGACTACGGCGCCATGCAGGTCATGGGCGTGGTCGTGATGGTGGTGGTAGATCGCCAGGCTCTGGGCGTTCTTGCCGAACAGCTCGACAAAAGCCGGATCGCCGCTGACCTGTTCCGGGTGGCCGGAACAGCACACGTGACGATTGAGGCACACCACCTGGTCGGTGGTGCTCATCACCAGGTGCAGGTCGTGGGAGACCATCAGCACGCCGCAACCATGGCGGTCCCGCAGGCGGGTGATCAGGCTGTACAGCTCGGCCTGGCCGGCGACGTCGACGCCCTGTACGGGTTCATCCAGTACCAGCAATTCCGGCTCGCGCAGCAGGGCGCGGGCCAGCAGCACTCGCTGCATTTCGCCGCCGGAGATGCTTTGCACCGGGCTGTCGATCACCTGTTCGGCGCCCACTTCCTTGAGGGCGGACTGTGCGCGGGCACGGTCGACACCGGGCACCAGGCGCAGGAAGCGCAGCACCGAGAGGGGCAAGGTCGGGTCCACATGCAGCTTCTGCGGCATGTAGCCGACCCGCAGCCTCGGCTTGCGCCACACGCTGCCGCTGTCGGGCTTGAGCAGGCCGAGTACGGCGCGCACCAGGGTGGTCTTGCCGGCACCGTTGGGGCCGATCAGCGTGACGATCTGACCTGGCTCGACGCTCAGGGCGATGTTGTCCAGCACGTTTTGCCCGGCGAACGTGACCCCGACCTGCTCCAGGCGGATTAACGCAGTGCTCATCAAGCCCCCTGGCAGCCCGAGCACACACCGACGACTTCGACGGTTTGCCCTTCGACCTTGAAGCCGACGTCGCCGGCGCTCTTGATGATGCTGTCGCTGATGCTTTTTTGCTCAAGTTCGATGGCGGCGTGGCACTCGCGGCAAATCAGGAACTGGCCCTGGTGCGCGTGTTCCGGGTGGTTGCAGCCGACAAAGGCGTTGAGCGATGAGATGCGGTGCACCAGGCCGTTGTCCAGCAGGAAATCCAGCGCGCGGTACACCGTGGGCGGCGCGGCGCGGCGGCCGTCCTGCTCGCTGAGCACGCCGAGGATGTCGTAGGCACCCAGCGGCTTGTGGCTTTGCCACACCAGCTCCAGCACCCGGCGACGCAGGGCGGTCAGGCGCAGCCCTTGGCGCGCGCACAGTGCGTCGGCCTCTGACAGTGCGCTGTGCACGCAGTGAGAGTGGTCATGGGGACGGCTGGCAAGCGGTGTTTTAGGCATGAGCGGCGACAGATATTTGTGAGAGACGTTATTATGTTACCTGTTCCTGCCTCCTTGAGTGGTCATCGTGTCCAGACTTTTTCCCGTTTTTGTCGTATTTGTCACCAGTTTGCTGCTTGCCGGTGCCGCTCAGGCGGAGGTTCGGGTGCTGACCAGTATCAAACCGTTACAACTGATTGCTGCTGCTATGCAGGATGGCGTGGCGATTCCCGAGGTATTGCTGACGCCGGGCGCTTCGCCGCATAACTATGCGTTGCGCCCTTCCGACGTACGGCGCGTGCAGTCGGTGGACCTGCTGTATTGGATCGGCCCGGACATGGAAAGCTTTCTGCCGCGTGTCTTGAAAGGCCGCAGCTTGCCGACGGTGGCGGTGCAGGACCTTCCGGGAATGAAACTGCGTCGGTTCGCCGAAGATAACCACTCCCATGCTGAAGATGCCGACGAACATGATCATGACCATCGCCCGGGCAGCCTGGATGCGCATTTGTGGCTGTCGACGGTCAACGCCCGGGTGATTGCGAACCGCATGGCGGCGGACCTCAGCGCTGCCGACCCGGCGAACGCCGAGCGTTACCAGAGCAACGTGAAGGCCTTTGATGGCCGTATGGATGCACTGGACGCGCGCTTGAAGGCACGTATGGCGGACGTCGCCGGCAAGCCGTACTTCGTGTTCCATGAAGCCTTCGATTACTTCGAAGATGCCTACGGCCTCAAGCACACCGGAGTGTTCAGTGTGGCCGCAGAAGTGCAGCCGGGCGCCCAGCATGTGGCAGCGATGCGTACGCGTTTGCAGGAAGTGGGCAAGACTTGTGTGTTCAGCGAGCCGCCGTTGCGCCCGCGCCTTGCGGAAACGCTGGTGGCGGGTTTGCCGGTGAAGCTGGCGGAGCTGGATGCGTTGGGCGGCTACACGCCGGCCTCCGCCCAGGGGTATGAGCAGGTGCTGGAGAAGCTGGGGAATGACCTGGCTGGGTGCCTGGAGTCGCTCTGACAGACGCCGCATAACCACTGTGGGAGCGGGCTTGCTCGCGAATGCGGTGGATCAGTCAGCGCATCTGGTGACTGAAACTCCACATTCGCGAGCAAGCCCGCTCCCACATTTTGATCGCGTACGATCTTTACAGCGCGAACGGCAGCGGGGTCTTGACCTGCTGGCGTTGCGCCAGGCGCACCTGAAACTCGCGCGGGTCGTGAATCAGCACGTCCTGCCCGGCGAACGATTCAGCCGCAATCAGGCGTGACAGCCAGAACCGCACACAGGCCACACGCAGCATGGTCGGCCACAGCTCTGCTTCCTTGGCGGTAAACGGTCGCAAGCCCGCATAAGCCCCCAGCAACGCCCGCGCCCGTTGGCCGTCGATCACGCCGTCGGCGTCCGAGCACCAGTCGTTCAGGGCGATCGCCACGTCGTACAGCATCGGCCCCGAGCAGGCGTTGTAGAAGTCGATCAGCCCGGTCAGGTGCGTGCCTTCGAACATCGCGTTGTCGCGAAACAGGTCGGCGTGGATGTTTGCCCGGGGCAGCGCGAGGATCTGCGCCTTGTGCGCCTCGATCTCATCCAGCGCCGCTTGCAACAGGCCGCGTTGTTCCGCGTCGAGGTGCGAGATCAGCTGCGCGCCTTCGCTGAGCATCCAGTCCAGCCCGCGATCGGTCTTGCGTTCCAACACCTTCTCGCCTTGGGTGGCCAGGTGCAGGTGCCCGAGCAATTCGCCCACTTGCACGCAATGCTGGGCGTTGGCGTCCTTGATGTGCTTGCCCGCCAGGCGCGGTTGCAGCAGCGCCGGTTTGCCCGCCAACTCGCGCAAGGCCACGCCGTCGGTGGTACGCAGGGCGTAAGGCACTGGCAAATCAGCGTCGTGGAGCACGTCCAGCAGTTCGATGAAGAACGGCATTTCCTGCACGGGGCCGCGTTCGACCAGGGTCAGGACAAATTCGCCCTGTTCCAGGCTGATGAAGAAATTGGTGTTTTCACTACCAGCGGCAATCCCCTGGAAATCAAGCAGGCGGCCGAGCCCGTAAGGGGCAAGAAAGGTTTCCAGCTCGGGCCGAGCCAGGGGGGTGAACACAGACATGGTTAAAACTGCCGTTACGGGCGCTGCGGGGAGCAGCGCCGATTAAAGTTAAGAAATCATTTCCATTCGAAGATCTTCCATGACGGGATCAGCATATCCGGCTGGTCAGAGCGGATGAAGTTCGCATCGGTTCCGTCCGCGCGCACCAGGAAGTAAGGCGGAAAGCCTTTCTGGGTCACCTTGATCGCGTACAGGAAACCATTCTGGCGGTATTCCTGAATGGTCTTGTCGCCTTCCGTGCGAATGGTGACTTCCGGGTCGCCCGAAGGGGCAGTATCTGCCGCCATGGCCACCATCGGAGTGAGTGCAATCAAGCCGGTCAACAACAGGCGATTTACTGTACGCATGATAACCTTGTCCCTTTGTCGTCATTGGTCCGGCTATTCTAGCGCCTGACCCGCCGAAAAGGTTGATCCTGCTCATGAGCCAAGCCCCCCTCGTCCTGGTGGACGGTTCTTCTTACCTGTACCGCGCCTTTCACGCGCTGCCGCCGCTCACCACTTCCAAAGGCCTGCCTACCGGCGCGGTCAAGGGCGTGTTGAACATGCTCAAAAGCCTGCGCAAGCAATACCCGAACAGTCCGTTCGCGGTGGTGTTCGACGCCAAGGGCGGGACATTTCGCGATGAGCTGTACGCCGAATACAAGGCCAACCGCGCGAGCATGCCCGATGACATGCGCGTGCAGATCGAGCCGCTGCACCAGAGCGTGATCGCCCTGGGCTTCCCGCTGCTGTGCGTCGAAGGCGTCGAAGCGGACGACGTGATCGGCACCCTGGCCCGCAGCAGCGCGGCCGCCGACCGTCCGGTGGTGATTTCCACCGGCGACAAGGACATGGCGCAGCTGGTCGACGGGCACATTACCTTGGTCAACACCATGACCGGTAGCGCCATGGACGTTGAGGGCGTGAAGGAGAAATTCGGTGTCGCTCCCGAGCAGATCATCGATTACCTGGCGTTGATGGGCGATTCGTCCGACAACATCCCGGGCGTTCCGGGCATTGGTCCGAAGACGGCTTCCGGCCTGTTGGTTGGTGTAAATGGCGGTTTGAAAGAGCTCTACGAGCAGCTCGATATCGTGCCGACCTTGCCGATTCGTGGTGCCAAGACCCTGGTCGCCAAACTGGAAGAGCATAAGGCGAGTGCGTTCCTGTCCTACGAGCTGGCAACGATCAAGATCGACGTGCCGCTGGACGTGGGCCTGGATGATTTGCACCTGATCGAGCCGGATCGCGAGAAGCTGCTGGAGCTGTATACGCTGCTGGAGTTCAAGAGCTGGATTGACGAGATTCAACGCGATGCCAAGCGTGTCGAGTTGAGCGCTGCTCCTTCGGCCGCGGTCGCCGAGGCAGCGGTTGAGGTGGTCGCGCCGGTTTCTGTGGAGCCGGTGTACGAAACCATCCTCACCCAGGCTCAGTTTGATGCCTGGCTGAAGAAGCTCAACGACGCCAAGCTGTTCGCCTTCGATACCGAGACCACCGGGATCGACGCCCAGAAAGCGCAGCTGGTGGGTGTGTCGTTTGCCGTGCAGGCCCATGAAGCAGCCTACATTCCGCTGACCCACTCCTACATCGGCGCGCCGGAACAGCTGGATCGGGACACCGTGCTGCTGGCCCTGAAGCCGTTGCTCGAAGACCCGGAAAAACTCAAGGTCGGCCAGCACGCCAAGTTCGACATGAACATCCTGGCCAACTGCGCCATCGGTGGTGACCCGGCACACGGCATCACCGTGCGCGGCATTGCCTTCGACACCATGCTTGAATCCTATGTGCTGAACTCCGTGGCGACGCGCCACGACATGGACAGCCTGGCGAAGAAGTACCTGGACCACGACACCGTCAGCTTCCAGGATATCGCCGGCAAAGGCGCCAAGCAGCTGACCTTTGACCAGATTGCCCTGGAGCAAGCTGGCCCTTACGCGGCGGAAGACGCGGATGTGACCCTGCGTTTGCACCAGGAACTGCACAAGCAGCTTGCCGCTATTCCTACCCTGGCCAGCGTATTGTCCGACATCGAGATGCCGCTGGTGCCCGTGCTGGCGCGCATTGAGCGCCAGGGCGCCCTGGTGGATGCCGCCTTGCTGGGCATCCAGAGCATCGAGCTGGGCAACAAGATGGTCGACCTCGAGCGCCAGGCGTATGAAATCGCCGGCGAGGAATTCAACCTGGGCTCGCCCAAGCAGTTGGGTGCGATTCTCTACGAGAAACTCGGGTTGCCGGTGTTGAAGAAGACCGGCAAGGGCCAGGCCTCGACGGCCGAGGAAGTCTTGGCCAAATTGGCTGAAGATGACTACCCACTGCCGAAAGTGCTGATGCAGTACCGCAGCATGAGCAAGTTGAAAAGCACCTACACCGACCGTTTGCCGGAGCAGATCAACCCGCGCACCGGTCGCGTGCACACCTCCTATCACCAGGCCGTAGCAGCAACCGGGCGCCTGTCCTCCAGCGATCCAAACCTGCAGAACATTCCGGTGCGTACCGCTGAAGGCCGGCGTATCCGCCAGGCATTTGTCGCGCCCAAGGGCTACAAGCTGCTGGCGGCGGACTACTCGCAGATCGAGCTGCGCATCATGGCGCATTTGTCCAAGGACGAAGGCTTGCTGAATGCGTTCCGCGACGACCTGGACGTGCACACCGCCACGGCGGCCGAAGTGTTCAAGGTTGAGTTGACCGAGGTCACGTCCAATCAGCGTCGCAGTGCCAAGGCGATCAACTTTGGCCTGATCTACGGCATGGGCGCCCAGAAGCTGGGCAAGGACATCGGCGTCGACACCAAGACCGCCAAGGCTTATATCGATGTGTACTTCGCCCGTTACCCGGGGGTGCGCGAGTACATGGAGCGCACCCGTGCCCAGGCGGCTGATCAGGGTTATGTGGAAACCCTGTTCGGGCGCCGCCTGTACCTGCCGGAGATCAATTCCAACAAGCCTCAGGAGCGTGCTGGCGCCGAGCGTACGGCAATCAACGCGCCGATGCAGGGCACTGCGGCCGATATCATCAAGAAGGCCATGGTCAAGGTCGACAACTGGCTGACGGACTCGGGCCTGGACGCCAAGGTCATCCTTCAAGTGCACGATGAATTGGTGCTGGAGGTACGTGAGGACCTGGTGGCTGAAGTCAGCGCGAGGATTCGTGAACACATGAGCGAGGCGGCAAAGCTGGATGTGCCGCTGGTGGTAGACGTCGGCGTGGGCGACAACTGGGACGAAGCGCACTAAACCTGGGGCCTGGGCCGCGTCATCATGCCGCGGCAGCGCTTTAGATCGGAAAACGCGGCGGGTTATTTCCAATAGTTTTTTGAACGTGCCGGAACTTAACCCGTGAATTGCTACTCAGAGTTACTGAATGGGTGGTGAAGCCCTTCAATGCTCCTATGTTGTGTTAAGTGTTGGCAGATATCTGGACCCCGCCCTAGCGGTCCGGAACTTGGACCCCGAACTTCCCCTCCCCATACGAAGTCCGGGGTTTTTTTTGCCCCGAGTTTTTACTCGGCGGCTTCCGAACCCTTGTCAGCCAGTTCCATCCAACCTGCCAATACAGTGTAGGCATCTTCCAGGCCCATGCGTTTTGGCGCCGAGAACAACTGGATAGTCACCGCATCACCCCAACCCTTACGGATTTCTGCCTGCACTTTGAGCAGGGTGTTTTTCGCTGCGCCGTAGGTCAATTTGTCGGCCTTGGTCAGCAGGACGTGCATCGGCATGCCGCTGGCGACGGCCCAATCGAGCATCAACAGGTCGAAGTCGGTCATTGGATGACGGATGTCCATCATCAGAATCAAACCCTTCAAACTCTCCCGGCCACCCAGATACGCTTCGAGGTGACGCTGCCAGTGCAGCTTCAGCGGGATAGGTACTTTTGCATAACCGTAGCCTGGCAGGTCGACCAGACGCCGATCATCGTCTAGCTTGAAGAAGTTGAGGAGCTGTGTGCGCCCCGGGGTTTTCGAGGTGCGGGCCAGGCTGGCGTGGGTCAGGGTGTTCAGCGCGCTGGATTTGCCGGCGTTGGAACGGCCGGCGAATGCGACTTCGAAGCCTTCGTCATCGGGGCATTGGTCGACTTTGGCGGCGCTGAGCATGAAGGTGGACTGTTGGCACAGGCCGAGGATGGGATTCTTGAGTTGCATGAGTTTTCCGATGTGGGCGGTGCCGGGAATAGGTGCGGCAAGCGGTGTCGTTTCCGTTTCAGTAGCGCCAGTATATAATGCCGCAGATTTTGTGTGTGCTTTGTCCCAGCGAAGGATGAAGTTCACGGGAGCGATAGACCTTTATTGCGCATTAGAACGCAAAACGCTCTCAAACCCTGAAAAGGTCGATGTATGACCAAGTGGCTGCTGGCCTTCGGTTTCTTGATGCCACTTTACAGTGCGCAGGCTACACAGGAACCGGAGGCTGTGTACAACCGCTTTTGCGGGGCCTGCCATGCCGGACAGCTGCCCAACGCCCCTGGACGGGGTGACCAGGCAGCCTGGAAGCCAAGATTGGCTCAAGGTATGGACACGCTGGTGCAACACGTGACCCAGGGTTTCAAGGCGATGCCGCCGCGTGGTTTGTGCATGGACTGCAGTACCGAGGATTACCATGCCGTCATTCAGTTGATGGTGAGTGAACCCGGTCCATAACTCTTTAACCCTTAGCCGTAGTTGGATTAGCTGATGAACAAACTGATCGTGAGTCTGCTGTTGACCCTGGGCATCACCGGTGTTGCCCATGCCGCAGGCGACGCCACTGCTGGCCAGGCGAAAGCCGCCGTATGTGGTGCTTGCCATGGACCGGACGGTAATAGCCCGGCGCCTAACTTTCCAAAACTGGCCGGCCAGGGTGAGCGTTACCTGACCAAGCAGATGCACGACATCAAGGACGGCAAGCGTACGGTCCTGGAAATGACCGGCTTGTTGACCAACCTCAGCGATCAGGACCTGGCGGATATCGCGGCGTATTTTGCCAGCCAGAAAGGCAGTGTGGGAGCTGCTGATGCGAAACTGGTGACCCGCGGTGAAGAATTGTTCCGCGGCGGCAACCTGGAAAAAGGCATGCCTTCCTGCATCGGTTGCCACTCGCCTAACGGCGCAGGCCTTGCTGCTGCGGGCTTCCCGCACTTGAGCGGGCAGCATGCCCAGTACATCGGCAAACAGCTGACAGACTTCCGCGAAGGCAATCGCACCAACGACGGCGATACCAAGATCATGCAGAGCATCGCCGCGAAACTCAGCAACAAGGACATCGAAGCCGTGTCCCAATACATCCAGGGCCTGCACTAAGTGCCCCGGCTACGTTAACGCTCGATTAATCCGTCGATGCAAGCATAAAAAGGGTGGCCCAGGCTGCCCTTTTTTGTGGCCGGTGCCGTTACACTAACGAACTCAAGCCCGCGTAGACCTGTCACAACAAAGGTCGCGTGAGGCGACTTTATTTGTCCAGGAGTAAAGCATGCGTAATCTGATCCTCAGCGCCGCTCTCGTCACTGCCAGCCTTTTCGGCATGACCGCACAAGCAGCCGACGTGCCGCTTGAAGCCGGTAAAACCTATGTCGAATTGACCAATCCTGTGCCGGTTTCCGTACCGGGCAAGATCGAAGTGGTGGAGCTGTTCTGGTATGGCTGCCCGCATTGCTACGCTTTTGAGCCAGTCATCAATCCGTGGGTCGATAAGCTGCCTGAGGACGTGAACTTCAAACGTATTCCTGCCCTGTTCGGCGGCCCATGGGACGCCCACGGCCAGCTGTTCATTACCCTGGACACCATGGGTGTAGAACACAAGGTTCACGCGGCTGTCTTCAATGCCATCCAGAAAGAAGGCAAGCGCCTTGTGAAGCCTGAAGACATGGCCGATTTCGTCGCCACCCAAGGCGTCGACAAAACCAAGTTCCTGGAGACATTCAACTCGTTCGCTGTGAAGGGCAAGATGGCCCAATACAAGGAACTGGCCCAGAAATACGGCGTGCAAGGCGTACCGACGCTGATCGTCAACGGCAAATACCGCTTTGACATCGGCAGTGCCGGCGGCGAAGAGCAGGCGCTGAACGTGGCCGACCAATTGATCGCCAAAGAGCGCGCAGCCAAGTAAGGGGCCCGTCATGCGTCGCTGGGGTACTGAACGTGTCGTTGGCCTGCATGACCCGAAGGTCAACGAACATCACCTGGAATCCACGGGCCTGCCGGCTGACAGTCGGTTGCGCCTGCTCAGTTTCAATATCCAGGTGGGTATCAGTACCGAGAAATACCGGCATTACCTGACCCGTGGCTGGCAGCACCTGCTGCCCCACAATGGGCGTGCCGGCAATCTGCAAAAGATCGGCGACCTGCTGGGTGACTTCGACCTGGTAGCCCTGCAGGAGGCCGATGGTGGCAGCCTGCGTTCCGGCTACATCAACCAGGTCGAACACCTTGCGCAACTCGGTGCCTTTCCCTACTGGTATCAACAACTCAATCGCAACCTCGGCAAACTCGGCCAGCACAGCAATGGTGTGCTCAGCCGTCTGAAACCGTGGGCGATCGAGGACCACCCGTTGCCTGGCCCGAAAGGCCGCGGTGCAATTCTCGTACGATTCGGCGAAGGGCCGGAAGCATTGGTCGTGGTGATGATGCACCTCGCGTTGGGGGCACGAACCCGCACCCTGCAGTTGGCCTACATCCGCGAGTTGATTGGCAACTACAAACACCAAGTGCTGATGGGGGACATGAACACCCACGCCAGCGACCTGCTACAGAATTCCCCGTTGCGCGACCTTGGGTTGCTGGCGCCGCAAGTCGAAGCCACCTTTCCCAGCTGGCGACCGCAACGTTGTCTTGATCACATCCTGCTCAGCCCGACCCTGACACTCGAAAGTGTGCAGGTACTGGCGCAGCCCATCTCCGATCACCTGCCCGTCGCGGTAGAGATTCGTCTGCCGGGTTCGCTCACGGCTGATGCATTGCCCGCGTTGAGCCCCGGCCCTCGCGGACCCCTTGCATGAGCGACGACGCCCAGCGTTGGAAAGAGAAATACCTTAAAAGCGTCGAGCAACAAGAAAAGCTCGAGCGTCGCTGGGCCGCCCGCCTCGACCTGCTGCGCCGAGGGCTGGTGCGCAGCACCCTGGCGGCAGAAGGGACCGACCGAGCGGTTGACCAATGCATGAAGGAAATGCGCGATGTGGTGCGCACCGACGACATGGACGCCGCCCTCGCTGCATTGCTGCCGCGCCTGGAAAAGGCCGTGCTGGATTCGGAGCAGCGCCGCGAAACCCGGGTTGACCAGATCGGCAGCGCGTTGACGGCCCTGGTCACTCAGTTGCAGAAACTGCCCTTGCCACGGGACGTGAGTCGCCCGCTGAAGGCTTTCGCCAAGCAGCTGGACGGTCGGGTTGGCCAGGCGCGGGAGATCCCGCTGTTGCTGAGTGAGCTGAGCGGCCTCCAGGGGCAGGCGTTGAGTAACCTGGAGCCGGAGGGCGAAACCAGCCGTTCGAGCCCGGGGCTGTTGCAGCGTCTGTTTGGCACCAAGGACGCAATCGACACGCCGGAGGTTGAAGCGCCCACGCCATCCCGCCCGGCTTCTCCGGCGCCTGCTGCGCCAAAGCCCAGGCCGGTGGATGAAGTTGAAGCGCCGGCGCAATCGGCGGAACTGGCCCAGGCGCTGCGGGCTTTTGCACCGCAGCCGAAGGTCCCGGCCCCCATCGAGTCGCCCCCTGAGCCGGTATCGCCAGTAGAGGCTACCGACGCTGTCAGCGAAGCAGTGCCTGTTGTTCCGGCCGTCGCGGTCACAGCGCCTGTCGTCGAGGCACCCGCTACGATTATCGAAACGCCAGAACCCGAGCAACCGATCGAAGCGGAGGTTGAGCTCGAGAGTGCTCTTGCCGCCATGGTCGAGGTGCCAGAGGTGCAGGCCCGTGAGCCGGAGCGGACAGAGATCGGCAGTCTTTCCCTGCCCCCGGTCCTGGCCGATGAACCGCAAGAATCGCCCGAGCAGGCAGAGCCGAACCCAGACGAGCTGCAAGCGGATCAAGCCTACGCCCTGCCCGACACCCCCGAGCCGTCTTACAGTTCGGTGGCCAAGCACATCGAAGATACCCTGCTCGGCTTACTGGAAGACCTCTCGCTGCCCGAGCGCCATCGGCCCCAGGCCGAAGCCATGCGTGAACGCCTGGCCCACGGATTGAACTGGTACGAATTGCTGCCGATCCTCGATGACCTGGCGGTGTTGATGCTGGCGATCACCGACAGCGGCCAGCACGAGTTTGAAGCCTACCTCAAGCAGCTCAACGACCGTCTCGAGGCGTTCCAGGGGCACCTGCAGGTCGCCAGTGACGGCCACGCCGACAGCCGCTCGGCGGCCAGGGAACTGGATACCCAGATCCGCGAACAAGTGGATGGTTTGCAAACCAGCATGCAGGACGCCGCAGACCTCGACAGCCTCAAGCACGTGCTGGAGAGCCATCTCGAAGGGTTGCTGGGCACCATGGATGAACACCGCCACCAGCGTGACCAGCGCGAACAGGAAGTGGCTGCACGGCTCAAGGTCCTGGCCGAACGGGTCGCCAATATGGAGCAAGAGGCTCAGGGCTACCGTGAACACCTTGAGGTTCAGCGCCAGAAAGCCCTGATCGATCCGCTCACCGGACTACCCAACCGCGCGGCCTGGAGCGAGCGCCTGGAGCAGGAGGTCAACGCCTGGCACCAGCGTGGAAATAACCTGTCACTGGCCATGCTGGACCTCGATCACTTCAAGCGCATCAACGACGGCTATGGTCATCTGGCGGGCGACAAGGTGCTGAAAATCATCGCCACGGTGCTTCGCAAACGCCTGCGGCCGAACGACTTCATCGCGCGTTTTGGCGGTGAAGAGTTTGTACTGCTGATGCCCAACTCGTCGCTGTCCGATGCGTTGGCGGTGGGCGAAACCCTGCGTGCAGCCATCCAAGCCTGCCCGTTTCACTTCAAGGGCGAGCCGGTGACGATTACGGTGTCCATGGGCATGGCGCAGTTTCAGCCGGGAGAACGCAGCGACCTGGCGCTCAAGCGCGCTGACGAGGCGTTATATCGTGCCAAGGCGGCGGGGCGTAACCAGGTGCAGGCGGCCTGACCGGAAATGTTCCATTTTGTTTAAAACATCGCATTTGGCCGCCTGGCAGCAAACGGTACGTTACACTGTTGCATTATCGTCTTAAGCGTACTATTTGCTGCCATGAAACTTCTGTGTTCTGCCTTTCTGTTTCTCCTGCTCGCCGGTTGCGCGAGCGGCCCTCGCCTGGACACCAGTCATCCTTCGGTGAACCACGACAATCGTGTGCAGTTTGTCGTCGTGCACTACACCTCGGCGTCCCTTGAGCGCTCCCTGGCGCTGTTGACCCATGGCCAGGTCAGCAGTCATTACCTGATCGGTGATGACGCCTCGGCCACCATCTATAAGCTCGTGGATGAAAGCCAGCGCGCCTGGCATGCCGGAGAAAGTGAATGGATGGGCCGCACCTGGCTCAACTCCAGCTCCATCGGGATCGAGATCGTGAACCCGGGTTATCGGGATTTGCCGACGGGCCGCGTCTGGTATCCCTATTCCGAAGCGCAGGTGCAGTCACTGGTGGTGCTGCTCAAGGACATCAGCAAACGCAACGGCATCGACCCGCGAAACATCATCGGCCATAGCGACATTGCCCCGCTGCGCAAGCTGGACCCGGGGCCGTTGTTCCCCTGGAAGCGCCTGGCGGATGAAGGGCTGGGCATGTGGCCGGACGCCAAGGCGGTGGCCCGTTACCAGGTGCAGTACGCAGCCGATCTGCCGAGCATTACCTGGTTCCAGGAAGAGTTGGCGAAGCTGGGCTATCCGACGCCACAGACGGGCGAGCTGGATGTAGCGACGCGGCATGTGGTGGCCGCGTTCCAGATGCATTTCCGGGCGTCGCTGTTTGATGGGACGCCGGATGCCGAAAGTGCTGCGATCCTGCGGGCGTTGAATCACCAATAACGGTTGGCGCGTTGGTCCTACAGGGGCAAGGCCATGTAGAACTGCGTCCCCTGCCCCGGCCGCGAATACACCCCCATGCGGCCACCGTGCAATTGCACGATCTCCTTGCACAGCGCCAGGCCCAGCCCGGCGCCGCCTTTCTTGCGGCCTACCTGCACAAACGGTTCGAAGATTCGTCCCTGCTGGCCGTAGGCAATGCCTTCACCGTTGTCTTCAACGCTGACAATCACCCGTTCGCCATGGCGACGCGCCTGCAAGCGGATCTGCCCACCGTCGGCTGTGTGCCGCAGGGCATTGCCCAGCAAATTGTCGAGCACCCTTTCCAGCTGCGCTCGATCGGCATGCAACCTCGGTAGCGGGGATTGTTCCTCAACCAGCAGCTCGATGTTCTGCGCATTCGCCTGCTCCGCGAAGCGGGCGCGGGCATGTTCGAGCAGGTCGCTGATGTCACACGGGCCCAGGGTGAGTTTCTGCAAGCCATTCTGGTAGCGCGAGAAGTTGAGCAAGTCGTTGATCAACTGCATCAGGCGCTGCATTTCCTCGTTGACCGTATCCAGCAGGTCCGCTTCGCGCGACTCCGCAGGAAACTTCGCCCGTTCCCGGAACAAGCCGAAGGCCATGTGCATGCCCGTCACCGGCGTGCGTAATTCATGGGACGCGCGCAATACAAACTCACTGCGTACTCGTTCAAAGGCACGCTGCTCGGTAACGTCATGCAGCACCATCACCGCGCCCAGAATGTGCCCCTGGGTATGGCTGACCGGCGTCAGGCTGTACGTCAGCAGGCGCAGCTCACCCTCAACCTCTACTTCCAGGTCTTCAGGTGCGCGCTCCAGGTTGCCGCCGCGCAGTACCAGCTGCAGCTGTTCATCCAGTTCCGGGCGGCCCAGGGCGTCGCCAAGGCCTTGGCCCAGGCGATTCTCGTCCCAGCCGAGTTGACGTTGTGCCACCGGGTTAAGGTGTTCCAGGCGACCCTGGCGGTCGATCATCAGCAGGCCGTCGTCGATGCTGTCGAGCACCGCTTGCAGGCGTTGCTGCCCGGCGAGTAGCTCGTCGACATTGGTTGCCTGATGCTGGCGCAACGCCTCGGCCATGATGCCGAAGCGTCGGGTCAGCAGGTTCATTTCCGCGGCGGATGAAATGGGCAGCGTGACTTCGAAGTTGCCCTGGCCGATCTTGTCGGCGGCCTTGGCCAGCGCTTCGATCGGCCCGCCAAAGCGTCGGGCGATACCGTGGGCGGTAACGAAACCGATGATCAGCACCGCCAGCCCGACCAGGCCCAGCAGGCCGGCAATCAGCAGCGCACGTTCACGGGACTTGTGTTCGGTATCGTTGATGTTATCCAGGGCTTTCTTGTGCTCGGCGATCAGGCCGTTGCGCAGGATGTTGAAGCGTTTGGTCAGCTCGTCGTTGTTGCGCAGTTGCGGCGGAGCATTCTCCTTTTCATCGAACGCCTCGAGAAAGCTCAGGTAATTGGTCTTGGCCTGGGTAAAACCGCTGGTTACCGCGTCCTTTTGTTCGTGGTCGATACCTTGCTCCAACAGGGCGAAATAGCGTTGCTTGGAGTCTTCCAGCGCAGCGGTATTCGGCTGTTCATTGAGCATGATCATCAACTGGTCGCCGAGGGTCTGCCGAAGCTTGAGCCCCAGGTCCAATGTGATGAAGTTGCTGCGAATCAACGATTCCTGGGTCTTGGCCATTTGCATGACGCTCACCAGCCCCAGCAGCAAACCCAACAGGGCGACGGTGATCAGCGCGGAAATACTCAGGAACAACCGAGTGCGCAGGGTCATCGCAAGCTTCATAGGCTACAGCTCACAGGTTGTATTGTTTGCGTTTGCGATACAGCGTCGACGCATCAATGCCAAGGGTTCGGGCCGCCTGGTCCAGGGTGTCGCTGGTGGCCAGCACGGCGCCGATATGCGCCTTTTCCAGTTCATCCAGGCTCAACGCCGCACCGATACGCGGGGCATTGTTGGTCGGCTGCTCGGCCATGCCGAGGTGGCTGATCTCAACTTTTTCCTGCGGGCAGATGATGCTGGCCCGCTCAACCACGTTGCGCAGCTCGCGGATGTTCCCCGGCCAGCGGTAGTTGAGCAGTGCCTCACGGGCTTCATCGCTGAAGCCGCGCGCCGGCCGCGCATATTCCTTCACGAAACGCGCCAGGAAGCGGTCGGCCAGGGTCAGGATGTCTTCGCTGCGTTCGCGCAGGGGCGGCAGGTGCAAGGTGATGACATTCAGGCGATACAGCAGGTCTTCGCGGAAACGACCATCGCGAACCATGTCTTCCAGGTTCAGGTTGGTAGCGGCAAGGATTCGCACATCGGCACGACGAGTCACCGGGTCGCCGACGCGCTCGTATTCCTTGTCCTGGATAAAGCGCAGCAACTTGGGTTGTAAAGTAAGCGGAAAGTCGCCGATCTCGTCGAGAAACAAGGTGCCGCCATCGGCCTGGTTGACGCGGCCCAGGGTGCTTTCGCTGGCGCCGGTAAACGCACCACGGCTATGACCGAACAACTCGCTTTCCATCAGTTCCGCCGTCAGCGATGGGCAGTTGATGGTGACGCAGGATTTTTTCGCGCGTTTGCTCCAACCGTGGATCGCCCGGGCCAGTTCACCTTTACCGGTGCCGGACTCGCCGAGAATCAGGATGTTGGCATCAGTGCCCGCCACCTGGCGTGCGGTTTCCAGCACCACCATCATCGCCGGGCTATGGGAGTCGAGGCCGTCCTTGGGCTGGCGCACTGCGCCTTCCAGGGCTTCCAGGCGTGCCGAGAGCTGGCGCACTTCCAGCTGCTTGGCCGTGGCCAGGCGCAATTGGTCGGGGCTGCAAGGCTTTACCAGGTAGTCGGCCGCGCCGGCCTGAATCGCATCCACGGCGGTGTCGACGGCCGAGTGGGCCGTGACGATCACCACGCGCATCCACGGCGCCTGGATACGCATTTGCGCCAGTACATCCAGGCCGTTGTCTTCGCCCAGGCGCAGGTCCAGGAAGCACAGGTCAAACACCTGGCGTTGCAACAAGGCATCGGCCTGGGCGGCGCTGTTGGCGGTGGCTACGGTGTAGCCTTCATCTTCCAGGCAGTAACGGAAGGTGCGAAGGATCGCGGATTCGTCATCCACTAAAAGAATGCGGCCTTGAAGTTCCTTGGCTGATTCCATCTGTCCCGCGCTCCCTTAAGAATGAATGATGTTGTTTAGTCCCGGAATAATCGGGCAAGTTGCATGGTTTATTCTGATTGATTAAAGCCGTCACCGCGCAGCTATCTGCGCTTCTTCTTACAAAGACGCCCACAAAAGGCGTTTTTGTCTCCCTCTTGCCACTTCGGCAGTCGAACGTTGCCTTCCTATCCCTTGATCCGACCAGTGACCATCGTGCATTTCGCACGGCAAGGATAGGGGCATCGTGCAGGATGCTCGTGGTGTCAAAGCGCTTTTGTTTTTAACTTGTTGATTTTATTGATTTTTATTTTGTTAAAAAACTGGCACGCAGGCTGCAATACACCTCATACGAGTTTCATCTACGAATAATCAGAATGCGGGAGAGATACAGCATGACTCGCCAAAGCCTGACCCAACTGCGTGTATCGCCACTGCGCCTGCAACAGGGGTTGTTTGCCAGCCTGGCCCTGATGGTGACCTTGATTGGCGGTCAGCAATTGGCGCATTGGCAGCAGAGTCAGCAGCAAGTCGTGCAGTTTGAACGTCCGATGATGACCCAGACCCATTTCCGCTCCGTCGGCAGCACTGCCGCCGATGTGACAACCCCGCAATTGGCGGCGGTTGAACAGGACTCCACCCTCGGCGACCTGCCATCGCAGGAACGCTGGGTGTTCTAGGCAATACACGGTCCTCGAATCGAGCGACCGCAGGCACTACCGCTGTTACCCCTAAAAGAAGCGTAAGGAGAATCACCATGTTGAGTTGGGCAATCACATTTCTGATCATCGCCATTGTGGCTGCAGTCCTGGGCTTCGGTGGTATCGCGGGCACCGCCACGGGTATCGCCAAGATTCTGTTTGTGGTCTTCCTGGTGATGTTCATCGCTTCCTTCTTCTTTGGCCGTCGTGGTCGAGGCTAAGCATGTTCAACTCCTCCCTTAAAGCCCTGGCTGCCGCCCTGTTGTTGGGCGGCAGCGGCTTGGTACTGGCTGCCAATGATGGCCAGTCCCGAGCCAACGAACTGCTGAGTGCGGACCCGCAGTACCGCGAGACCTGGCAGAGCGTGGTCAAGAAGGAAGAGCGCCTGCCTGAATGGGTGATGAACCTGTCGGGTAGCGCTGAACAGATGAATGCCGTTGAAGAGGACGGTGACAAGTACTTGGTCGGGCCGCTCTGTGAAACCGCAGACACATGCCTGAACAAGCGCCTGATCGTCGCTTTCAGCTTCGACAAGGAAGATGCTTACGCGATGTTGGTAGAAGTCCCGGCGGGCTTGCCCGCGGACAAATCGCCAACGCGGCACGCCGACTACCGTTTTCTTGGCAAGCCGGACGAAGGCATGCAAAAGCTGCTGATGGAACAGCTCAAGAAAGATCCGAATTGGTACTAGGTTCGGTCTGACGACGCTGTCGTCTACCGGCTTAACGTCCATAGAAAGAAGCGCCGTGCTTCTTTCTGTTTGCATCGCCCGACAAGGGTGGTGCATGACCAAGGGGCCGGGTTGCTCTGATCGTTTGGATCGGCGTGACCTACGGGGACAGGGAGTGCCTGCGCAAGGGCCGGGTCAGGTGAAAAGCTGCGACGCAAGTTCCCAAGCCGATGGTTTGTGGAACTTGCGACGGGCTTGCGGCTCCTATGCCCGCTTCTGTCATGCCGCCCATAGCGGCAATTCTCCTTTTTGCGTCCGCCCAACCATTTCTTGGTGTTTCCGCGTGACCATCTATCGAGAAAGTTTGTCTCCTGCCAGACGAGTTTTTCGATGGTATGCGTAGGAATTTTCAGGGGTTTTCAACTGCGACCGTAGATTTTCAAAAAACCCTGCGCGAGCCTGAAATGGCCGGTTCGCGGCATTTATGCCTGCCGAAATGTCGTATTCGAACTGACCGTTCAGACAGAAAAACTCAAGAAAACTCATGCCGATTCGGCATAGGGTAGGCGTTTACGGCATTAGACGTCGCCTCCTTGCATCGGAATAGTTGCGCCTTTTTTCGCCTGCCAGTGAGCCATATCGGCCAACTGCGGTGACCTTCTACGGGGGCAGATGCACACACTTTTTCGCTCTCGAGCGTTCCAGCTGCTGGCGCATCTGCCTGAGTCCACTTGAAGTAAGGGTAATGACATGAAGAAGGCAAAGCTAAGCCTCGCCTGGCAGATCCTCATCGGTCTGGTGCTGGGGATTGCAATCGGTGCGGTGCTTAACCATTTCAGTGCTGAAAAGGCCTGGTGGATCAGCAACGTGTTGCAGCCCGCTGGCGATATCTTTATCCGCCTGATCAAGATGATCGTTATCCCGATCGTGATTTCGTCGCTGATTGTCGGAATCGCCGGTGTTGGCGATGCGAAAAAGCTCGGCCGGATCGGCGTTAAAACCATCCTTTACTTCGAAGTGGTCACCACCATTGCCATTGTGGTCGGCCTGTTGCTGGCCAACCTGTTCCATCCGGGTACCGGCATCGACATGAGTACCCTGGGTACCGTCGACATTTCCAAATACACGGCCACCGCCGCCGAGGTCCAGCACGAGCACGCGTTCATCGAGACGATCCTCAACCTGATCCCGTCGAATATCTTCGCCGCCGTGGCCCGTGGCGACATGCTGCCGATCATCTTCTTCTCGGTGTTGTTCGGCCTCGGCTTGTCGAGCCTCAAGCCTGAATTGCGCGAGCCCCTGGTGACCATGTTCCAGGGCGTGTCCGAGAGCATGTTCAAAGTCACCCACATGATCATGAAATACGCCCCGATCGGTGTATTTGCCCTGATCGCGGTGACCGTCGCCAACTTCGGCTTCGCCTCGCTGCTGCCGCTGGCCAAGCTGGTGATCCTGGTTTACGTCGCCATCCTGTTCTTTGCTTTTGTGGTGCTGGGCCTGATCGCCCGCCTGTTCGGTTTCTCGGTGATCAAGTTGATGCGCATCTTCAAGGATGAGCTGGTGCTGGCCTACTCCACTGCCAGCTCTGAAACCGTGCTGCCGCGTGTGATCGAGAAGATGGAAGCCTACGGCGCGCCGAAGGCGATCTGCAGCTTCGTGGTACCGACCGGCTACTCGTTCAACCTCGACGGTTCGACCCTGTACCAGAGCATCGCGGCGATCTTTATCGCCCAGCTGTATGGCATCGACCTGTCGATTGGCCAGCAACTGATGCTGGTGCTGACCCTGATGGTCACCTCCAAAGGCATCGCCGGCGTGCCGGGCGTGTCCTTCGTGGTGCTGCTGGCGACCCTGGGCAGCGTGGGCATTCCGCTGGAAGGCCTGGCGTTCATCGCCGGTGTCGACCGCATCATGGACATGGCCCGTACCGCACTGAACGTGATCGGTAACGCCCTGGCCGTACTGGTCATCTCCCGTTGGGAAGGCATGTACGACGATGCCAAGGGCGAGCGCTACTGGAACTCCCTGCCGCACTGGCGCACCAAGCAAGTGCTGCCGGCCGGCGAGACCACTCGCGGCTGACCGCCAGGACTGGCTCCTACACAAACCCCGGAAAATCCGGGGTTTGTCGTTTCTGCCAGCCCCGCTATCATTCGCCCCATCTTTCGGGGGATTCAACTGATGCTCAATGGCCTGTGGCTTGGCTTCTTTATCGTGGCGATGGTGTCTGCGCTGGCGCAATGGCTGATCGGCGGGAATGCCGGGATCTTTGCGGCCATGGTGGAAAGCATTTTCGCCATGGCCAAGCTGTCGGTCGAGGTGATGGTGTTGCTGTTCGGCACCCTGACCTTGTGGCTGGGCTTCCTGCGTATCGCCGAGAAAGCCGGGATCGTCGACTGGCTGGCCAAGGCCCTGGGGCCACTGTTCCGGCGCCTGATGCCGGAAGTGCCTGCCGGTCACCCGGCCATCGGCTTGATCACGCTCAACTTCGCCGCCAACGGCCTGGGCCTCGATAACGCCGCTACGCCCATCGGCCTCAAGGCCATGAAGGCGCTGCAAGAGCTCAACCCTATCCCCAATACCGCCAGCAACGCGCAGATCCTGTTCCTGGTACTCAACGCGTCTTCCCTGACCCTGCTGCCGGTCACCATCTTCATGTACCGCGCCCAGCAAGGTGCGGCGGACCCGACGCTGGTGTTCCTGCCGATCCTGCTGGCCACCAGCGCCTCGACCCTGGTGGGCCTGTTGTCGGTGGCGGTGATGCAACGCCTGCGGCTGTGGGACCCGGTGGTGCTGGCGTATCTGATTCCGGGTGCGCTGGTACTGGGTGGCTTCATGGCCTTGCTGGCGACGCTCTCAGCCACGGCGCTGGCGGGCCTGTCGTCGATCCTCGGCAACCTCACGCTGTTCGGGCTGATCATGTTGTTCCTGGTGATCGGCGCGCTGCGCAAGGTCAAGGTCTACGAGGCGTTTGTCGAAGGCGCCAAAGAGGGCTTCGACGTTGCCAAGAACCTGCTGCCGTACCTGGTGGCGATGCTGTGTGCAGTGGGCGTGTTGCGGGCGTCCGGCGCGCTGGATTTCGGCCTGGAAGGCATTCGCCACGTGGTGGCCTGGACCGGCATGGACACGCGCTTTGTCGATGCGCTGCCGACCGCGATGGTCAAGCCGTTCTCCGGCAGTGCGGCGCGGGCGATGTTGATTGAGACCATGCAGACCCAGGGCGTGGACAGCTTCCCGGCGCTGGTGGCGGCGACGATTCAGGGCAGCACCGAGACCACGTTCTATGTGTTGGCGGTGTACTTTGGCTCGGTGGGAATCCAGCGGGCACGGCATGCGGTGGGGTGTGCGTTGTTGGCGGAGTTTGCTGGTGTGGTGGCGGCGATTGCGGTGTGCTACTGGTTCTTCGGCTAAGACCTGAATCCCTGTGGCGAGGGAGCTTGCTCCCGTTGGGCCGCGAAGCGGCCCCAGTCAGTTATCGCAGGTGTGTCAGTCAAAGCTCATTGACTGGTTTTGGGGCTGCTGCGCAGCCCAACGGGAGCAAGCTCCCTCGCCACAAAAGCGCGGTTTCCCAGGCCGACGGCCCAATCCACCACCTGCCTGTTCAGCGCATCCCCAGCCTGACCAAACCCGGCCACCACCGCCGGCACCTTGGTATCCCCCACCGGCTGCCTCACCTCGAACCGCTTGCTGGCAATAATCCGTTGATCACTGCCGCGCACCAACCGTGCGTCCAGCCGTATCACCACTTCAACTGCGCTGCCGCGATACTCACTCTGAAACGCCTGCAACTGCCCGCCCAACTCAAAGTCCGCCTGCAGATTGGTCTCATCGGTACTCAGCAACGTCACCCGCCCATCCCGCTGGAACCCGTCCAGCAACCGGTTACGCAACAGCACCGGTGCCGGATCGCTCCAGCGGGAATTCGCATAGCTGCTGATCAAGTCACCGTTAGGCACCACGGCAATCCGCGGGCTGTCGAGGAATTCGCTGGTCTGCGGCTTCGCCACCCGCAGCGACCAGGCCACCGGGCTGGCCTGCGTGGCGGCCTGCGCCGATGGCAACCGGTACACGTCCGAGGGATCCGCCTTCGGCAGGATGGAACACGCACTGACCAATACCAGCGCAACGGGGGCGATCATTTGGTACGCACGCTTCATGGCGTGAACTCCTTGTTCTTGTCGCTGCCCAGCAGGTAACCGCTGGGGTTGGCTTCCAGGCGGCGGGAAATGGCGCGCAACGAACCCAGGGTTTCCCGCAGCTCGCGCACCGCTGGCGCCAGTTCGTTGAGACCCTGCATGCCGCTGTTCAGGGAATCCTTGTTGTTGGTCAGCAAGGTGTCGATCGTGGCCGTGCTCTGTTGAAGGGACTGCATGGCCTTCTCGGCGCTGCCAAACACCTGCTTGCCCTGGTCGTTGAGCAAACCGTTGGCGTTGCGCATCAGCGCGGTGGTTTGCTCCAGGGTGGCGCTGGCCTGTTTGCTCACCTGCATCAATTGCTGCATCACCACCTTGATGTCGCCGCGCTGATCGGCAATCGCGCCGGTGGTCTGTTGCAGGTTGTCCAGGGTATTGCTGAGGCGGTCGACGTTCTCCCGGGAGAACATGTGATTGGCGTTGTGCAGCAGCAAGTTGATGCTGGTCATCAGGTCGTTGCTGTTGTTCAGCAGTCGCGCGATCGGCGATGGCGACGCAATGATCTCCGGCAGGTTGCCGTCCTTGCCCTTGAGCTCAGGGCTTTGGGGCGTACCGCCGCTGAGCTGGATGATCGAGGTGCCGGTGATGCCGGTCAGGGCCAGCTTGGCCTGGGTGTCTTCCTTGATCGGCGTCTGCCCGGCCAGGCGGATGCGCGCCAGCACCCGGCGCGGGTCTTTCGGGTCGAGGCGCAGGCTGGTGACGTCGCCCACCTTGATCCCGCTGTACTGCACGGCACTGCCTTGGGATAGCCCACTGACCGCCTCGTTGAACACCACTTCGTAATCCTGGAATGCGCTGTCGACGCTGGACTTGGCCAGCCACAGGCCAAACAGCATGGCGCCGACCACGACGATCACGCTGAACAGACCGATCATCACATGATGGGCTCGGGTTTCCATGTCATACCTCGTTGAGCAGTTGAGCGGCATCCAATGCCGCGCGGCCCCGTGGGCCATGGAAGTATTCGTGAATCCAGGCGTCATCGGTTTCCGAGACGACATCGATGGCATCCGCCACCAGTACCTTTTTCTGCGCCAGCACCGCTACGCGGTCGGTGATGGTGTACAGCGTGTCGAGGTCGTGGGTGACCAGGAACACGCTCAGGCCCAGCGCATCGCGCAGGGTCAGGATCAGTTGATCGAAGGCGGCGGCGCCGATCGGGTCGAGGCCGGCGGTGGGTTCGTCGAGAAACAGGATGTCCGGGTCCAGCGCCAGGGCACGGGCCAGGGCCGCGCGCTTGATCATGCCGCCGGAGAGTGACGAGGGGTATTTGTCGGCGGCCGACAGCGGCAGCCCGGCCAACGCCAGTTTCACTGCCGCGAGGTGCTCGGCATCGGGACGGCTGAGGCCGGCATGCTCTATCAGTGGCAACGCAACGTTCTCGGTGACCGTCAGCGAGGAAAACAGCGCGCCCTTCTGGAACAGCACGCCGAAGCGCCGCTCCACCAGCGACCGCTCGTGTTCCGACAGGCTCGGCAAGTTCTGCCCGAACACCCGCACCTGGCCTTCGCTGGGCTGGCGCAACCCAATGATGCTGCGCAGCAGCACCGACTTGCCGCTGCCGGAGCCACCGACGACGGCGAGGATTTCACCCTTGTACAAGTCCAGGTCGAGGTTCTCGTGCACGCTTTGCGAACCAAAGCGGTTGCACAGCCCGCGGACTTCGATCACCGCCTCAGTGGGCGCACGGCGTAAACGACTCACCAGCCCATCTCCATGAAGAACAGTGCGGCGACCGCATCCAGCACGATCACCACGAAAATCGATTGCACCACACTGGAGGTGGTGTGGGCGCCGACGGACTCGGCACTGCCGCTGACCTTGAAACCTTCGAGGCAGCCGATGGCCGCGATAAGGAACGCGAAGATCGGTGCCTTGACCATGCCGACTAGGAAGTGCTGCACGCCAATGTCCGATTGCAGCAGCGACAGGAACATCGCCGGCGAAATATCCAGGGCCACGGCACACACCACACCGCCGCCGATAATGCCCGAGAGCATTGCCAGGAACGTCAGCATCGGCAGCGCCACCAGCAACGCCAGTACGCGGGGCAGCACCAGCAACTCCATCGGGTCGAGGCCCAGGGTGCGGATCGCATCGATCTCTTCGTTGGCCTTCATCGAGCCGATTTGTGCGGTGAAGGCACTGGCAGTGCGGCCCGCCATCAGGATCGCGGTGAGCAACACGCCGAACTCCCGCAGGAAGGAGAACGCCACCAGGTCCACGGTGAAGATGCTCGCGCCAAAACTGGCCAGCACCGTGGCACCGAGAAACGCCACCACTGCGCCCACCAGGAAGGTCAGCAAGGCCACGATGGGGGCCGCATCGAGGCCGGTTTGTTCGATATGCGCAACCATGGGCGTCACGCGCCAGCGCTTGGGCCGGAATACGCCACGGGCGAAGGTTTCGAGGATCAGGCCGATAAAGCCCAGCAGTTTCATGCCGTCTTGCCAGACGGTGTAGACCGCGCCGCCGATGCGCGCCAGCAACATGATGCCGGCGGCTTCTTCGGGTTCCTTGACCGGCACACAGAAGTCGTTCAGAGAGCGGTAGACGGTTTTCAGTAACGCGCGGTCGGCGGTCGAGAGGCTGCAGTCGGTCTGTTCGGCGGACTGTTCGATGCGCTCGGGGCCGAGCAATTCCACCAGCAGCGAGGCGCCGGCCGTGTCCAGGGCGCCGAGGCCGTTAAGGTCGATGCGTGCGCCAGCGTCGTACTGGCCGTCGAGCTTTTCCGACAGCTTCTTCAGGTTGGCATAGTGGGCAAGCGTCCAATCCCCTGTAATCCTCAGCAATGGAGGCTGGGTGGACGTGTCCAGATGGGCTGCACCGGCCGTTGTGCTACTGGTCATAAGCTCCGAGCTTGTTTGGCTATTCCAGAATTCCTACGTAATAGCACGATCCTGCCTACTTTGGCGCGTCTGGCGTTGTAGTGCCCTGACCGGGGTCAGTCACCTTGAAGCGCAACACGCCGATCACTTGGCCATCTTCGGTCAGCACCCGTACCTGCCAGCGTCCTACCGAGTCGGGGGGGAAGTTCTGCTTGTGGGTCCAGGCCCGATAGCCTTCCTTGCGCCCACCATGGATGTCCAGGGCGATGCGGTCGACTTCCTTGCCGTTGAATTTCCACACATGGTAGATCCGCTCATCCAGGCCGCGCGGCGCGTTGATCGCGGTGTAGGCATACAGCCCGCTGCTGCGCAGTTGGGCGGCGCTGACTTCTTTCAGGTCATCGCCGGGCGTGCGGTCCTGCAATTGGGTGCTGATGGCCACTTCGGTCATCCACAGCGTCGCGGGCGGCACCCAAGTGCGCAGGAACCAGCCGGCGCAACCAATCGCCGCGGTAACCCCCAACAGCATCGCCCAGCCCTTGATGCTACGCAGCGGCAGGCTCACGGCCAGGCTCGGGATAGAGAGCGCCATTGCCACGCCGAGGGCCAGTTTGTAACTCTCGGCGGTGGTCAGGTGCAGGATGATCGGCAGCGCGGTCAGCAGGGCCGCAAACAGGGTCAGGGTGTGCAGTGCGAGAAACAGCGAGCGCTTGGGCGCCAGCCACTTGTAGTACAGCGGGTCGGTGATGGAGACCAACGCCGCCGCGCCCAGCAGGCCGGTAAAGATCGACTGGCCGCTGTTCCAGGTGGTGGTGACAAAAAAGAACGGCAGGACAAAAAACAGGCTTTCCTGATGGATCATCTGCGTGGCGTAGCGCAGCAGCGGTTCGGGGATTTCCCGTTTGAAGACTTTGCTGAACAGCTGGGTGAGGCTGTTTTCGAGCATCAGCCATAACCAGCTCACCAGCATGATGATCGCGATCCAGCTGGCCATGCCTTGCTGGCGATCCACCAGGATGAAGCTGCCCACACCCGAGATGAAACCGCCGAGTGCAATCACCCCTGGGTAGCGCTTCATCAGCTCGAGGATGCGCTGGATGGTGTGGGTCAGGATAGGCATTCGGCAGTTCACAGTCTTTGTAGGAAAAATCCCAGACAGAATAACGTTTTAGCCGTTTTCTCGGGGCCCGATTACGCAATCCCTTTGCGATAACGCCACACGCCTAGTAACACAATCGCAATCAGCCCCAGTGCGCCTGCGGCGATCCAGTTGAGGCTATCGTAGCTGAACAACGGTTTCTCGATGCGCCAGTAGCCGTTCTGCTTGAACAACTCGCGCATGGCCTGGTTGGCTTGCTCCAGGCTTACAGCCTTGATGCGCTTTGCCGGGTCGCTGAAATGCCCTTTGGCGTAGTCGCCCGAGGCACTCCAGTAATAGTCGGCCAACGCGCTGTTGCCTTGAACGGCCCACGCCTGGCGGGCAATGGCGGCTTGTTGCAGGCGGGCGAAGGTGGCCGGGTCGAGGCCGTCCTTGAGCAACTGGGCCCTGAGGGTTTCCAGCACGTGCTCGGCTTCGGGCAGGTTGTCGCGTTCAAGGTCGGCGTTGAGGCTCATGAAGCCGACGCCGCCCAGCACTTCGCGCTCGCTCCATGGGCCATAGGACAAGCCGTGCTGCAAGCGCAATTGACGATACAGCGCCCAATCCAGGTAGTCCTTGAGCAGGTCGAAGGTTTCATCGTACTGGTCGTCCAGCACCGGCTCGGGGAATAACCAGTGCAGCTTGGCGTTGTCACCGACCCAGCCGTGGATCAGGTCGCGGCGGACGGCGGCGGCGTGTTGAATCTCCGGCAACGGGCGATGTTCGCTGGGGTCAACCGGATCCAGTGCGCCGTAGGTGCGTTCGAGATAGGCCGGCAGCAGTTTGTCGAGGTCGCCGACGATGATCAGGGTCATGTTGTTGGGGGCGTACCAGGCCTTGCGCAGCTTTTCCAACTGGTCGCGGGTCAGGTGCTCGACTTCGGCCCGCTCGGCGCATTTGAGCCCCAGTTCGACGGCAAGCTGACTGCTGGCCTTGTGGCCGAGGTCCTGGCGGTCCAGCAGCCGTTGCAGGTGTGAGTAATGGCCGCCGTCTTCGCGCTCCACCACCTGTTTGGCGGCATTGATGTTGGCGTCGGTCAGTTGGGTGCGGGTGATGATGGCCAGCAGCAGGTCGAGCACCTTGCGCTGGTTCTGCGCCGGAGCCTCGATGACGAAAGTGGTGTCGGCATTGCTGGTGTAGGCGTTCCAGTCGCCGCCGAGGGCTTGCATGCGTTCTTCCAGCTCACCTTCGCCGCCACCGTCGATCCCGCTGAACAGCAAATGCTCCAGCAGGTGCGGCAGTTCCTTGTCTTCGCAACTGAAGTCATCCAGGCCCACACCCACCACCAGGCGAATTGCCACGTGGCCGCGTTCGGTGCCCGGCTTGAGCAGCAATTGCAGGCCGTTGGGCAGGGTGTAGCCCTCGACTTGCAGGCGGTCAAAGGCAAAGGTGTGTGCCGAACCCATGAGCAGGCAGGCGAATAGCAGGCGACGCATAACAGGCTTCCTGGCGAGTGAGGTCCGTTGTTAACTGACTTCACTCGCCGTCGTACGTTCAGGGCGAATGGGTGATGTCGGCAATATCGTCCGCCGAGAGGGCGCCGGTGTCGGTGGTTTCCAGCACCACATAAGCGCTGCTGCAGAACAGCGAGTTGAGACGCTTCATGTCGGCAATCAGCTCCAGGTGCAAGGAACTGGTCTCCAGGCTCTGTACGATTTTACGTTGCAAGCGGCTGACGTGGGCGTGGGCCAGGCGACGCTCCTGGGCGCGGAAGCGGCGCTTTTCCCGCAGCAGTTGCCGGGCGCTTTCCGGGTCGGCACTGAGGAACACCGAGAGCCCCAGGCGCAGGTTGGCGATCAGTTGGGTTTGCAGGCCCGCGAGTTCCTCCAGGCCGACTTCGGAGAATGAGCGGCGCTGGGAGGTCTTTTGCTGCTGGACCTTGCGCAGCATGCGTTCGATCAGGTCGCCGGCCAGTTTCAGGTTGATCGACAGTTCGATGATCTCGGCCCAGCGTCGGCTGTCCTGTTCGCTGAGGTCTTCCCGGGGCATTTGCGCGAGGTAGAGCTTGATCGCGCTGTAGAGCGCCTCGACATCGTCGCTCAGGCTGCGCATTTCCTGGGTGATGGCGGTTTGCTTGCCGCGCAGCACCTCCAGCATCGAGGTCAGCATGTTGTCGATCAGGTCGCCCAGACGCAGTGTTTCGCGGGCGGCGTTGGCCAGTGCCAGGCTTGGGGTGGCGAGGGCTGCCAGGTCCAGGTGGCGCGGCTTGGCCAGGCCGTTGACCTCTTCGCGTTCCGGGAGCAACCAGGCGCACAAGCGGGACATCGGGCCGATGGTGGGCAGCAGGATCAGGCAGCGAATAACGTTATAGAGCAGGTGGAAGGTGATCACCATGCCTTGGGCGCTGTAGTCCAGGTTATCCATCCAGCCGACCAGCGGGTCGAGTACCGGGATGATCAGCAGCAAGCCGATCAGCTTGTACAGCAGGCTGCCCAGGGCCACCTGGCGCCCGGCGGCGTTCTGCATGCTGGTGCTGAGGAAGGCCAGCACACCGCTGCCGATGTTGGCGCCGATCACCAGGCCGATGGCCACGTGCAGGCCGATCACGCCGGCACCGGCCAGGGTCGCGGTCAGCAGGACGGCGGCCAGGCTGGAGTAGGAAATCATCGCGAACAGTGCGCCGACCAGGGCATCGAGCAAGATGTCGCCGGTCAGGGAGGCGAACAGGACTTTAACGCCCTGCGCGTGAGTAATCGGGCCTGCGGCTTCGACGATCAATTGCAACGCGAGGATGATCAGCCCGAGTCCGATTCCGACACGGCCCATCTGCCCGGCGCGCGTCTGTTTGCGCGACAGGAAGAAAATCACCCCGAGGAAAATCAGCAGCGGCGACAGCCATGACAGGTCAAAGGTCAGCACCCGGGCCATCAGCGCGGTACCGACGTCGGCACCGAGCATAGTCGCCAAGGCGGGCATCAGGCCCATCAGGCCCTGGCCGACAAATGAGGTCACCAGCATCGCCGTGGCGTTGCTGCTTTGCACCATGGCCGTTACCAGGATGCCGGCGATAAACGCCAGCCACCGCTTGGACATGTTCTGCCCGATAACCTGGCGCAAGTTGGAGCCGTAGACCCGCAGGATGCCGGTACGGACGATGTGCGTGCCCCAGATCAGCAGGGTTACCGCGGAAAGCAGATTGAGCAGGGTCAGCATGCTGGGCCCCCTGTGTTGAGTCGTGCTCCAATCGGAGCAAGTGAATAGTGCCGCGTGCCGTTCTACGTCTTGTACTTAAGCTGTAGTTGGCGAATGGGCTCGGCGCCAGCATCGCATAGCTAAAGTCGGGATTGAAACAAAACTGTCATGAAATCAGCTTTTTGCAGATGAAAAAAAGGGGCTCTAAAGCCCCTTTTTCAGCAGCGGGTCCAGGTTATTGACCCGGAATGTCCTTGCGCAGTTTCACAGGGTCCTGCTGTTTCTTCTTTTTCGCGATGGCGGTACGCATCTTGATGTTCACCGCTTCAACCGCCAGGGAGAACGCCATGGCGAAGTAAACGTAGCCTTTTGGCACGTGAACGTCGAAGGCTTCGGCGATCAGCACGGTACCCACCACCAGCAGGAACGACAGCGCCAGCATCTTCAGCGACGGGTGTTTGTCGATGAAATCGCTGATGGTGCCGGCGGCCAGCATCATCACGAGTACGGCGACGATGATCGCGGCCACCATCACCGGTACGTGGGAAACCATACCAACGGCGGTAATCACCGAGTCCAGGGAGAACACGATGTCGATGATCGCGATCTGGATGATGGTGTAGATGAACTTGCCACCGGCGCCCTTCGGCTCGTCGTGGGTTTCGTCTTCACCTTCCAGGGCGTGGTACATCTCCTGGGAGCTTTTCCACAGCAGGAACAGGCCACCGAAGAACAGGATCAGGTCGCGGCCGGAAATGCCTTGGCCGAACACCACGAACAGATCGTCGGTGAGGCGCATGACCCAAGTGATCGACAGCAGCAACAGGATCCGTGTGACCATCGCCAGCGCCAGGCCGAAGATCCGGGTACGCGCCTGCATGTGCTTGGGCATGCGGCTGACCAGGATCGAAATCATGATGATGTTATCGATGCCCAGGACGATCTCGAGGGCCGTCAGGGTGAAGAAGGCAATCCAGATTTCCGGATTGGTCAGCCATTCCATGTGTATTCCTTTGAGCGAGTGTTAGACCGCGCCAGCCTTAAGAGCCGGCGCAGTGAGTTGTACGATTATAGAGTGCTGAACAGCGGAAAAATCCCCATCAGCAAAGCGGCGACCATTATGCACAGGCACACCAGCACCGCCCACTTGAGGGTGAAGCGCTGGTGATCGCCAAATTCGATACCCGCCAGGGCTACCAGCAAGTAGGTCGATGGAACCAGTGGGCTCAACAAGTGCACAGGCTGGCCAACGATCGAGGCGCGGGCCATTTCCACGGCAGTGATGCCGTAGTGGCTGGCGGCTTCGGCCAGTACCGGCAGAACGCCGTAGTAGAAGGCATCGTTGGACATGAAGAAGGTAAACGGCATGCTCACCAGCGCGGTGATCACGGCCAGATAAGGCCCCAGCGCGTCAGGGATGACGGCCAGCAGGCTCTTGGACATGGCATCGACCATGCCGGTACCGGACAGGATGCCGGTGAAGATACCGGCGGCGAAGATCAGGCCGGTGACCGCCAGGACGCTGCCGGCATGGGCGGCAATCCGGTCTTTCTGCATCTGCAGGCACGGGTAGTTGACGATCATCGCGATACTGAAGGCCACCATGAACAGTACTGGCAGTGGCAACAGGCCGGCGATCAAGGTGCACATCAGGGCGAAGGTCAGTGCGCCGTTGAACCAGATCAGTTTCGGACGGCGGGCGTCCGGGTATTGCGAGACGCTGATTTCGCTGTGGTCGATTTCATCGCCTTGCAGGTGCAACTCGCCCAGGCGTGCCCGTTCGCGCTTGCCGTACATATAGGCAATCACCAGGATGGCGACGACGCCGGCGGCCATGGCTGGAATCATCGGGACGAAAATATCCGATGGGTCCACGTGCAATGCACTGGCGGCGCGGGCGGTCGGGCCACCCCATGGGGTCATGTTCATCACCCCACCGGCGAGGATGATCAGGCCGGCCATGATCCGCGGGCTCATGCCGATGCGCTGGTACAGCGGCAGCATGGCGGCCACGCAGATCATGTAGGTGGTGGCGCCGTCTCCGTCCAGTGATACCACCAGGGCCAGCACGGCGGTGCCGACCGAGACCTTCAGCGGGTCGCCCTTGACCAGCTTGAGGATCTTGCGCACGGCCGGGTCGAACAGGCCGGAGTCGATCATCAAGGCGAAATAGAGGATGGCAAACATCAGCATTACGCCGGTCGGCGCAAGCTTGGTGATGCCCGCGAGCATCATCGGGCCGATCTGCGGGGCAAAGCCGCCGAACAGCGCGAACAGGATCGGTACGATGATCAGGGCGATCAGCGCAGACAGGCGCTTGGTCATGATCAGGAACATGAACGTGATGACCATGGCAAAGCCAAGGAAAGTCAGCATAGGAATACTCCAGGCGTAGCGCGGCTAGGGAATGGCGAACCGGTTGGGTCAGCGCAGAACGAAAGGCACGAGGCGTACGGGTGGAGTCGGGGCAAACAGGCGGGTACGAGCGGACATCGGGAATCACCATTGTTGTTGTTAACAACCGGTCTGTTGCCGGTAGTGGTGGGCGATCCTAGTCCCGGAAGCTTTCAGCCAGCTTTCGCTTGAGAAACGGGCTACGTTGAATGGACGACTGGTCCTGTATGAAATAAGGACGTGGGAGACAGAGCATGCATGAGCAACACCAAGGCGGCTGCCATTGCGGGCGGGTGCGTTATCAGTTCAGCGGGGCGTTGGTGGATATTGCCCACTGCCACTGTTCGATTTGCCGGCGGGTCAGCGGCGGCTTGGTGACGACCTGGATCACCCTGCCCCGTTCCGCGTTCGCCTGGGTGGCGGGAACGCCGGCGCAGTACGAATCTTCGCCGACATGCGTGCGGTATTTCTGTTCTAACTGTGGGGCGCATTTGGCGCTGGTAACGCAACTGAGTGCCGAGAGTATCGATGTGACCATCGCAACCCTGGATCACCCGGAGCTGGCCCCGGCAGATCGGCACATCTGGGTAGAGAGCCGATTGCCGTGGTTACACCTGGATGAGCAACTACCGGAAGAAGCCGGAGAAGCGCTCTAGGGCAGTTCGAACCCGCCGGAGGCCTTGTGCAGTGCGCGCAAGTGCTCGCCTAGCTGCTTGAGGTTGGCTTCACATGCGGCAATCTCCGCCGCGCGGGCCGGTTCCAGCAGCGCCCTCACCTCTTTGTCCAGATCGCCGGTCAGCGACTGCAACTGCTTCTGGCGCGCGGCGCTTTCTGATTCCAGGCGTTTGGATTCTGTTGGTTGTGGCAAGCCGTAACCGCTGGTGCCCAGCAGCTCTGCCGGGCGACTGAGGAAGCCACTGTTGGCGAGGATCTGCTGCAACGTCGCGTTGGCCTTTTCCATGCCGCCGTTCTTCAGCTCGCGGGCGCCAAGGTAGCGTTGCTTGACTTCATCCTGGGCCAGCATGAGCTGCTTGCGGAAGCTCGCCTGTTCCAGCAGCAACAAGGCGGCGCTGGCGCGCAGGTCGGCTTCGGCGAACCATGGGCGGCGCTCTTCGGCACTCAGTGACAACCAATCCTCCACTTCAGCCTGTTTGATCGGCAGGCGCTTTTTCAACACCTCGAACATCGCCTGGTAGCGCTCGCGGAAGGAGTCGAAGTGATAGCCGAGGCGCAGCGCGCGTTTTTTGTCGTCCAGCACACTGGTATCGGCCAGGCCTCGGCCCTTGAGGACTTCCAGCAGGCCATTGGGCGTGATGTTGTCCAGGCCGGTCAGCTGCGGGTTGGCGCTGCCGCTGCGTAACAGTTTCAGGCTCTCGACTGCGCAGTTGTTGGAGATGAAGAAGTAGTTGCCGTCGTAGCTCCAGTGCATTTCGGCGGCGTGTTCGACGGTATCGTTGATCTCCTGGCGCGTGAGCTTCAACGGCACCGACGCCAGGCCGCGCAGCTCGGTCTTGGTGTACTCGTCAATGACCTGAGACAGCGGCAGCACGAACAGCCGCGACGGGTATTTGCCGATCAGGCCGTCCCAGCTCGACAGTTGTACGTCACCGACAAACGCGCGGTAGGACAACACCAGGTGCTGGTCCAGGTCCAG
Source organism: Pseudomonas sp. D4002 (assembly GCF_013385665.1). NCBI lineage: Bacteria > Pseudomonadati > Pseudomonadota > Gammaproteobacteria > Pseudomonadales > Pseudomonadaceae > Pseudomonas > Pseudomonas sp. D4002. The sequence goes on from NZ_JACAPN010000003.1 coordinate 196,413, forward strand.
GCGGCAGTCCGGGCCCCGTGGCCGGCCGGGGGCGCAGATCACCAGGCGCAGCATGCTGTGGCCCCAGCGACTCACGAGGTTCTGGTTGGCTTCGGCCAGCAGGTAGTCGATTTCGTAGACCCGCTCGGGGTCGACCTGGCCCAGTGGAGTCTTGGCGAAGTCGTTGCCGGCGTTGAGGAAGGCGTAGGTTTTGGCACAGGTGTCCTGGGCGGGCGGCGCCCAGCCAAAGTGTTCCTTGTAATAGCGGTACAGCGAAGGCCGGCGGCAGGCATAGCTCGGGTCGAGGAGGAAGTACTCCATGTTGACGGCGACGAATTCCAGCGGGCTGGTGGTTTCGTAGATGTCCGGGCTGCGGGCGACCTGATGGTTGTTCTGTTCACGTTCGCCGCGACGGCCGACGTATTGCGGCCACCCGGCGAGGTCCAGCAGGCGTGGGTCATCGCTGAGGGTAAAGCGGCGGTCGTTCTGGCCCCGGCATTGATCGGGCAGGCCGATCAGGCCGGTGATGTTGTTCTGGCGGCTGCAACGCTGGATCAGCTTGCGGTCGGCGCTGGACCACAGGCGGGCACGGTCATAGATGTGGGTCAGTTCATGCAGCACGGTGGCGAGCATTTCCCGGCGCACGGTGCCGTGGGGGCGATTGGTTTTTTGCGTCGCGGCACTGCCGTCGGTAAGGCTTTCCAGCAAGTTGCTGTTGAGGTCCAGTTCGGACACCAGCGAAGCCTGGCCGTAGGCGTTCTCGGGCATCTTGTCGGTCCAGCCGACGTCGATGGTCCGGTCCAGTTGCTCGATGAAGCGCGGCGGCAACGCCTGCATCGCTTCATCCAGCAATGCCTGGCTCGCCTGCTGCTGGGCCGGGCTCAAGCCATCGGTCTTGAGCCGCAGTTGCAGGGCGGCCTGAGCCGCGCTGGCGCCCAGCAGCAAGGTGCCGGCCAGTAGCCAGGCGGCAATGCGCCTCACAGAGAGAGGATAGCTTCGGCGAGGACCTGGTCGCTGGCGTCGCGGGCTTCCGGCACGCGGGTTCGCAGGGTGTCGAAGGCGGCTTCCAGTTGAGCGCCACGAATCTCGCCATTGCTGGCAACGAAACTGGCGGCATCGTCGTGGGCTTCGCGTACGACTTTGGAGTCGCGGATGGACGTGGTGGTGTCCGAGGTGAAATCGATGGTACGGGCCGAGGCTCGGACGATGATGTTACTGGTGGCCTTCAGGGTTTGTGCCTGGGCAACACCGGCCAACAACAGCAGGCCGAGAGCGGCGGCGATCAGCGGGCTACGCATGGAATGACTCCGAAATACAAAGATGATTATTGGACGAGAATTGCTTGCGCCAGTTCAAGGTCACTGGCGTTAAGTTTTGGCTGGGTACGGCGCAGATAATCCAGCGCTGATTCCAGTCGGGCTCCCCGCCATTGGCCGTCAGTGGCAATGAAAGCGGCAGCGTCATCCTGGGCGGCCAGTATCAGTTTATGGTCGAACGGTGCGGAGGTCACTTTGCTGGTGGCATACGCACTGACAACGAGGCTCTGGGTGGACAGGTCAAAGGCCGGAGCTTGCGTGGACCAGCAGGTGCAAAACACTACGGGAGCGATCAACAGGCGGTATGAAAAAGCCATGGGACTCGACAACTGAAAACGAGCGCCAAGGCTAGCGCAATGCCCGGGCGAGAGCCAGCGCGGAGGGTTCGGGGAGCGCCTGGCGCCCCCTTTATCCCACCTGCGGTCAGATGGCCAGGATCGCCTGGGCCAGCTGCGCGTCAGTCGCGGTATTCAGTTGTGGAGCCTGTTGGCGGATCTGGGCCAGGGCGCTTTCCAGTTTTACGCCACGGATGGCGCCTTCGCTGGCAACGAAGCTGGCGGCGTCGTCACGGGCGGCACGTACGACCTTGTTGTCACGCAGGGAGGAAGTGGCATCGGAGGTGGCGTCTGAGGTGGCTTTCAGTGCGCCGACGATCGAATCCGTGGTCACGATCAGGCTGGAGGCGTTGGCATTGGCAGCCAGGGCCAGCAGGGCTGCAGCGCTCAGCAGGTGAAGACGGGACATGGGGTGACTCCTGTAAATGAACGAAAGGGTGGCACAAAGCTACTGCTTGAGCAGCGAGACCATGGGCATCAGACGCCCGTTCTACAGGGTTCGCCACGTGGTAGCCGGATATTAGCCGCCGCTTATCTGTTCGGATAGCTTCCTGCGGTGATTACTCGCGCCAGAACGATTTGGCCAGCTCAGATGCCCGGTCGCCGTGACTGATACCCGCATCGGACAATTCCCGCGGATCCAGTTGAGCCAGCAGCCTGCGTGTGCGGGCCCGTTGCCCCCAGCAGACGAGTGCTGCAGCGGTGCGCTTGAGTAGCTGTATCAACCGAGGGTGTTGCTGGTTTTTGGTATTCATGACGCGCGCCTTTCATGAGGTCCTGGAACACCATCTTGGGCTGGAGGGTGCTACCGGTACAGATACACGCGGGTTAAATTGTACTGCTTAATTGTTATATTTTTTAAACTGTATCGGTCTGTAGAAAGCCGACTGTTTTCGCCATTGAAAATCCAATCCCCAGAAACAGCAGAACCCGCCGCCGGTTACCCGGGGCGGGTTCTGCTTTAACAATTCGGAGTGCTGGCGGTGGACCCGGTGGGTCAGGGCCAGCGGACGCTAATTAGCGCCAGAACGGCTTGCTCAGCTCTTCGTAGCGTTGTGCTTCGCTGATACCGGCGTCAGCCAGCAGACGCGAATCCAGACGAGCCAGTTGATGGCGGCTGGAGATGCGGCGCTGCCACAACATCAGGTTGGCGAGAACGCGCAGAGGCAGGGAAGCCTGGGTGTTTACAGCTTTTTCTTCGAAGAACAGATCGGAACTGAGTGTACGTTCCATGATGACATCCTTCCGCTTGTGGCGGGATTAGGTAGTGGTTTAACTGGTGCCAATGATCCTCCTCCCAGGCAAGACTCTCTAGATACAGTTCACCTGTATTGTGAGGGGCCAGTTAACTGTTTATAGGGGCTGTACTGTACGAAATTGGGGCAACTGTACCTGTCGGCACTTTTATGGTGCGTTTTAGGCGTTTATGGAGTTCGAGGTAGGATATTTCAGTAGGAAATGACCGGTACAGCAGTACAGTTTTTTATAAAAGTTGGGCTCGGAAGCTCGGGCTGATGAAACTGTGTTTGCATCAGCCCGAATCTGTATCAATCACGCCTTCAGCATATGCCCGGTTTCTTCCAGGTTGATGTGCCAACTCAGTGCTTCTCGCAGGATATGCGGGGTGTGCCCGCCCAGCAAACAGGCTTGGGTGAAGTAGGTGTTCAGGGCATCGCGGTACGCCGGGTGCACACAGTTGTCGATGATGACCCGGGCCCGCTCCCGCGGCGCCAGGCCCCGCAGGTCCGCCAGGCCGACCTCGGTCACGAGGATGTCGACGTCATGCTCGGTATGGTCCACATGGCTGACCATTGGCACCACGCTGGAAATCGCGCCGGCCTTGGCAATCGACTTGGTGACAAAGATCGCCAGGTGCGCGTTGCGCGCAAAGTCGCCCGAGCCGCCAATTCCGTTCATCATCCGGGTGCCGCAGACGTGGGTGGAGTTGACGTTGCCATAGATGTCGAACTCCAGCGCGGTGTTAATGCCGATGATGCCCAGGCGCCGCACCACTTCCGGGTGATTGGAGATTTCCTGGGGCCGCAGCACCAATTTGTCTTTGTAGCGCTCCAGGTTGCCGAACACGTCGGCGTTGCGCCGTTCCGACAATGTGATCGAACTGCCTGAGGCAAAGCTCAGCTTGCCTGCGTCGATCAGGTCGAATGTGGAATCCTGGAGGACTTCCGAATACATCGTCAGGTCTTCGAAGGGCGACTCGATCAAACCGCACATCACCGCATTGGCAATGTTGCCGATGCCTGCCTGCAGTGGGCCGAGCTTGTTGGTCATGCGTCCGGCGTCGACTTCTTCTTTAAGGAAGTTGATCAGGTGATTGGCGATCGACTGGGTGTCGCTGTCGGGCGGCGTCACGGTGGAGGCCGAATCCGCCTGATTGGTGATGACGATCGCGACGATCTTCTCCGGCGGAATCGGAATCGCGGTGCTGCCGATACGGTCGTCCACGGCCACCAGCGGAATTGGCGTGCGGGTCGGGCGATAGCTCGGGATATAGATGTCGTGCAGGCCTTCCAGGTTCGGGTTATGCGCCATGTTGATCTCGACGATCACCTGCTTGGCGAAAATCGCGAAACTGGCGGAGTTGCCCACGGAAGTGGTTGGCACAATGTGGCCTTGCTCGGTGATCGCTACGGCTTCGATCACCGCGATGTCCGGTAGCTTGAGCTGATTGTTGCGCAGCTGCTCGACGGTTTCCGACAAATGCTGGTCGATAAACATCACCTCGCCGGCGTTGATCGCCTTGCGCAGGGTGCTATCTACCTGGAATGGCATGCGTCGCGACAGTACACCGGCTTCGGTCAGTTGCTTGTCCAGGTCGTTGCCCAGGCTGGCGCCGGTCATCAGGGTAATTTTCAGCGGTGATGTCTTGGCGCGTTCGGCCAAGGCGTGGGGCACGGCCTTGGCCTCACCGGCGCGGGTGAAGCCGCTCATGCCGACGGTCATGCCGTCCTGGATCAGTGCGGCAGCGTCAGCCGCGCTCATGACCTTGTTCAACAACGAAGGCAAGCGGATACGATCACGGTACATGGATTGTTATCTCGGGCTACGGAAGCAAGATGCGCAGTCTAGTGATTTCAAAAAATTTCGTCCCGCTACCATGGTCGAATGCCAGGCAGCGATTTAGAGCCTTTTGTCGGTTTTTACCGGCAATAAAAAACCCCAGCCTACTAAAGGCCAGGGTTTTGGGTATTGCGCTGGCGCAGTGTTTATTCGACGGCCTTGACCATGTCTTCGATGACCTTCTTGGCGTCGCCGAAGACCATCATGGTCTTGTCCAGGTAGAACAGTTCGTTGTCCAGGCCGGCATAGCCGCTGGCCATCGAGCGCTTGTTGACGATGATGGTCTTGGCCTTGAACGCTTCGAGGATCGGCATGCCCGCGATGGGCGACTTGGGATCGTTCTTGGCGGCCGGGTTGACCACGTCGTTGGCGCCTAGCACCAGCACCACGTCGGCCTGGCCGAACTCGGAGTTGATGTCTTCCATCTCGAATACCTGGTCGTAAGGCACTTCTGCCTCGGCCAGCAATACGTTCATGTGACCAGGCATACGGCCTGCAACCGGGTGGATCGCGTACTTCACGGTCACGCCGCGGTGGGTCAGCTTCTCGGTCAGCTCTTTCAGCGCATGTTGTGCCCGTGCCACCGCCAGGCCGTAGCCCGGTACGATGATTACGGTGTCGGCGTTGGTCAGCAGGAAGGTTGCATCGTCAGCCGAGCCGGATTTCACCGGGCGCGCTTCTTTCGAGCCGGCCGGGCCGGCGGCGTCTGCCGTGTTGCCGAAACCGCCGAGCAGTACATTAAAGAAGGAGCGGTTCATCGCCTTGCACATGATGTACGACAGGATCGCACCGCTTGAACCCACCAGCGAACCGGCGATGATCAGCATCGAGTTGTTCAGCGAGAAGCCGATCCCCGCCGCAGCCCAGCCGGAGTAGCTGTTGAGCATCGAGACGACCACCGGCATGTCGGCGCCGCCAATCGGGATAATGATCAGCACGCCCAGCACGAACGCCAGGGCCAGCATCAATGCGAAGGCGCTGAGGTTGCCGGTGAACATGAAGGCCAGGCCCAGGCCCAGCGTCAACAGCCCCAGCACCAGGTTCAGCTTGTGCTGACCGCCGAACTGTACTGGTGCGCCCTGAAACAGGCGGAACTTGTACTTACCCGACAGCTTGCCGAAGGCGATGACCGAGCCGGAGAACGTAATTGCACCGATGGCTGCACCGAGGAACAACTCCAGGCGGTTACCGGCGGGGATCGAATCCCCCAGGTGTTTCACGATACCCAGCGACTGTGGTTCCACGACTGCGGCGATGGCGATAAACACTGCAGCCAGGCCGATCATGCTGTGCATGAACGCCACCAGCTCCGGCATCTTGGTCATTTCCACGCGCTTGGCCATGATCGAGCCGGCGGTGCCGCCGACCAGCAGGCCAACGATGACGTAGCCAATGCCGGCAGTGGCCAGCTCGGCGCCGAGCTTATAGATGAGACCCACGGTGGTGAGCACCGCCAGCGCCATGCCGAGCATGCCGAACAGGTTGCCGCGCCGGGACGTCGTCGGGTGTGACAGGCCTTTGAGTGCCTGGATAAAGCAGATCGACGCGATCAGGTAGAGCGTCGTGACCAGATTCATGCTCATGACGATGGCGCCTCTTCTTTTGCTTTCGGGGCTTTCTTCTTGAACATCTCAAGCATCCTGCGGGTAACCAGGAAGCCACCGAACACGTTGACCGCCGCGAGGGCTACGGCCAGGGTGCCCATGGTCTTGCCCAGCGGTGTCACGGTGAGTGCGGCTGCCAGCATGGCGCCGACGATCACGATCGCCGAAATTGCGTTGGTCACGGCCATCAGCGGGGTGTGCAGGGCCGGGGTGACGTTCCAGACCACGTGATAACCGACATAAATCGCCAGCACGAAGATGATCAGGTTGTAGATACCGGGGGAAATAAGCTCTTCCATCGTCTGAATCCCTGCTTAGGCGTTTTTGCGGATGACTTGGCCGTCGCGGCACATCAGGCACGCGGCGACGATGTCGTCTTCGAGGTTGATTTCAAACTGCCCTTCCTTGGTGAAGACCAGCTTCAGGAAGTCCAGCAGGTTGCGTGCGTACAGCGCCGAGGCATCGGCGGCGACGGCGCCGGCCAGGTTGGTCGGGCCGCAGATGGTCACACCGTTTTCCACGACCACCTGGTCTGCCACGGTCAGCGGGCAGTTGCCGCCCTGGGCTGCGGCGAGGTCGATGACCACCGAGCCTGGCTTCATCTGTGCGACGGTCTCGGCGCTGAGCAGGGTCGGTGCCTTGCGACCCGGAATCAATGCGGTGGTGATGACGATGTCGGCTTGCTTGGCACGTTCATGCACGGCCAGGGCCTGGCGCTGCATCCAGCTTGTTGGCATTGGGCGCGCGTAACCGCCCACGCCAACCGCGCATTCACGTTCTTCATCAGTTTCGTATGGCACGTCGACGAACTTGGCGCCCAGGGATTCGATCTGTTCCTTTACCGCCGGACGCACGTCGGACGCTTCGATGACCGCACCCAGGCGTTTCGCGGTAGCGATCGCCTGCAGCCCTGCTACACCAGCTCCAAGAATCAGCACGCGAGCGGCTTTCACCGTACCGGCGGCGGTCATCAGCATTGGCATGAAGCGTGGGTAGTGATGGGCGGCGAGCAGTACAGCCTTGTAGCCGGCAATGTTTGCCTGGGAAGAAAGTACATCCAGGCTCTGCGCGCGGGAGGTGCGCGGCGCGGCCTCAAGGGCAAAGGCGGTGATGCCATGCTCGGCCAGTCGGGTGATGGTTTCGTTGCTGAACGGATTGAGCATGCCCACCAGCACTGCGCCGCTTTTGATCAGAGTCAGTTCGCTGTCATTGGGGGCGACCACCTTGAGGATCAGCTCGGCGCCGAATGCATCACTGGCGCTGCCAATGGTTGCGCCCGCTGCTTCATAGGCACTGTCGACGACACTGGCATTGATGCCTGCCCCGCTTTGCACAGTGACCTTGTGGCCCTGGCCGATCAGCTTCTTGATGGTTTCCGGGGTGGCAGCCACCCGCGTTTCACCGGTCTGGGTTTCGAGAGGAACACCAATGTGCACGTCAAATCTCCTGCATGATCTTTTTGCTTTGATTTTTGTAAAAGGCCAGTGCGCCACGACAGGCGAATCTGGGCGGCCGATCAGCACGATCCCGCTGAAATACAGCGGGGCGCGGCATTTTGCAGGCGAACTTTACGGCCTTCAAGAGATTATGACGGGTGACGAAAAATTAACTACAAGTCACCCCGTGACCGATTGTCGCAATGGATAGATTAAAGTCGTTTAAATACAGGAGATTAAAGAGTTTTTACCGAAATATCAGCGCATCTCCATCGCCGACGTGAATGCTTGGGCATCGCTGCAATTTTATGGCTACAGGCCAATACCTACATGGCTTAAAGGCCATTTCAGGGTCAAAAGATGCGGTCTTCTAAATTGCGACATATATATACATATGTAGGTATTTTATTTTGTTGACTACAAAGTCAATAAATTGACGAAGACCCTTTAGATATTGGGGTTGTAACGATGCGCCTGATCAATCAGCCAGTCCCTGAACGCATGCAGAGAAGCTGATTCGACCTTTCTCTCGGGAATCATCAGGTAGTAAGCCTTTGAGCTCGCCAGTACCTGAGGGCTGGCAATCACCATGTGCCCATCGCTCAGTTCCCTTTGAATAAGGAACGGCGGTATCAGTGCAATGCCCATATCGTGCATGGCTGCCTGGGACAACATGGAGAATAGCTCGTAACGCGGGCCTGTCATGTCGCGGGGTATGTCCAGCTGTTGCGCGTTGAACCACTGGCGCCAGGCATAGGGTCGAGTGGTTTGTTGCAGCAGGGGCAGTTCGGCGATTTCGTGTGCAGTGAAGTGCGTGCGACCGTCCAGCAAGCGCTGGCTGCATACAGGGAGCGGGTTTTCTCCCATCAGTTTGTGGGATTCGGTACCGGACCAGTCGGCATCGCCAAAGTAGATTGCCGCGTCGAATTCGGTATCGGCGAACAGGAAAGGCCGTGTGCGGTTGGTCAGGTTGACGGTGACTTCGGGATGCTGGTGCTGAAAGTCCTTGAGGCGTGGGATCAGCCATTGGGTGCCGAACGTCGGGACCACCGCCAGTTCAATAACGTTGGTGCCCTGCTGTCCCATGATCGAAAGGGTGTCGCGTTCCACGGCGTCAAGTTGCGTAGCCACCCGGCGACTGTAGGAAAGCCCTGCTTCTGTCAGTTTCACGCCCCGGCGCGAGCGTCGAAACAGCTCGACACTTAAAAACTCCTCAAGACTGGCGATTTGTCGGCAGATTGCGCCCTGGGTGATCGAAAGCTCCTGTGCCGCCTTGGTAAAGCTCTCGTGGCGGGCTGCAGCCTCGAAACTGACCAGCGCCGTGGTGCTGGGAATTTTTCTGCGCATGTACCGTGACCTCACAAGTAAAGAGCATCTATGCCGCTTTTGAATGTTACGGAGTGAGAAATTAGCACAAGGCTATGCAAAATCCTCGTTTGCCCTCCTCGCCTGCCCGGCCTAGGCTCCATGCACGACTTTTGATTTACTTCGCGAGGACTCACTCATGGGCGGTAAGGCAAGCTTCAACTGGATCGATCCACTGCTGCTGGATTCACAGCTCACCGAAGAAGAACGCATGGTGCGCGACAGTGCCCAACAGTTCGCCCAGGACAAGCTGGCGCCCCGTGTTCTCGAAGCCTTCCGCCATGAAAAGACTGACCCTGCGATCTTTCGCGAAATGGGTGAGACCGGCCTGCTGGGGGCGATGATTCCAGAGCAGTACGGTGGCAGTGGATTGAACTACGTCAGCTATGGCCTGATCGCTCGTGAAGTAGAGCGTGTGGACTCTGGCTACCGTTCGATGATGAGTGTGCAGTCCTCACTGGTGATGGTGCCTATCAATGAATTCGGTACCGAAGCGCAAAAGCAGAAATACCTGCCGAAGCTGGCCTCTGGTGAATGGATTGGCTGCTTTGGCCTGACCGAGCCTAACCATGGTTCCGACCCGGGCGCGATGATTACCCGCGCGCGCAAAGTGGATGGCGGCTACAGCCTCACTGGCAGCAAGATGTGGATTACCAACAGCCCGATTGCGGATGTGTTCGTGGTGTGGGGCAAGGACGATGCGGGCGATATTCGCGGCTTCGTTCTGGAAAAGGGTTGGAAAGGCCTGAGTGCTCCGGCGATCCACGGCAAGGTCGGATTGCGCGCCTCGATCACCGGTGAAATCGTCATGGATAACGTGTTTGTTCCTGAAGAGAACATCTTCCCGGATGTGCGTGGCCTGAAAGGACCGTTCACTTGCCTTAACTCGGCACGCTACGGGATCTCGTGGGGTGCCTTGGGGGCCGCGGAGTTCTGCTGGCATACCGCGCGTCAGTACACCCTTGATCGCCAGCAGTTCGGGCGGCCTTTGGCGGCTACTCAACTGATCCAGAAGAAGCTCGCAGACATGCAGACTGAAATCACCCTGGCGCTGCAAGGATGCCTGCGGTTGGGTCGTATGAAGGATGAGGGCACTGCGGCTGTGGAAATCACCTCGATCATGAAGCGTAACTCGTGTGGCAAGTCGCTCGACATTGCCCGGATGGCGCGTGACATGCTCGGTGGTAACGGCATCTCGGATGAGTTCGGCATTGCCCGCCACCTGGTCAACCTTGAAGTGGTGAATACCTATGAGGGTACTCACGACGTGCATGCATTGATCCTGGGGCGAGCGCAAACCGGTATTCAGGCGTTCTATTAATAGGAGAACGACCATGGGCGCGCTTTCGCACCTGCGGGTACTGGATTTGTCGCGAGTGCTGGCGGGCCCTTGGGCCGGGCAGATACTTGCAGACCTTGGCGCTGAAGTGATCAAGGTCGAGCGGCCCGGGAATGGCGACGACACTCGTGCCTGGGGGCCACCCTTCCTCAAGGATGCGTATGGGGAAAACACCACTGAGGCGGCGTATTACCTGTCTGCCAATCGCAACAAGGAATCGGTGACGATCGACTTCACGCGGCCGGAGGGCCAGAAGCTGGTGCGTGACCTGGCGGCGAAGTCCGACATTCTGATCGAGAACTTCAAGGTAGGCGGCTTGGCGGCCTATGGGTTGGACTATGAGTCGCTCAAGGAGATCAATCCGGAGTTGATCTACTGCTCGATTACCGGGTTTGGTCAAACCGGGCCCTATGCGACGCGGGCGGGCTACGACTTCATGATCCAGGGGCTTGGCGGGCTGATGAGCCTGACTGGCCGCCCGGAGGGTGAAGACGGCGCCGGGCCGGTCAAGGTTGGCGTGGCGCTGACGGATATTCTTACGGGGCTTTACTCGACAGTTGCGATCCTGGCGGCCATGGCTCACCGGGATCATGATGGTGGTGGCCAGCATATCGATATGGCGTTGCTGGATGTGCAGGTGGCTTGTCTGGCTAATCAGGCGATGAACTACCTGACGACGGGCGTCTCTCCAAAGCGCCTGGGTAACGCTCATCCGAATATCGTTCCCTATCAGGATTTTCCTACGGCGGATGGCGACTTCATTCTTACTGTGGGTAATGATGGGCAGTTCCGCAAATTTGCCGAAGTGGCTGGGCAGCCCCAGTGGGCGGATGATCCTAGGTTTGCTACTAATAAGCTGCGAGTGGCTAACAGGGCGGTGCTGATTCCGTTGATCCGTCAGGCTACCGTGTTCAAGAGCACGGCTGAATGGGTGGCTCAGCTGGAGCGAGTAGGTGTGCCTTGCGGCCCGATCAATGACCTGGCGCAGGTGTTTGCCGATCCTCAGGTGAAAGCGCGCGGGTTGGCGATGCAGTTGCCTCATGCGTTGGCTGGTACTGTGCCCCAGGTGGCAAGTCCTATGCGCCTGTCCAAGACGCCTGTTGAATACCGCAGCGCACCTCCGCTGTTGGGTGAGCATACCCATCAGGTGCTGCAGCAAGTGCTGGGTTTGACGCCAGCGAATGTGTCGGCTTTGAGGGAGGCCGGGGTCATCTGAAGCTTCTCTTCTATATAGAGGGTTGTTGAGGCTCTCTATATGGAGGGAAGTTGGTCGGTTTTTAGCCAGAAATGCCTATTTGATAGAAAAGCTGAATTAAGGGTTGACGGCAGATTCTGGAAGTCTATAATTCGCCCCACTTCC
>NZ_JACAPN010000030.1:0-353 GCF_013385665.1 Pseudomonas sp. D4002
GCGTTCGGCCTCGGGCTGAATGGGGCAGTCAGATCAAGATCAAAAGCAAGAGCACGGCGGCCTGAAAGCCGACCTGAGTGTTAAAAGCAAAGGCAAGATCCAGAGCGAAAGCCAAATCTGAAGCTGATGCAGCTCTGCTTTTCTGTGGGGGGGGTGGTTCTGTTTTTCTGTAGGAGCTGGCTTGCCGGCGATGCAGACACCTCGGTACATCAGGCACACCGAAGCGATGCCATCGCAGGCAAGCCAGCTCCTACAGTGGACCGTGCCCGCTTCAGCTTTTGATTTAGCTTTTAACACTCAAGCCGGCTTTCAGGCCGCTGTGCTCTTGCTTTTGATCTTAGGCGCCCCGTTAA
>NZ_JACAPN010000030.1:473-44362 GCF_013385665.1 Pseudomonas sp. D4002
CTGTAAGAGCGGAACCAATAGTGGCCGTTACCTAAATAACGGATATACACCCACAACCAAGCGAAAATACCAAACCCACAACGTCAAAGTTTGTAATCAGTATCCGTACGCTCCAATTGCCGAATCAACGCATTCCAGTGCCGCGCCACCCCCGGCCCATCCCCGCTCTTGAACACTTCTGCCTGCTTCTCCACCTTGGCCACCACCTCCGCCGGCGGAAAGATCAACTCGGCATTCCCCCCCGCCTGCGCCGCAATCTGGATATTGCACGCCCGCTCCAGCCCCTGCAGCTGCTGGAACGCATGCTCCACACTCACCCCCGCCGTCAGCAATCCATGGTTGCGCAGGATCATCACACTCTTGTCCCCCAGGTCCGCCACCAACCGCTCACGCTCATCCAGGTCAAGGGCCACACCTTCATACCCGTGGTACGCAACGCGCCCGGAAAACCCGATGGAATGCTGGGAGATCGGCAACAACCCGTCCTTCTGCGCCGACACCGCAATACCGTCGCGCGTATGCGTATGCAGCACGGCCTGCAAATCGTGGCGAGCCCCATGGATCGCGCTGTGGATCACATAGCCCGCATAGTTGATCCCCAGGCCCGTAGGGTCATCGACAATCGTGCCGTCGATATCCACCTTGACCAGATTCGAAGCGCTGATCTCATCGAACAACAGCCCGTAGGCATTGATCAGGAAATGCTCCTCAGGCCCCGGCACCCGGGCGGAGAAGTGCGTGTAGATGTGGTCGGTCCACTTGTACAAGGCCGCCAGCCGATAGGCCGCCGCAAGTTTAACGCGCACCTCCCACTCTTCCGGGGTAACCCGCTGGCGGACGTTGTTCGAGACACTGGAGATCGAGGTGACGCTGCTCATGGCAAAACTTCCTGGATGGCCTTAAGGACTTCCAGGCAAGCCTAGGGGATGACCAAAAATAATAAAAAGCACATTTTAATCTAAGCTAATTATTATTTTTTTTCATATCACGCCGCATTGCGCACCTTGTGCAACGACGCCGCCACCAGCTTGCCAAACGCGTCCACCGGCCCTTGCAGGTTGCCCAGGAAATGCGGGTAGATCAGCCACAGGTCCATCACCGGCTTGAAGTCCTTCAGTGGCATGGCCGCCAGTTGATCGCGATGGGCGCTGCGCTCCAGCAGCGGGCGTGGCACCAGGCCGAGGCCCAGGCCGTCAGCCACCAGGCCCAACTGTAGCTCGGTGCCGAAGGTCTCCAGGTTGACCCGCAACGCCAGGCCCTGGTCCGACAGGGTGCGTTGCAACCCGGCACGGAAACCGCAGCCATCCGGGTTCAGGATCCAGCCATTCTGGTACACGTCCGCCAGCTTGCAGGGCTTCTTCGGCAGTTGGGCCTTGGCACACACCACCACCAGTTCCATCTTGCCGATGGACTCGCCGACGATGTTGTCCGGGAAGATCTTGCCCGCCGGAAACAGCGCCGCCGCCGCGTCCAGTTCGCCGCGCTCGATCTTGCCCACCAGTTGGCTGCCCCAGCCGGTAGCCACCTGGGCCCGCAGCTCGGGGAATTCACTGCGCAGGTGCTTGAGGGCGTCCAGCAACACCACGTCGCCAATGGTCTGCGGCACCCCCAGGCGCAGCAGGCCGGTGGGCGGCGCGTCGGTGGCCACCAGTTCCCGCAGGGCGTCCATTTCCCGAAGGATCGAACGGCACTGTTCATACACCCGCGTTCCGATCAAAGTAGGCTTGAGCGGCTTGGTGTTGCGGTCGAACAACTCCACCCCCAGCGCCTGCTCGAAGTTCTGCACGCGACGGGTAATGGCCGGCTGGGTCAGTTGCAGCGACTCGGCGGCATGGCTGATGGACTGGCAACGAATCACTTCGACAAAGGCATCGATATCGTCAATTTTCATTTGGGCCGCACATAGAGAACAGTCATTAAGATGTGTGAAAAGCATAGTTCCATAAACGGTGGCTGGATAGCCCAACCCCCGGATCGATAACGTCTAACGCTATTCAAACCGGTTCTAAATTACTTTCCGCTATAACCTAATCATTAAAAAATAGCATATTAACTATAAACATTATGCTTAGATAAACCCATCACCACGAACCACCCACGATGGAATTGTCATGACCCAGGCCCGACACCCGGAGAGACTCAGAGCATTCATTGGCGCCCTGGCGGAATTGATCGACGGCAACCCTCGCGAAGGCGACCTGCTGCACCGCGGCGGCAAGCTGCTGGCGCAACTGGTCAGCCACGATGACTGGCTGCCGGACGAGTTTGCCCAACCCGACCCCGAGCGTTATCAGCAATTCCTGCTGCACGCCGATTCGCGCCAGCGCTTCAGCATCGTCAGCTTTGTGTGGGGGCCGGGGCAGACCACGCCGATCCATGACCATCGCGTGTGGGGGCTGATCGGCATGCTGCGCGGTTCCGAGTATTCCCAGGGCTTTGAGCGTAACGCCGAGGGCGCACTGGTCGCCGACGGCAAGCGCATCCAGCTGGAACCCGGCCAGGTGGAAGCCGTGTCGCCGAAGATCGGTGACATCCATCAAGTCAGCAATGCCTTCAGTGACCAGGTGTCCATCAGCATTCATGTGTATGGCGCCAACATCGGTGCGGTGCGCCGCGCCGTGTACCAGCCGGACGGCAGCGAGAAACTGTTTATCTCCGGTTATTCCAACGCTTTTCTCCCGAACATCTGGGATTTGTCCAAAGACGCCCTGTCCAAAGAGAGCCCTGCCCCATGACTGTATCGAACCGCAGCTTCGCCCAGATTCGCCAGGCCCTGCTGGACCGTGAAGAAGTCGCCCTTGTGGATGTGCGCGAGGAAGCGCCTTTCGCCGAATCCCACCCGCTGTTCGCCGCGAATATCCCGCTGTCGAAACTGGAACTGGAAGTGTATTCACGCATCCCACGCCGGGATACCCAGGTGACGGTGTACGACAACGGTGAAGGCCTGGCACAGATCGCCGCCCAGCGCTTGCAGGCGCTCGGCTATACCGAGGTCAGCCTGCTGGAAGGCGGCCTGGACGGTTGGCGCAGCGCCGGTGGCGAGCTGTTTATCGACGTCAACGTGCCAAGCAAATCCTTTGGCGAGCTGGTGGAAAGCCAGCGCCACACACCGTCGCTGGCGGCTGAAGAAGTGCAGGCGTTGCTCGACAGCAACGCCGACGTGGTGGTGCTCGACGCCCGCCGCTTCGATGAATACCAGACCATGAGCATTCCCACCGGCATCAGCGTGCCCGGCGCCGAACTGGTGCTGCGCGCCCGTGAGCTGGCACCGGACCCGGCCACCCGCATTATCGTCAACTGCGCCGGGCGTACCCGCAGCATCATCGGCACCCAGTCGCTGATCAATGCCGGCATCGCCAACCCGGTGTCTGCCCTGCGCAACGGCACCATCGGCTGGACCCTGGCCGGGCAGAAGCTGCAACACGGCCAGGCTCGACGCTTCGCGCCGACCTCGGAAGAACACCGCCAGATCGCCGCCAGGGACGCCCGCCAAGTCGCCGACAAGGCCCGCGTAGGCCGTGCCACCCTCGCCGACCTGCAACGCTGGCAGCAGGAAGCGGCGCGCACCACTTACCTGTTCGACGTACGCACCCCGGAAGAATTCGAAGCCGGCCACCTGCCCGGCTCGCGCTCCACACCGGGCGGCCAACTGGTGCAGGAAACCGATCACGTCGCCAGCGTACGCGGCGCCCGGCTGGTACTGGTGGATGACGACGGCGTGCGGGCCAATATGTCTGCGTCCTGGCTCGCACAACTGGGTTGGGAAGTGCATGTGCTGGATGACCTGCAACCTGCACACTTCAGCGCACCGGGGGCCTGGGTTGCCCCCGTCCCGGCGCCGCAACAGGCCGAACTCATCAGCCCGCACACCCTCGCCGAATGGCAGGCTCATGGCGACACCGCAGTACTGGATTTCACCGCCAGCGCCAACTACGTCAAGCGCCACATTCCCGGTGCCTGGTGGGCGTTGCGCGGGCAGTTGCCCGAAGCCTTGCGCAAGGTGCCTGCTGCCGAACGCTACGTGTTGACCTGTGGCAGCAGCCAGCTGGCGCGCCTCGCGGTAGCGCAAGTCGAAGCGCTGACCGGCAAGCCCGTGTTCCTGCTGCAGGACGGCACTGCCAGCTGGATCGCCGCGCAACTGCCGCTGGAGGAAGGCGAGACCCGCCTCGCTTCACCGCGCATCGACCGCTACCGCCGCCCGTACGAAGGCACCGACAATCCGAAGGAAGCCATGCAGGCCTACCTCGACTGGGAGTTCGGCCTGGTGGACCAGCTGGCCCGCGACGGCACCCACGGGTTTTATGTGATCTGAACACCCCCAGGAGCGAGTCCGCTCGCTCCTCTTCCCACTACCAGCCGACCCCTTCTCCAGGCGGAGGCGACTGAACGCAAGACCTAGCCTGGAGCCCGCCTGATGCGCTTTACCCTTGCCCTTTTACTGGCCGCCCTCACCCTGGGTGCGACTTGCCAGGCCGCCGACCTGCAGCCCCTGCGAGTGGCCAACCAGAAATCCACCATCAAGGCGCTGCTGGAAGTCGCCGGCGAAACCCGGGATGTGCCCTACGAAATCCAGTGGTCCGAGTTCCCCGCCGCCGCACCGCTGGGCGAAGCCCTCAACGCCGGGGCCGTGGACATCGGCGCGCTGGGGGACGCGCCCTACGTGTTCGCCCTCGGTGCCGGAGCACCGCTGAAGGTGGTGAGCATCATCCACGCCGAAGGCCGCAACACCACCGCGCTGATTGTTCCGAAAGATTCCCCGATCCACGATCTTGCCGACCTCAAGGGCAAGCGCATCGTCACCACCCGCGGCTCCATCGGGCACTTCCTGGCGATCAAGGCGCTGCGCAGCGCCGGCCTTTCCACCCACGACGTGCAGTTCATCTTCCTGCTGCCCAGCGAGTCACGGCTGGTGCTGGATAACGGCACCGCCGATGCCTGGTCGACCTGGGACCCCTACACCACCGTGGTCACCAGCCAGAGCCAGGCAAGGGTCCTTGCCAGCGGCAACAACCTGCTGAGCAATCACCTGTACCTCGCCGCCACCAGCAAGGCGATTGCCGACAAGCGCGTGCAGCTGGACGACTTCGTGGCCCGGGTCGACCGCGCCTACCGCTGGAGCAACGATCACCCGCAGGCGTTCGCCGCCGCCATGGCCAAAATCACCGGCTTGCCGCTGGAGGTGCACGTAGCCGTGGCCAACGCCACCCATATGCAACCGGTGGCGATTGACGACTCGGTGATCAGCGGCCTGCAAACCACCGCCGACATCTATCAGGACGAAGGCCTGCTGACCAAACACATCGACGTCTCCCAAGGCTTCGACAAAAGCTTCAACGCCAAACGTGCCCCGCTTACCCAGGCTTCCCGCTAAAAGGAGAGAGAACATGAGCAAACGCCAACTGAAACTCGGTGCCATGGTGCACGGCGTCGGTCACGGCTGGGGCGAATGGCGCCACCCGCAGGCGCAACCCAATGCCAGCGTCAACTTCGGGTTCTACAAGCATCAGACGCAACTGGCCGAAGGCGCGAAGTTCGACTTCGTGTTCATCGCCGACAGCCTGCATATCCATGAAAAATCCAGCCCGCACTACCTCAACCGTTTTGAGCCACTGACCATTCTTTCGGCCCTGGCGGCCCTGACCTCGAACATCGGCCTGGTGGCGACCGTCACCGTGAGCTACACCGAACCGTTCCAAGTGGCACGCCAGTTCGCCTCCCTGGACCACATCAGCGGCGGCCGCGCCGGCTGGAACGTGGTGACTTCGTGGCTCAGCGGCACCGCCGACAACTTCGGCAAGGCCGAGCACCCGCCCCACGCCGTGCGCTACCGCATCGCCAGGGAGCACGTGAATGTGGTCAAGGGCCTGTGGGATTCCTGGGAAGACGATGCCTTTGCGTACAACAAGCAAAGCGGCGAATTCTTCACTCCCGGCAAGCTGCATGCATTGGGGCACAAGGGCGAGTTTTTCTCGGTCAAGGGCCCGCTGAATATCGCCCGCTCGCGCCAGGGCCAGCCGGTGATTTTCCAGGCGGGCACTTCCGAGGACGGGCGCAATTTTGCCGCCGAAAACAGCGACGCGATTTTTGTCCATGCCGAGACCTTCGACGAAGCCAAAGCCTACGCCCAGGACTTGAAGAAACGCGCCCGCAGTTTTGGCCGTGATGCTGATCAGTTGTCGATCCTGCCGGGCATCCGGCCGATTGTTGGCCGCGACGAAGCCGAGGTGGAAAGCCGCTATCAGCAAGCTGTGGAGCTGGTGACCGTCGAGGACGCAATCGTCGCCCTGGGCCGCCCGTTCAACGACCACGATTTCAGCAAGTACCCGCTGGACGAACCCTTCCCGGAACTCGGCGACCTGGGCTCCAACAGCCAGAAAGGC
This sequence comes from Pseudomonas sp. D4002, assembly GCF_013385665.1. Classification (NCBI taxonomy): domain Bacteria; kingdom Pseudomonadati; phylum Pseudomonadota; class Gammaproteobacteria; order Pseudomonadales; family Pseudomonadaceae; genus Pseudomonas; species Pseudomonas sp. D4002. Next base: position 6,854 of record NZ_JACAPN010000030.1, read on the forward strand.
GGCTCCGACCGCATCAAGCAACTGGCCCGCGATGAACGCCTGACCCTGCGGGAAGTGGCCCTGCGGTTCTCCCGGCCCAAGCGCGATTTTGTCGGTACCCCGGAGCAGGTCGCCGACGCGATCCAGACCTGGTTCGAAGCCGGCGCGGCCGACGGCTTCATCATCAATTCACTGCTGCCGGACGGCTTGCAGTACTTCACCGAGCTGGTAGTGCCGGTGCTGCAACAACGCGGGCTGTTGCGCAGCGAATACAGCGGCGCCACCCTGCGGGAAAACCTTGGCCTGGACGTGCCGGCGAACCGCTACAGCACCCCGTTCGAAACTCAACCAACGCAGATCGCCATCTGACCAGGGCACGACCATGACGAACACGATCAAACACGGACAGTTCAATCGTCGCGGCTTCCTGGGTGCCAGTTCGATTGCCCTTGGCGCCCTGGGCCTCGCGTCGCTGGTGCCCCGGGCTTTCGCTGCACCTGCGAAGCTCTCGGACCTGACCCTGGCCGTCGCCACCTACCGTGGCCAGGACTCGTATTTCACCGACGACGCCGGCACTTCCAACACGCCCTATAAAGTCGACTACGCCGAATTTGCCGGCGGCAACCTGATCGTCGAAGCGCTGGCCTCCGGCAGCCTGGACATTGGCGGCATGAGCGAGATCCCGCCGATCTTCTCGATCCAGAGCCACCGCGAGCCGAAGCTGATTGCGGTGCTGCAAGGTGACGTGAATAACCAGGTGATCCTGATTCCCAAGGAGTCGAAAATTGAATCCATCGCCCAGTTGAAAGGCAAGCGTGTGGGCTATGTGCGCTCCACCACCTCGCACTACTTCTTGATCAAGGCCTTGAAGGAGCAAGGGCTGACCTTCAACGACATCACCCCCGTGGCACTCACGCCACAGGACGGTTTCAGCGCGTTCCAGAGTGGCCAGCTGGACGCCTGGGTGATCTACGGGGTGTTTATCCAGCTGGCGAAATTCCGCAGCGGCGCCCGGGTATTGAAAACCGCCCTCGGCTACCTCTCCGGCAACTACCTGATCGGCGCCCGCCCCGCCGCCCTGGAAGACCCACTGCGCAAACAGGCGATCCAGGATTACTTGCAGCGCCAGGCGCGCACGCTGGAATGGATGAACAACAACCCTGAGCCGTGGGCTGAAAAATCGGCGAAGTTGCTCGGTGTGGACAAGGCAGTGTTCCTCGACGTGTACAACAACCGCAGCCAGCCCTACAGCGTGATCGAGGTGAACGACCAGGCCATCGCTTCGCAGCAGGAAGTGGCCGACCTGTTCTTCAATGCCGGGGTATTGAACGAGCGGCTGGATGTCAGCCCGTTGTGGGATCGGCAGTTTAAGTTGCTGCCGATATAACCCGCCTTCGAAAACGCCGAATAACCCATGTGGGAGCGGGCTTGCTCGCGAAAGCGGTGGATCAGCCAACGGATGTGCAACCTGACACACCGCTTTCGCGAGCAAGCCCGCTCCCACATTTTGAACGAGTACACCCATCATGAGCCTTTCTTCTCAACCGTCACTGCGCTCCGTGGAAGTGGCCAATTTCGAAGCCTTGCTGGAACGCCTCAGCGCCCAGCTCGCCGCCACTGCACACATCGTTGATGAAAGCGGCACCTTCCCCCACGACAACTTCAAGCTGCTGCACGAACACGGCCTTGTCGCCCTGACCGTGCCCAAGGCCCTCGGCGGTGGCGGTGCCAACCTGAGCCAGGCGCGCAAGGCCATCAGCGCGATTGCCAAGGGCGAGCCGTCCACCGCGTTGATCCTGGTGATGCAGTACCTGCAACACACGCGCCTGCAAGACAGCAAAACCTGGCCGCCCGCCCTGCGCACCCAGGTCGCCGAAGACGCTGTGCGCAATGGGGCGCTGATCAATGCCCTGCGCGTCGAACCCGATCTCGGCACCCCGGCCCGTGGCGGCCTGCCCGCGACCATCGCCCGGCGTACCGCCGCCGGCTGGCGCATCAGCGGGCGCAAGATCTACTCCACCGGCAGCCATGGCCTGAGCTGGTTCAGCGTGTGGGCCCGCAGCAGCGATGAAGACCCGTTGGTAGGCGCCTGGCTGGTGCCCAGGGACAGCCCCGGCATCAGCATCATCGACACCTGGGACCACCTCGGCATGCGCGCCACCTGCAGCCATGAAGTGGTGTTCGACAACGTGCTGGTGCCGCTGGACCACGCGGTCAGCGTCAGCCCCTGGAGCGCACCGCAGGCGGAACTGGACGGTGACGGGTTCCTGTGGATGTCGGTACTGCTCTCATCGGTGTACGACGCCGTGGCCCAGGCCGCGCGCGACTGGCTGGTGGACTGGCTGGAACAACGCAAGCCGTCCAACCTCGGCGCCGCGCTGTCGACCTTGCCGCGCTTTCAGGAGACCGTCGGGCATATCGACACTCTGCTGTTTGCCAACCGCAGCCTGCTGGACGCCGCCGCCGACGGGCACACCCCGGCAGCCCACGCCGCACAGATCAAATACCTGGTGACCGGCAACGCGATCCGTGCCGTCGAGTTGGCCATCGAGGCGTCCGGCAATCCCGGCCTGTCCCGACACAGCCCACTGCAGCGGCATTACCGCGACGTGCTGTGCAGCCGCGTGCATACCCCGCAGAACGACGCGGTGCTGCAAGGCGTCGGCAAGGCCGTCTTCGCTCAACGACACAAGGAACGCCCATGAGCCAGGTGATTATCGCCAGCCAGCTGGACGAAGATTTCAATCAAGTCATCCGCCAGCGCCTGGCCCTCACCCACCCCGGTGCCGAGGTGATCAGTGTGCCGGCCGGTGTGCCCAGCGACTTGCCGGCCCAGGCCAATATCCTGCTGGCCCGGCCGATCAATGTGCGCGGCTACACCGCGCCGGACACACCGCCACCGGGTTGGCCGTACGGCGTGCAGTGGATCCAGGTGGTGTCGTCGGGCATCGACTTCTATCCCAGGTGGCTGTTCAACGGGCCGCCGGTGAGCACCTCACGGGGCAGCGCCGCCGAAAACCTCGCCGAGTTCGCCCTCGCGGCAATCTTCGCGGCGGCCAAGCATTTGCCGGATATCTGGGTAAAGGATGCCCAATGGCAGTTCACCCCGTTGCGCCCGCTCAAGGGCACCACCCTGGGGATTCTCGGGTTTGGCGCGATTGGCCGCAGCCTGGCGCAGAAGGCTCATGGGTTGGGGATCAAGGTGGTGGCATTACGCCAAAGTGACACGCCGTTTGACGTAGAGGGTGTGGAAGCGGCGCGGGATATCCATGACCTGTTTGCTCGTTCCGATCACCTGGTGCTGGCAGCGCCACTGACCGAGGCCACACGGCATATCGTCGATCGGGAGGCGCTGGCGAATGCCAAGCCAGGGTTGCACCTGATCAATATTGCCCGGGGAGGATTGGTGGATCATGAGGCGCTGCTGGAGGCGCTGGACAGCGGCCATATCGGGCTGGCTTCGCTGGATGTGACCGAGCCCGAGCCATTGCCGGACGGGCATGCGTTGTATGGGCATCCGAGGGTCAGGGTGTCGCCGCATACGTCGGCGATTTCGACCAATAGCCGGCATGATATTGCGGACAGTTTCCTGGGCAATCTGGAAAGGTATCTGAGTGATCGGCCGCTGGAAAACCTCGCTGATACCCAACGCGGTTACTAAACCCAACAGAGATCAAAATGTGGGAGCGGGCTTGCTCGCGAATGCGGTGTTTCAGTCACTATCAATGTTGACTGAGCGACCGCATTCGCGAGCAAGCCCGCTCCCACATTTGTTTTTTGTCGGCTGAAAAATATCATCAGCCTTACGCATCACATTCAAACCAATACATACCTATTTTTTATAATTAACTTATAACTAATCGGACTTTTACGCCCGGCGTTTATACAAATACTGTTACATCCAGTACCGACCCCTGACCAGGTGGAGGCCCAATTTTGCCTAAACCGTCAACCACCTCAGGGGTCCATCATGAGTCCTACCGCCGTACCCAATCGCCTGACACTGGCCATCTCCCTCGCCCTGTTCGGGCTTTCCGTTCACGCCGACGACACCGCCCTGCCGGTGGTCAATGTCACCGCCGAGCACCGCAGCGAAGACCTGCAAAAAACCCCGCTGGCGATTTCCGCGTTTGATGAAAAGGCCCTGGAAGACAAGCAGATCAACAGCGTGCGCGACCTCTCGGGCCAGGTGCCGAACCTGACACTCAGCCGCCAGTCGATCTCCTACAGCGCGCAGACCTACGGCATTCGCGGTATCGGTGAAACCGACCCGATCCAGGAAGCCGCCGTCGCCGTGTATGCCGATGACCTGTACATCCCGCGTGCGATTTCGTCGATGCTCGACTTCAACGATGTGGAGCGTGTCGAAGTGCTGCGCGGGCCCCAGGGCACCCTGTACGGACGCAACAGCAGCGCCGGCGCGATCCGCGTGATCACCCGCGACCCGACCCAGGAAACCCGTGGTTTTGTAGAGCTGGGCGCCGGCAACTACGATGCGCAGAACGCACGCCTGCTGATCAGCGGCCCGCTGGTGGACAACGCGCTGTTCGGCAGTTTCTCGGCGATCCGCCTGAGCCGCGACGGCACTGTCTCCGACCCCACCCGGGGCAAGGATGTAAACAACGTCGACATCCAGTCCTATCGCGGCAAGCTGCGCTACAAGCCGGTGGATTCGCCGTGGGATGTGCAACTGACCCTGGCCGGTACCTTCGACCGGGGCGACACCACCAGCTACACGCCTTTCGACGCCAACGGGCATTTCGACAAATTCAAGAGCTACAGCAGCCTCGACCCAAAAAACCGCCTGGACCAGGGCAGCTCGGTACTGCGGGCGATTTACGCGATCAATGACAACCTGAACTTCAAGTCGGTGACCGCCTACTCGGCGTTCCACCAACCGGTGGACTACGACAACTCAGGGCAAGCCGCGCTGATCCAGAACAACCTGATCCTGTACAAGCAAAACTATGCGACCCAGGAGTTCCAGCTCAACGGCGACTACGACGATTTCAGCTTCAGCACCGGGGTGTACCTGTACCGCGAGAAGTTCGACGCCGACCGCGACAACCTTACCTATTCCATCGCCCGCAATCGGGTGATCGGCCAGGGCCAATACAGCACCACCAACACCGAAAGCTATGCGCTGTATGGCCAGGGCACCTACAAGCTGACGCAACAACTGTCGCTGATCGCCGGCCTGCGCTTTACCCGCGAGCACAAGAATTTCGACTTCACCAACTACGCGATCAACACCGACCGGCAAATCACCGGCACCAACTTCACCGCCGAGTCGAGCAAATCCTGGCAGTCCACCAGCCCGAAGATCGGCTTCGAATACGCCTGGACCCCGCACCTGAACCAATACGCCTACGTCGCCAAGGGTTTCAAGGCCGGTGGCTACGACAACCGCGCCCCCACCCAGGCCGCCGCCGAACAGGCGTTCTCCCCGGAAGACGTGACCACCTGGGAAACCGGGGTCAAGGGCGACTTCTTCGACCAGCGCCTGCGGGCCAACGTCGCGCTGTTCTACAACGACTACAAAGACCTGCAAACCAACGCCTATGACCCGGCGCTGGGGGTGAGCCTGCGCACCAACGTCGGCCGTGCCCACACCTACGGCGTGGAGCTGGAAACCCTCACCGCCCTGAGCCGCGACCTGCAACTGACCGCCAACGTCGGCTACCTGCAAAGCAAGTACGACGACTTCCAGAACGCCAGCGGTGCCGGGGTGGATGCCAACGGCAAGCAACTGGTGTTCTCGCCACGCTGGAACGCGAGCGTTGGCCTGAACTACACCATCCCGGCCGGGCTGCCGGGCACCTGGCTGGCAGGCACCGATGCGCAGTTCCAGACCAAGTCCTACGCCAACGCATTGAACGACGACATCCAGGAAATCCCGCAACAGACCTTCTGGAACGCCAACACCCGCTACATCAGCGGCGACGGCCACTGGACCACCACCCTGGCGGTGAAAAACCTGCTGGACCGCGCCTACCCGCAGTCGGTGGGCTACGTGCCCTCCAGCGGCGCCCGCTACTACTCGGTCAACGACCCGCGAACCCTGTTGCTGACCGTGCGCTACGACCTCTGACAAACCGCTATCTCAAGGAGCGAATCATGGCTTTTACCCGCAGGGAACTGATTTCCCGTATTGCCGCCGTGGGCGGTTATTCCGCCGCTGTCAGCGCATTGGGCGCGCTGGGGCTGACGCCTCAGGCGGTGGCATCGAGCTTTACCTCGCTGCAATTGGGCAGCACCGGCAAAGGCAAGCAGGTGGTGGTGGTCGGCGCCGGGATCTCCGGGCTGGTCAGCGCCTATGAGCTGCGCAAGGCCGGGTTCAACGTGACGATCCTGGAAGCCCGCGACCGGGTGGGTGGACGCAACTGGACCCTGCGCCGAGGCACCAAGGTCGATTTCGACGACGGCGTCAGCCAGACCGTCGACTTTGATGACGGGCAGTTTTTCAACGCCGGCCCCGCGCGTATTCCCAGCCACCACCAGACGATTCTCGGCTACTGCCGCGAGCTGGGTGTGGAGCTGCAAGTACTGGTCAACAGCAGCCGCAACGCCCTGGCCCGGCCGGATACGCAGCAACCGGCATTCCAACTGCGCCAGGCGGTCAACGACACCCGCGGCCAACTCTCGGAACTGCTGGCCCGCACAGTCAGCCGCAAGGCGTTGGACCAGGATCTGAGCGTGGATGACCGCAAAGCGTTGCTGAGTTTCCTCAAAGTGTACGGCGACCTCAACGGCGACCTGCAATACAAGGGTTCGGTGCGCTCCGGCTACACCCGCGTGCCCGGCGCCGGCGACCAGACCGGCTTGACCCGCGCGCCGCTGGAGCTGCAGACCCTGCTTAATCCCAAGCTATGGGGCGCGCTGGTGTTCGATGAAATCCCGGAGTTTTCCTCCACCATGTTCCAGCCGGTGGGCGGCATGGACCGCATTCCGTATGCCTTCTACGAGCATCTGAAAGATGCGGTGCGCTTCAACGCCGAAGTCAGCGATATCCAGACCTCGGAGCAAGGCAGCCGAATCACCTACCGCGACCGCATCAGCGGCAAGACCCAGGTGCTGAGTGCCGACTACGCGATTGTCACCGTGCCCTTGCCGCTGCTGGCCAAGCTGCCAACCAACTTCACGGCACCCTTCAAGCAGGCGATCCAGACCGCGCAAAGCGACCAGGCCAACAAGGTGGCCTGGCAGGCGCCGCGCTTCTGGGAAACCGACTTCAACATCTACGGCGGCCTGTCGTACCTCGACCATGAAGTCAAAGGCCTGTGGTACCCCAGCGACCGCCTCAACAGCGCCCAGGGGATTCTGGTGGCGGCCTACAACACCAGTGAATCGGCCCAGGCCTTCAGCCAGAAATCCCTGGCCGAACAGTTCGCCTCCTCACGCCAGGCGGTGGAGCTGTTGCACCCCGGCCACAGCGCCAAGCTGCAAAAACCGGTGGCGATCAACTGGTCGAAAGTCAGCTACAGCAAGGGCCCGTGGATCGTCAACGACGAGGTCGGCGAAAGCGCCTACCGCCTGCTCAACGAGCCCCAGGGCCGCACGTACCTGGCCAGCGACGCCCTCGCCCACGGCGGCGTCGGCATCTGGCAGAACAGCGCCGCCGATTCGGCGCGGCGCATCGTCTCGCTGATCGGCCGGCATGCCGAACGCCAGCAACCGGGCGTCGCCGCCTGACTTTTCTCTCTCAAGGAATGAACCGATGAAGACGCTTTTTGCAGGACTGCTGATGACCGCCACCACCCTTGCCGCCCACGCCGATGAGATCAAGCGCGTGCCGCTGCCGAACTCGAACTTCCCGATCTCATTGGCGGTGTCGGTGCCGCCGCAGACCGAGCTGCTGTTTGTGAGTGGGTTGCTGGCCGACCTGCATGACCCCAAGGCGCCAAAAGACTCGTTTGCCGCCTATGGCGACACGGCCATCCAGACCACGTCGATCCTCAACAAGCTCAAGGGTGTGCTGCAAGGCCAGGGCCTGGATTTGGGAGATGTGGTGCAGCTGCGGATATTCCTGGTGGGCGATCCAGCCAAGGGCGGCAAGCTCGACTTTGCCGGGTTGCAGGAAGGCTACACGCCGTTTTTCGGCAGTGCCGAGCAGCCGAAAAAACCGGCGCGCACCGCGGTGCAAGTCGTCGCGTTGCCATTGCCCGGCGGGCTGGTAGAAATCGAAGCGGTTGCCGCGCGCAAACACTGACAGGGACATCACTCGAGACCAAGGAGCTCCACTCTCATGCGAAAATTCAACTGGCTGACGGCACCTTTGTGGCGAGGGAGCTTGCTCCCGCTGGGGCGCGTAGCGGCCCTGAAGCCTGACTCCGCAATTTCCTCGGAAGACCGTATTGGGGCTGCTACGCAGCCCAGCGGGAGCAAGCTCCCTCGCCACAGCAAGCTTCCTCACCACAGCAAGCTCCCTGGCCACAGCAAGCTCGCTCATCGTAAAAGGCTACACCGGTACAATCATCTGAAACTCCTGCCGCTCTCGCTGGCGTGCGGCCTGGCGTCCTTCGGCGTCGAATCTGCCGAAGACCGCTCCCCCACCCTCGACACCGTGGTGGTCACCGGCAACCGTGGCGCCGAACAACGCACCGTCACCACCAGCCCCACGCCGATTGATGTGATCAGCGGCGAACAACTGCGGGCCGTGGGCAAGCCGAGTTTGCTCGAAGCGTTGGGCAAGCTCATCCCCTCGTTCAACCTGCCCGACCGCGCCGGCTGGGATGCCAGCGGCGTGGTGCGTTCGGCCACCCTACGCGGCCTCACCGCCTCTCACGTACTGGTGCTGGTCAACGGCAAACGCCGCCATACCAGCGCCACCCTGAACATCAACGGCATCAACAGCGGCGCGGCCCCCAGCGACCTCGACCTGATCCCGGTGGCTGCCATCGACCATGTGGAGGTGCTGCGCGACGGTGCAGCGGCGCAATACGGCTCGGATGCGATTTCCGGGGTGATCAATATCATCCTCAAGCAGACCACCGGCGGCAGTTCCGACACCACCCTGGGCCAGAACTACGACGGCAAGCGCGGCACCGGCCAGGAGGCGCTGAACTATGGCTTCCAGGTGGGGGAAGCCGGGGTGCTCAACGTGTCCCTCGACACCCGCTACCAGGAGCGCGACAACAAGGCCGGCAGCAACGGCTACAGCAGCCATTACTACCCGCTGGCGGACGGTTCCCCCGACCCGCGCGAAGCCACCTCCAGCCACCACACCTACAAAGGCTACGGCTCGCCCCGCAGCCAGTTGGGCGATGTGGCGTACAACCTCGACCTGCCGCTGAACGACAACCTGACGCTGTACTCGTTTTCCACCCTGGCCACCCGGGAGAACAACGACGGCCAGAACTTCCGCCTGCCCAACGGCCGCAACACCATCACCACCGGGCCCAATGGGTACCCCGATGGCTACAGCCCGTACTGGCTGGTCAACGAGACGGACTTCCAATCGGCTTTCGGCGCCAAGGGCAACGACCTTGGCGGCGGTTGGGGTTGGGACCTGAGCAGCACCTACGGGCGCAACTACGCCAAGCAGCGCACCTACGACAACCAGAACCCGTCCCTGGGCGAAAGCACACCGAACAAGTTCACCTCCGGGATCTACATCGCCGACCAGCTCACCACCAACCTCGACCTGAAAAACACCTACGAGATCGGCCTGGCCAAGCCGCTGGACGTGGCGTTCGGCCTGGAGCACCGGCGCGAAAGCTACGAGACCCGCGCCGGCTCCGAGGCTTCCTATATCGATGGCGGCTACGTGTTCCCGGCAGGCCATCCGCGTGCCGGGCAGCGTCCCGATCCGGGGGCCCAGGTCACCAACGGCATCCGTCCGGAAGACGCGCAGAAGGTCAGCCGCAACAGCGTCGCCAGCTATGTCGACCTCGGGTTCTACCCCACCGAGCAGTGGTACATCGGCGTGGCCGGGCGCTACGAACATTACAACGAAGGCGTCGGCGGTACCCGCAGCGGCAAGCTCAGCACGCGGTATGCGTTCAACCCGGTGTTCGCCCTGCGCGGCACCGTGAGCAACGGCTTTCGCGCACCGTCCCTGGCCAACGAGATCTTCACCGCACGCTCCACCGGGTTCGACACCATCAATGGCGTGTACCAGTCGTATAACTACGTGATCCTGCCGGTGGATTCCGCCGGCGCCCAGGCATTGGGTGCCAAGTCACTGAAGCCGGAGCGCTCAACCAACTTCAGCCTCGGTTTCGCCGTGACCCCAAGCGATGACTTGAGCCTCACGGTGGACGGCTACGTGATCAACCTGCGGGACCGCCTGGTGCTCAGCGAACGCTTCCAGGGCCCGGGCATTGCCTCCCTGTTGGACAGCATCGGCGTACCGGCCACGGCGGGCGCGCAGTACTTCACCAACGGCGCCAACACCCGCACCTCCGGGGTGGACGTGGTGGGCAACTACCGGCAGAACCTCGACCGCTACGGCTCGGTGAAATGGACGGCGGCGCTGAACTACAACCACACGCAGATCCTCAGCGTCAACGACACCCCGGCGCAGCTCGCCGCCCTGGGCAACTTCCAGTTGATGGGTCGCCAGTCACGGGCACTGATCACCAAGACTTCACCCAGCAGCAAGATGATCTTCTCCGCCGACTGGGCGATCCACGACTTCGACGTCAACCTGCGCCTGACTCGCTACGGCACCTACACCGAGGTCAACAGCTCCAGCGACGCGAGCCTGGACCGCACGTATTCGGCCCAGTGGATCACTGACCTCGACGTGGCCTACGCGATCAGCAAACAGCTGACGGTGGCCGTAGGTGCGCAGAACCTGTTCGACAAATACCCGGATCACATAGGCGTGAAGAACTCGTCGTTCGGCGATAACTGGGGCAGCTATTCGCCGTTCGGGTTTACCGGCGGGTATTACTACAGCCGGGTGCAGTACGCGTTCTGATTCAACAACCGCCGGCCAGGCGTTCACGCAGGAACTCGATCAACGCCTGCACCGGGCGCGAGCTCTGGCGGTGCTGGGGGTAAACGGCGGAAAGGGTCAGGGGTTCGGGCGCGCAGTCTTCCAGCAGCGTCACCAGGCGGCCGTCCTGCAAGGCTTGGGCAACGATAAAATGGGGTAGATAGGTGATGCCCAACCCGGCCACGGCGGCATCCCGCAGCAGCTCACCGTTGTTGACCCGCATGCGCCCGCTGACGTTGCGGGTATGGGGTTTGCCATCGACCTTGAAGTGCCATTGCACCTGGCGACCATGGCCGTAAGGCAGGCATGCGTGATCGGCCAGGTCATCGGGACTCTGCGGCGTGCCGTGGCGGGCCAGGTAGTCGGGACTGGCGCAGTAGACGCGCTGCACACTGGCGATGCGTCGGGCGATCAGGGTCGAATCCTCGAGGGTGCCGATGCGCAGCACCAGGTCGTAGCCCTCGCTGATGAGGTCTACCGGGCGGTCGCTGAGGTCCACTTCTACGGTGACGTGAGGGTGGCGTTGCAGGAACAGCGGCAACAGGCAACCCAGGTGCGCCATGGCAAACGACAACGGCGCGCTCAGGCGAATGGTGCCTCGGGGCTCGGTGTTTTGCCCGGCGATGCCCTGCTCCACTTGCTCGACTTCACTGAGCAGGCGCAGGGCGGATTCGTAGTAACTCTGGCCCAGCGGCGTGACGTCCAGGCGGCGGGTGGAGCGGTTGAGCAGGCGTACGCCGAGGCGCTCTTCCAGCTGGATCAGGCGGCGGCTGACAAATTGCTTGGACAGGCCAAGATGCTCGGCGGCAGCGGTGAAACTGCCGGATTCCATGACCTGGCAAAACAGGCGCATGTCTTCGAAGGGGTTCATTGTCGCTTCTCGGTGGACGCTGGGCTGTTTTATAGCCGGTCAGTCGCCACACCACAAATCAAAATGTGGGAGCGGGCTTGCTCGCGAAGGCGGTGGGTCAGTCGGTACATGTATTGACTGGCACACCGCCTTCGCGAGCAAGCCCGCTCCCACATTGGATTACCTGCATATCAGAGAGCGGTTTATTTGGCCGTCAGCGCCGAGTAGCTGTTCATCAAATTGCGATAGTTGGGAATACGCGGCGACAGCAGATTCGCCAAGCCTTCCATGTCGTTGCGCCAGTCCACCTGCAGCTCGCAGGCCACCGAGAACCAGTTCACCAGCTGTGCACCGGCCGCCGTCATGCGTGCCCACGCCGCCTGTTGCACGGTCTCATTGAAGGTGCCCGAAGCATCGGTGACCACAAACACTTCAAACCCTTCAGCCAGGGCCGACAGCGTCGGGAAGGTCACGCACACGTCGGTCACCACACCGGCAATGATCAGTTGCTTGCGCCCGGTGGCTTTCACTGCCTTGACGAAATCTTCGTTGTCCCATGCGTTGATCTGGCCAGGGCGCGGGATGTAAGGCGCGTCCGGGAACAGTTCTTTCAGCTCCGGCACCATCGGGCCGTTGGGGCCGCTTTCGAAACTGGTGGTGAGGATAGTCGGCAGCTTGAAGAACTTGGCCAGGTCCGCCAGGGCCAGCACGTTGTTCTTGAACTCGTTGGGCGAGAAGTCCTGCACCAGCGAGATCAGGCCGGTCTGGTGATCTACCAGCAGGACCACGGCGTCATCTTTGTTCAAGCGTTTGTAAGTCATGAGTACAGTCCTTTGGGGGTGGGTTCAGAAGGCAAAACACGAGCAGCCAAACGCGCCCCAGAAACCCTGGAAGTCGCTGACCGGCACGTTCGAGAGACGCGCCCGTTCATGGCTATGGGCATGCACGCCACAGGGGCCGCTGCATTGGTGCACCTGGGCTTGCAGCGCTGACGCCGGGCGCCAGTGGCCCGGTACCTTGACCACCGGCGACCAGTCCGGCAGCACCGGCACGCTGGGTGGTGCGAAATCTTCAAAGTCGCCGGCGCCGTAGACCACCTTGCCGCCGACCACGGTGAGTACCGATTCGATCCACTTGATGGCTTCCTCGTCGACACTGAAGAAGTCCGCCGACAGTGCCGCCACGTCCGCCAGTTGGCCGACCTTGATCTGGCCCTTCTTGCCCTGCTCGGAGGAGAACCAGGCGCTGCCGTGGGTGAACAGTTCTAGGGCCGTCAGCCGGGGCAGCCCCTCGGCGTGCAGTTCCAGCCCGCCGACGGTGCGGCCGCTGACCATCCAGTACAGCGAGGTCCAGGGGTTGTAGCTCGACACCCGGGTGGCGTCGGTGCCGGCGCCCACCGGCACGCCTTCGGCGAGCATGCGTTTGATCGGCGGCGTGGCCTCGGCGGCCTTGGCGCCGTAGCGCTCCACAAAGTACTCACCCTGGAACGCCATGCGGTCCTGGATCGCGATGCCGCCGCCCAGCGCCCGCACGCGCTCGATGTTCTGCGGGGTGATGGTTTCGGCGTGATCGAAGAACCATGGCAAGCCGTTGAACGGGATGTCGCGGTTGACCTTCTCGAACACGTCGAGCATCCGCGAGATCGACTCGTTGTAGGTAGCGTGCAGGCGGAACGGCCAGCGCTGTTCCACCAGGTGGCGCACCACCGGCTCCAGTTCCTGCTCCATGGTCAGCGGCAGGTCCGGGCGTGGCTCGAGGAAGTCTTCGAAGTCGGCCGCCGAGAACACCAGCATTTCGCCGGCGCCGTTGTGGCGCAGGTAGTCGTCGCCCTGATGCAGGGTCACGCTGCCGGTCCAGTTCTTGAAGTCGCTGAGTTCTTCCTTGGGCTTCTGGGTGAACAGGTTGTACGCGATGCGCACGGTCAGTTGCTGGTCCTTGGCCAACTGTTCGATCACCGCGTAATCGTCGGGATAGTTCTGGAAACCACCGCCGGCGTCGATGGCGCTGGTCAGCCCCAGGCGGTTGAGTTCGCGCATGAACTGGCGGGTGGAATTCACCTGGTATTCCAGGGGCAGTTTCGGGCCCTTGGCCAGGGTCGCGTAGAGAATCATCGCGTTGGGCCGCGCCACCAGCATGCCGGTGGGGTTGCCGTTATGGTCGCGCACGATCTCGCCGCCGGGCGGGTTCGGCGTGTCCTTGGTGTAGCCGGCCACCCGCAGGGCCGCGCGGTTGAGCAAGGCGCGGTCATACAGGTGCAGCACGAACACCGGCGTATCGGGGGCGGCCTGGTTGAGCTCGTCGAGGGTGGGCATGCGTTTTTCGGCGAACTGGAATTCGTTCCAGCCGCCCACCACCCTCACCCACTGCGGCGTGGGCGTGCGGTCAGCCTGATCCTTGAGCATGCGCAGGGCATCGGCCAGTGACGGCACGCCTTCCCAGCGCAGTTCGAGGTTGTAGTTCAGGCCGCCACGGATCAGGTGCAGGTGCGAGTCGTTGAGGCCAGGGATGACAGTGCGACCCTTGAGGTCGATGACCTGGGTACCACTGCCGCGCAGGGCCATGGCTTCGCCGTCGGTGCCCACCGCGACGAAGCGTCCCTGGTGGATCGCTACTGCCGTGGCGCGGGGATTTTCACGGTCCACGGTGTGGAACTGGCCATTGAACAGAATCAGGTCGGCGTTCATAGGGTTTCCTTTACAGAGGCTTCAAGCCAGGGCGCGAACAGGCGGGTGGCCGCCGGCATCAGCAGGTAAACCACCAGTACAACGATGGTCAGGGTGACCAGGAAGGTGGCGACGATGTAGTTGGACAGGAACGGGTGCAGCCGCAGTACCGGGCCCCAGATGATCGGCACCAGCAACGTCAGCGGCAGGATCACCAGCAGCGTGACCACTGCCTGTTTCCAGCGCGGCGGCTTGGCGGCAGCATCGGCCAGGGGCGAGAACCAGAACTCGTTGACCGCGCCGACTTCGGTCTGGTCGCCATCGGCCAGCATCGGTGCGGCTTGGTTGATCAGTTCCAGGCGCTGCGGCGAATCGAGCCAGCGCTCCAGGTCTTCCGTGGAGCGATAACGCAGCACGCAGGTGAACAGCGCAAGGCCGCCCTGCTTGCTGCGCACCACGTCAACGCCGAGGTGGCCGGGACGCTCACCGGCAATACGCACGATGCGTCGCAGCCAGGCTTCGTAGTCGGCTTCAAGCCCGGGTTTTATGCGGTGCTTGACCACCAGGGTCACGACCTCGTCCGGCCCGCCTTGTGCTGTTGAGTCCATCGTGCCCTTCCCCTGGATGCTTGAACGTTCGCGCTAGTGTGCGACGGCCCGATCCAGAAAAATTGCATGCATGTGCTCAGTTCAACAGATGCTTGCAGCGGTCTACACTGGGGATTCATTCACCGGTAAGGTGTGTGAAAACAAGCGCCCATCGACCACGGATAGCGATCATGGCTCAACCAGCAGCTGCAACCGGAACCCTGTGTTCAGAGCGGGAACAGAGGGTCAAGCAATTGATCCTCGCCAATCTTGCTGGCCCCCTGGAGGTGACGGAACTGGCTCGCGCCTGTGAGCTGTCCCGCAGCCATTTCTCCAGGGCCTTCAAGCGCACCACCGGTGTATCGCCCCAGGAATGGATTCGCCAGCAACGCATCAAGCAGGCCAAGGTGCTGATCACCGGCTCCGCCCTAAGCCTGACGCAGATCAGCCAGGAATGCGGGTTCTGCGACCAGGCGCACTTCTGTCACCTGTTCAGCCGCAGCGAAGGCGTGAACCCGATGGCCTGGCGCAAACTTCAGCTGCGCTACCGCCATCATCTGCGGACGGCACAGCTGGCGATAGTCAACCTAAAAGAGACAGTCATTCCGATTTCAGCTTCTTAATCAACCTATCGTTAACCAGTAATCTTCTCCTCACACCGAAGCCCTGCATCTCGCAGCCAGGCTTCCCTTGAGGAGAACACCCCATGCTGACCCTTCGCAAAGCCTCGGAACGCGGCGCCGCCAATCACGGTTGGTTGAAGTCGTTCCACACCTTCTCGTTCGCCAACTACTGGAATCCCAAAGAACAGGGTTTTTCCGACCTGCTGGTGATCAACGATGACCGGGTTGCCGCCGGCAAGGGCTTCGGCCAACACCCGCACCGCGACATGGAGATTTTCTCCTATGTGCTCGAAGGCGCCCTGGAACACAAGGACACCCTGGGCACCGGTTCGGTGATCCGCCCCGGCGATGTGCAACTGATGAGCGCCGGCAGCGGCGTGGCCCACAGCGAGTTCAACCACAGCCACACCCAGGGCGTGCACTTCCTGCAAATCTGGATCGTGCCGGATGTGGCGGGCGCCGAACCTCGCTATCAGCAGGAGCACTTCACCGAGGCGCAGAAACGCGGCCGGTTGCAGCTGATCATCTCGCCGGAAGGCACCGACGGCTCCCTCGGCGTGCGCCAGGACGCGCGGGTGTATGCCGGGCTGTTCAACGGCTTTGAAACCGCCAGCCTGCCGCTGGCCCCGGAACGCTACGCCTACATCCATGTGGCGCGGGGCAGCGTTGAAGTCAATGGCCAGCGCTTGCACGAAGGCGACGGCGCCCGAGTGCGCGATGAGCGGGAGATTCACCTGAGCCATGGGGAGGACGCCGAGGTGCTGGTGTTCGACCTGCGCCCTCGGGAACTGCCAGAAATGCCGTGATGAGCGACGCGATGGCCCGGGAAAACGGGCCATCGCTGGCGTCGATAGTCACCATCAGCCCAATGAAGTTCTCTTAAAAAATCTGCCGCGTAACATCGCATCCATACCAACCAACGACTTTCCCGGAGCACACCCTCATGAAACGCCAACTCTTGCTTAGCCTCGCTTTCTCGGTACTTGCTGTAAGCGCCTTTACCCAACCTGCCCTCGCTGAAGGCGGCGCGGATCGCCTGATGGACAGCCGCGTGGCTGAGGGTGGGTCTGACCGTATGCTGGAACGCCGCGTTGCTGAAGGCGGGTCTGATCGCCTGCTGGAACGTCGTGTTGCTGAAGGGGGCGCTGAACGTCTCCAGGGCAACCGTGTAGCTGAAGGTGGCGCTGACCGTCTTCAAGAAAACCGCGTAGCCGAAGGTGGTGCTGACCGCCTGATGGAAAACCGCGCGTAACCCCTGTCGTTCGCGGTTCACCCCCAGCCGGCCTGATCAGCCGGCTTTTTTTCGCCTGCTGTTAACTGATCCTCACAAGCGCCACGACCCCTGTGGCGAGGGAGCTTGCTCCCGCTGGGCTGCGCAGCAGCCCCAATGAACTCACCGCGTTTCTCCAGGAAGACCCCATTGGCAGGTGTTGGGGCCGCTTCGCAGCCCAGCGGGAGCAAGCTCCCTCGCCACACAAGCTCTCTGGCCATTAGTGAAGTTCACGATCCAGCCACACCACCGCCTTGCCAATCTGCTGCCGTGCCTCAATCCGCGCGTGCACCTGCTGCACCTCTTCCAGCGCGTAATGCCCTTCGATATCCACCGTCAGCGAACCTTCGAGCATCGCTGCAAACACCGCATTGGCACGCCGTTGCACGGTCGGGCCGTCGGCCATGTGGTCGTTGAGCCGTGGGCGAGTCAGGAACAGTGAACCGGCTTCCCCCAACTCCATCGGGTCCAGATCAGTGATCGAACCGGAGACGTTGCCGTAATTGACGATCAACCCCCGCGTGCGGCACGCCCTGAAGCTCTCGCGCAAGGTGGCCTTGCCCACCGAATCGAACACCACATCCACGCCCTGCCCTTGCGTGGCCTCCAACACCCGCTCGGCAAACCCGTCGTATTGCCAGGCCTGATCCGCGCCACGCTCAAGGGCAATCGAGCACTTTTCGAGGCTGCTGCCGGTGGTGAACACCGTGGCACCGAGCCGATGGGCCATTTGCACCAGCAACTGGCCGATGCTGCCGGACGCCGCGTGGATCAAACAGCTGTTGCCCGCCTGCAACCGCGCGACGTCTTCAATCAGGTAGTGAGCCGTGCAGCCCTGGAACATCGCCGCAGCCGCCTGATCGAAGCCGATCGCATTGGGAATCTGCGCCACTCGCGCGGCGGGCACGCTGGCGTATTCGGCGAACGCGCCCCATGAAATGCACCAGGCCACCCGATCACCCGGCGCCAGATGGCTCACACCCTCGCCTACCGCCACCACCACACCCGCGCCTTCCATACCCAGGGTGCACGGCAGCCGTACCGGGTAGGTCACCGACTTGGCGTACTTGCCCTGGCGGGTGTGAACATCCATGAAATTGATCCCGGCACAGGCCACCTTGACCAGTACATGGCCGGCGGTCACCTGGGGTTTGGGCACATCAAGGCGCAGTTGAACAACTTCCGGGCCGCCGTAGGTTTCAAGGGTGAGGGCTTTCATCGCGGGACAACTCCGTTTGCAGTGGGAATGCGCCATGGTAAAAGGCGCTAATCTGTACGAGAATTCCCCAACACCTCCCACCCTCCGTGCGAAAATAACCCGATGTTCGACTGGCAGGATCTGTATTTCTTCACCGTGCTGGCGCGCACCCAATCACTGTCGGCTGCCGCCCGCGAGCTGCAGGTGGAACACGCCACCGTCGGCCGGCGCGTCGATGCCCTGGAAAAAGCCCTCGGCGTCAAACTGGTAGACCGCCTGCCCCGCAGTCGGCCGCTCACCGAGGAAGGCCGGGCACTGGCGAAATTGGCGTCAGGCATGGGCGACATGGCCACCGAAGTGATGCGCCTGTCCCGCGTGGCCTCGATCGAAGTGGCCGGCACCGTGCGGGTCAGTTGCCCGCCGTCGATTGCCATCCACTGCATCGCGCCCCATGTCGCACGGTTCAGGGCGCAGTATCCCAAGCTGAATATCGTGTTGATGTCCTCGACGACGCTGGCCGCCCTCGACAAAGGCGAAGCCGACATTGCCCTGCGCACGGTGCGTCCCGATGAGGAAGCGCTGGTACGCAGAAAGGTCGGCGCCGTGCGTTTCGGGCTCTATGCCACGCCCGAGCTCAAGCAGTTACCCGCTGAACAGTGGACGTTCATTGCCTATGACGCCACCCGCGACCACCTGCCCCAACAGGCGTGGATGCATCAGGTGCGCGGCAACCGCACGATTGCCTTCGCCGCCAGCGACCTGATCACCCAGCAAATGGCCGCCCGGTCCCAGGTGGGTGCGGTGGTGTTGCCCACGCTGGTGGGAGATCACGACGCGGCATTGGTGCGCCTGGCAACGACCACCGAAGGCCCGGTTCGCGATATCTGGCTGACGGTGTATCCGGATATGCGCCGCTCGCCTTCGGTGAAGGTGGTGATGGAGTTTCTGGTGAGCTGCATTGAAGGCGAGCCGCAGTTGCGGCGGTGAAACCGATTACTGCGCGGCGTACTGTTCGTCGCTGACCTGCTCCATCCAGTCCACCACCTTGCCGTCGAGCATTTCGTTGATCGCGATATGGGTCATGGCGGTGTTCGCCGTGGCGCCATGCCAATGCTTGACACCGGGTGCAATCCATACCGTGTCGCCGGGGCGAATGGCCCGCACGGCCTCCCCCGCATTTGCATTGTTGGTTGACGCGTTGCGTTATCGCGGCTGAAAGAAGTCCGTCAGGGCCGCGCCCAAGCCATCGAACACCACGGCGATGCGCGGGACCTTGCGCATGTCCTGATGCATGGCGATCCACACGTCAACCTTGAAATCCACCTGCGCGGGCAACACCCGCACCAGCCCGTGACGTTGTGCCACCTGGGCTGAACACACGCCGATCCCAAGCCCCGCACGCAGAGCGGCCAACTGCGCGAGGTGATCGTCGGTGCGAATCACCGTACTGGGCGCCAAACAGTCGAAACCGCGCTCACCCAGGAATTCGATCTCCAGCAAGTTGCGGTCCGGCCCGATCAGCGGGTAGCCGTGCAATTGCGCAACGGTGTCCGGCGTGCCCTGCTCTGCCAACAGTTCGGGTGCGGCGTACAACCCTACGTGAAGGTCGCCGACCTTGCGCGCGACCACCGTGGATTCGACCGGGCGACGGATGCGTACGGCGACGTCGGCCTCTTGCCGGGCAAGTGCCTGCAGCCGATTGGATACGCTCAGTTCGATGGCCAATTGCGGATGATCACGGCGCAGGCTGCGCAACATGGGCGGCAGCACTTCAACGCCCAGCAGCTTGCCGCTGGTGAGCCGCACCGTGCCGCCGGCGAGGGCCGTGTCGGCCGAGGCTGCGCGGCTGAAGGCGTTGGCGGCAACGGCCATCGCTTCAACGTGGCTGATCAGGTCCTTGGCCGTGTCGGTGGGCAACAGCCCGGCGGGTGAGCGGATAAACAGGCTGACCCCGACGCTCTGCTCCAGGGCCTCGATCCTTCGCCGCGCAGTGGCCTGGGCGATCCCCAGCAAACGGGCCGCGCCCGACAGGCTGCCGGTGCGCAACACGGCGAGGAAGGCGCGCTGGGTTTCCCATTGGAGTTGCGGGGCGTTCATACATTTCCTGTGAGCCGCTGGGCAGTTTTGGCGGATGTTCTTTGTTCGGGGGCTGCGGCATGCTGGCGAGCATAACCGATGGGGCTTTCGCCCTCACTTTGCACAGGATCGTTTTTGATGACACTCACGGGCCAATGTCGCTGCACCCGCGTGACCTACACCCTCGATACCGACGCGCCGCTGGCGGTGTATGCCTGCCATTGCCGCCACTGCCAGACCTGGAGCGGCAGCGCGTTTGCCCTGCATGCGCTGTTGCCGGCGGATGCGCTGCAGGTTGAAGGTTCGCTGACGGAATATGCCTATGACGTTGATGGGCAGCGCTCGGAACATCGGTTGTGCGGGGTGTGCCATACGCGGATCTGCAACACCACGACGGCCGCGCCGGGGTTGGTTGTGCTGCGGGTCGGGACACTGGATGAGAGCCCGTCCGTGCAGCCGGTGGCGCATATCTGGCTGCGGCACAAGCAGCCGTGGGTAACACTGGCGGAGGGTGTTCCGACCTGGCCGGAAAGCCCTACGCCCCAGGCGTTTGCGCAGGCGTTGAGCGTTCCCCTGTAGACATGACTCACACCCACACTGTGGCGAGGGAGCTTGCTCCCGCTGGGTTGCGCAGCAACCCCAAAAGCATTGACCGGCCCATCCTGAAAGACCGCAGCGGCCTACCAGGGGGCGCTTCGCACCCCAACGGGAGCAAGCTCCCTCGCCACATTGGGCTCTGCGTCGATGTTGAGACTCAGCACTTCGCCATTGCGCAACTGCCAGGCGAAGAAGTCTGAAAAGTCATCGCGAACCAGGGCGCGAATCGCCTTGGCGACAACCCCATGGGCAACCAGCACCACCACCTGTTGCCCATGGTTCACCAGCAACTGATTCAATCCGCCCCGGATGCGCTCGACGAACTGCGAGATTGACTCACCGTCCGTGGGTGCCCGCTCCCATTGCCGGGTAATATTCTGCGCCCAAAGGTCGGGATAACGCTGCGCCGCCTCCGCCTGGGTCAGTCCCTCAAACACCCCCACGCCGCGCTCACGAAACGCATCCAGCGTAGGCAGTTGCAGCCCATCATCCGCAAACACAATGGCCGCCGTTTGCTGAGCCCTGCGCAGCGGCGAGACCATGACGGCGTCGATCTGCGCCGGCAATTTTTCCCGCAACTCCCGCGCCTGCAGCACGCCCCGTTCGTTGAGATCAATGTCCAGCGAGCCCTGGTAACGCCCCTCGGCATTGGCTTGAGTTTCGCCGTGACGAACAACATACAACTGCATACCGCCCTCCTTCATCCTGACGCTGAAAGGCCGCGAACGACGCACCCGATAAAGGCCTAAGCTAAGATCGAAAAATTATTTATCGAATGTTTTTTAGAACAATAAGCTCACCTTAATCCATTAAGAGTCGAGCACGCCATGCCCCAGTTTTCGCTCCATCGCCTTTTCATCGCAGGCCTTGCCACACTGGGCCTCTGCACCACCCTGAGCACACAAGCCCAGGAAACCGTACGCATCGGCTACCAGAAATCCTCGACCCTGATCACCTTGCTGAAAACCCAGGGCACCCTGGAAAAAGCCCTCAAGGCCGACGGCATCGACGTCACCTGGCACGAGTTCCCCAGTGGCCTGCCGCTGCTGGAAGCACTCAACGTCGGTAACGTGGATATCAGCGCCGACGTGGCCGACACCGTGCCGATCTTCGCCCAGGCCGCCCAGGCCAAGCTCACCTACTTCGCCCAGGAAGCGCCCTCGCCCCAAGCCCAGGCGATCGTGGTGCGCAAGGACTCGCCGATCCAGCAACTGGCGGATTTGAAAGGCAAGAAAATCGCCGTGACCAAGGCCGCCGGCACTCACTATTTATTGATCGCAGCCTTGAACAAGGCGGGGCTGGCCTTCTCCGATATCGAGCCGGCGTACCTGACGCCCGCCGATGGCCGCGCTGCGTTTGAAAACAACAAGGTTGATGCCTGGGTCACGTGGGAACCGTTCCTCACCAGCGTGCAGCGCCAACTGCCCACCCGCACCCTTGCGGACGGTACCGGGCTGGCCAGTTACAAGCGCTATTACCTGACGGGTACGCCCTATGCCCAGGCGCATCCCGAAGTGCTGAAGCTGGTGTACGAGCAGTTGCACCAGGCTGGCGAGTGGGTGAAGAGCCACCCGCGTGATGCCGCGAAAGTGCTGGGGCCATTGTGGGGCAACCTGGATGTGGAGACTGTCGAGGCCGCCAATGCTCATCGCAGCTATGAGGTGCAACCGGTGACGCTGGATCAGTTGGGGGAACAGCAGAAAATTGCGGATGCGTTCTTCAAGGCGGGGTTGTTGCCCAAGGCGGTGGATGCGCAGGATGTGCAGGTGTGGAAACCCTGAGGCAGTCAACTGTGGGAGCCGGGCTTGTCCGCGATGCAGACAACTCGGTACTCCAGTCATACCGCGGTGATGCCATCGCAGCCTCGCCAAGGCTCGACAGCTCCCACAGGTGATGTTCAGGGCCTGGACTATCGGCGGTGTCAGCTTTTACGCGTCGCGTCATCCAGCGCAAGGATGGTGTGAGCATTGGTCACCGTGGTCGCCAGGGTATTGATCACTCCCGAACGCAACGCCCCCAGCGTTGCCGCCGCCTTGGTGTTTTCACTGGCAATCGCCACCACATCCGGAATCCGAAACAGCTCCTGCACCGTCAACCCGATCACCCGCCCCTGAATCGCGTTGACCGCCGGCTGGCCATGAATGTCGATGAAGTCATAACCCATCATGTCCCCCACGGTGCCGGACAACCGCGCCTGGGCGATTTCCTGGGGCGAAAACCACCCCATGCGCACCATGTTGCTGTTTTCACTCATGTCACCGATGCCGATCAACGCCATGTCCGCACGGCGGGCACGGTCAAGCGTGGAACGCACCGTATCGTTGCTGATCAACACCCCACGCAGTTCCGGGTTGGCCACCAGCGCCGGGGCGTACAGGCTTTCACTCTCGCCACCAAACCGCAGGGCCAGGCGCCGGCAAATATGGTCGGGATTCATGTATTCACCCGCCTTGAGCGAACCGCCAATGGCGCACACAAACGTACAGTTGCGGGTCACCGGCAAAAACACATTATCGGCCACCGCACCGACGTTACGCCCCATGCCGACCGCGACGATCATGCCGTCACTGAGGGTTTTGTTCAGGTAGTTGGCCACTAGGCTCGCCACCGCCGAGCGCTGGGTGTCCGGGTCGCTGTGGTCGACCGCAATCAACGCGCGGTCCAGCTGGAAGCGCTCCACCAGCGCCTGTTCCAGCTCGTTGTTCATCGCCGGGTGCTGCAACACCCGCACCTCGACAATCCCTTCATCCCGTGCGCGTTTGAGCAGGCGGCTGACTTTTGCCCGGGACAGGTCGAAGCGCTTGGCGATGGCTTCCTGAGTGACGTTCTCAAGGTAATAGAGCATTGCCACTTCGGTCATCAGGTCGATGTCGCTGGCGATGCGCTGGGTACTGTCACTCATGGGCACGGGCTTCCGTTTCGGTGTCAAAGGCGCATTCTCCCGACTCTTGCCCCGTTCCGTCCACTACTGATGCCCGTCACGCTCGATCGCGTTGATGCGGTCGACCTTGGCCCCGGAACGCGCGGCTTCGAACTCCGACTCCAGGAACGACTTGACGACGCTCTTGGCCAGTTCCGCGCCGATCACCCGTGCACCGATGGACAGGATCTGCGCATCGTTGCTCTTGCGTGCCCGCTCCGCCGAATAGGTGTCATGGGCCTGGGCCGCACGAATCCCCAGGACTTTGTTGGCCGAGATGGCCATGCCGATGCCAGTGCCGCACACCAGCACGCCCAAGCGTTGCTCGCCGGCATTGATCGCCGTGGCCACCGCCAGGGCAATGTCCGGGTACAGCACCGGCGCCGTGGAGTGGGTGCCGAAGTCCGTCACCGGGTAACCCAGCGCCTCGATATGGCGCTTCAACAGTTCTTTGAGCTCATAACCCGCTTCATCGCATCCGATAGCCACCGGGAAAGGTGTGTTCATGGCGTTTGGCTCCGCTGCCGTTTTGGTTGCTGGAGAGTGATCATATGATCACTCTGTGAAATTTAGCTCAGTCATTTCTCGGATATTCCAGTCGCCCTGTCAAGCAGGATTTAGCTGACCTTCCAGTCAAAGCCCTCTAAACCGGCGTACTTTGCGCAAATCCATCCATTTACAACTTTTCAGTGAAAGAGATTGACTGATCAGAATTTCATTTGATACACATATGCTCACAGCGAAACATGACTGTGCGACCTAATAAGAATTCACAGCACGAGGACACGCCGATGGCCACGCCATTACTGCTCCAGGCTGAACACGTCGCCAAGGCTTACGCCGGGATTCCTGCCCTGCGTGAGGGGCGCCTCTCTCTGCGGGCCGGCAGCGTCCACGCCCTGTGCGGCGGCAATGGCGCAGGCAAATCGACTTTCCTGAGCATCCTGATGGGCATCACCCAGCGTGACGCCGGGACCATCCTGCTCAACGGCTCCCCCGTCCAGTTCAACCGCCCCAGCGAAGCACTCGCGGCGGGGATCGCGATGATCACCCAGGAGCTGGAACCCATTCCCTACATGACCGTCGCCGAAAACATCTGGCTGGGCCGCGAACCGCGCCGCGCCGGCTGCATCGTCGACAGCAAGGAGCTCAACCGGCGCACTCGCGAACTGCTGGAAGGCCTGGAGTTCGACGTCGACGCCACCAGCCCCATGCATCGCCTGAGCGTGGCGCAGATCCAGCTGGTGGAGATCGCCAAGGCATTCAGCCACGACTGCCAGGTGATGATCATGGACGAGCCCACCTCGGCCATCGGCGAGCGCGAGGCCGAAACCCTGTTCAAGGCCATCCGCCGCCTCACCGCCCGTGGTGCCGGCATCATCTATGTGTCGCACCGCCTCAGTGAACTGGCGCAGATTGCCGACGACTACAGCATCTTTCGCGACGGCGCCTTCGTTGAGACCGGGCGCATGGCCGATATCGACCGCGCCCACCTGGTGCGCGGCATCGTCGGCCAGGAACTGACCCGCATCGACCACAAGGTCGGCCGCGAATGCGCCGCCGAATGCTGCCTGGACGTCGACAGCCTGAGCCGCGCCGGCGAGTTCCAGGACATCAGCCTGCAACTGCGCCAGGGCGAGATTCTCGGCATCTACGGGCTGATGGGCTCGGGCCGCAGCGAATTCCTCAACTGCATCTACGGCCTCACCACGCCGGACTCCGGCAGCGTGACCCTGCAAGGCAAACCGATGCCCATCGGCCTGCCCAAGGCAACGATCCAGGCCGGCATGTCACTGGTCACCGAAGACCGCAAGGACAGCGGCCTGGTGCTCAGCGGCAGCATCCTCTCGAACATCGCATTGTCGGCGTACAAGCAGCTGTCGAGCTGGTCGCTGATCAATGCCCGCAAGGAAAACCAACTGGCCCAGGACATGGTCAAGCGCCTGCAGATCAAGACCACTTCCCTGGACCTGCCGGTGGAATCCATGAGCGGCGGCAACCAGCAGAAAGTAGTGCTCGCCAAATGCCTGTCGACCCAGCCGATCTGCCTGCTGTGCGATGAGCCGACCCGGGGCATCGATGAAGGCGCCAAGCAGGAGATCTATCACCTGCTGGACCAGTTCGTGCGCGCCGGCGGCGCGGCAATTGTGGTGTCGTCCGAAGCCCCGGAATTGCTGCACCTGAGTGACCGTATTGCCGTGTTCAAAGGCGGAAGGCTGGTGACCATCAGCAGCGATACCGCCCTTTCCCAGGAAGCCTTGTTGAGTCTTGCCTCATGAATGCCAAATCACTTTCTACACCTGCAGCCGCCCCCGTCACGACCGCACCCCGCAGCCGCCTGCGCCTATCCCTCGACCGCTTCGGTCTGCCGCTGGTGTTCATCCTCCTGTGCCTGGTGATGGCCTTCGCCAGCGAATACTTCATGACCTGGCGCAACTGGATGGACATCCTGCGCCAGACCTCGATCAACGGGATCCTCGCCGTGGGCATGACCTACGTGATCCTGACCAAGGGCATCGACCTGTCGGTGGGCTCGATCCTGGCCTTTGCCGGGCTGTGCAGCGCCATGGTCGCGACCCAGGGCTATGGCGTGCTCGCGGCAGTCAGCGCCGGGATGTTCGCCGGGGCGATGCTCGGGGTGGTGAACGGCTTTATGGTCGCCAACCTGTCGATCCCGCCCTTTGTCGCGACCTTGGGCATGCTGAGCATTGCCCGGGGCATGACCTTCATCTTGAACGACGGCAGCCCGATCACTGACCTGCCCGACGCCTACCTGGCGCTGGGTATTGGCAAGATCGGCCCGATCGGTGTGCCGATCGTGATCTTCGCCGTTGTCGCGCTGATCTTCTGGATGGTGCTGCGCTACACCACCTACGGCCGCTATGTGTACGCGGTGGGTGGCAACGAGAAGAGCGCGCGCACCTCCGGGATCGGCGTGCGCAAGGTGATGTTTTCGGTGTACGTGGTCTCGGGCCTGCTCGCCGGGCTGGCCGGTGTGGTGCTGTCGGCGCGCACCACCTCTGCCCTGCCCCAGGCCGGCACCTCGTATGAGCTGGATGCGATTGCCGCCGTGGTAATCGGCGGCACCAGCCTGTCGGGCGGTACCGGCACGATTGTCGGCACGCTGTTTGGCGCATTGCTGATCGGCGTGATCAACAACGGCCTGAACCTGCTCGGCGTGTCCTCCTATTACCAGCAGGTCGCCAAGGGCCTGATCATCGTGTTCGCAGTGCTGATTGACGTGTGGCGCAAGAAGAAACGCTAGTTCTGAAAACTACCACTACAACAATAACGGAGTTCTCTCATGAAACCTGGTACGACTTTGGCCGCCGTCGCGGCACTCTCCCTGCTCGCCAGCAGTGTCACCCTGGCCGCCGATGGCAAGACCTACAAGATCGGCGCCGCCGTGTACGGGCTCAAGGGCCAGTTCATGCAGAACTGGGTGCGCGAGCTGAAGGAACACCCCGCAGTCAAGGACGGCACCGTGCAGTTGACCGTGTTCGACGGCAACTATGACGCACTGACCCAGAACAACCAGATTGAAAACATGGTGACCCAGCACTACGACGCGATCCTGTTTGTGCCGATCGACACCAAGGCCGGCGTCGGCACCGTGAAGGCCGCCATGAGCAATGACGTGGTGGTGATCGCCTCCAACACCAAGGTGGCGGACGCCAACGTGCCTTATGTTGGCAACGATGACGTGGAAGGCGGTCGCCTGCAGGCCCAGGCCATGGTCGACAAACTCAAGGGCCGCGGCAACGTGGTGATCATCCAGGGCCCGATTGGCCAGTCGGCGCAGATCGACCGCGAAAAGGGCGAGATGGAAGTACTGGGCAAGCACCCGGACATCAAGATCATCGAGAAGAAAACCGCCAACTGGGACCGCGCCCAGGCCCTGGCCCTGACCGAAGACTGGCTGAACGCACACCCCAAGGGCATCAACGGGGTGATCGCGCAGAACGACGACATGGCCCTCGGCGCGGTGCAGGCGTTGAAGTCCCATGGGCTGACGTCCAAGGATGTGCCGGTGACGTCCATCGACGGCATGCCGGATGCGATCCAGGCGGCGAAGAAAGATGAAGTGACCACCTTCCTGCAGGACGCCCAGGCCCAGTCCCAAGGCGCGCTGGATGTGGCGCTGCGGGCGCTGGCCGGCAAGGATTACAAGCCGCAGTCGGTGATCTGGGAACGTTATGGCAAGGACGTGAAATGGGGTGACGGCACCGCCAGGAACTACATCCTGCCGTGGGTGCCGGTGACCAATGCGAATGCGGATGCGCTGTATCAGCAGGTGAGCGGTACGAAGTAAGTTTTGACTTGAAACCCGGTCAAGTGTGGGAGCGGGCTTGCTCGCGAAAGCGGTGGATCATTCAACAGATGTGCCACCTGATACACCGCTTTCGCGAGCAAGCCCGCTCCCACATTGGATCTCCACCGATCTGAAAAATGGAGTCATGTTCATGTCTGGATTCTGGAATCAAGCCTTCGACCTCACCGGCCGCTGCGCCGTGATCACCGGCGGGGCCGCCGGGATCGGTCTGGCTTGTGCCAGCCTGCTGGTGGAACGCGGCGCGCGGGTGGCCCTGCTGGACCGCGACCCGGCCGTGGTCGAAGTCGCCGCCAGCCTCGGCGCCGGGAACATCGGCATCGCCGTGGACCTGCGCCAACTTGACCAGGTGCACAGCACCGTCGATTACGTATTCGATCACTTCAAACGCCTGGATTATCTGGTCAACAGCGCCGGCGTCGCCCTGCTGGACAAGGCCCTGGACGTCAGTGAAAACGCCTGGGACACCACTCTCGACATCAACCTCAAGGCCAGTTTCTTCGTGGCCCAGGCCTGCGCCAAACACATGCTGGCCCAGGGCAGCGGGCGCATCGTCAACCTCGCCTCCCAAGCGGCGGTGATCGGCCTGGACCGTCACGTCGCCTACTGCGCCAGCAAGGCCGCCGTGGTCGGCATGACCAAGGTGCTCGCCATGGAATGGGCGCCCCACATCAACGTCAACGCCATCTCCCCGACCATCGTCGAAACCGCCCTCGGCAAAAAGGCCTGGGCGGGCGAGCTGGGGGAACGGGCCAAATTGCAGATCCCGGCGGGCCGCTTTGCCCAGCCGGAAGAAATCGCCGGGCTGGCGTTGTACCTGCTCAGCGACGCCGCACAGATGATCACCGGGGAAAACGTGGTGATCGACGGCGGCTACAGCATCCAGTAATTGATCTTTTGTCGTGAGGTTTATCGTCATGTCTACCGTTACCGAACGCACTGCCGAACAACTGTCCCCCGTCATTCCGAAAACCATGCAGGCCGTGGTCTGTCACGGCCCCGAAGACTATCGCCTGGAGACCGTCGATGTGCCGACGCCCGGCCCCGACGAAATCCTCACCAAGGTCGAGCTGTGCGGCATCTGCATGGGCGACATCAAGACCTACCGCGGCGCGCCCTCGTTCTGGGGCGACGCCGAGCAGCCGCGCTACGTGAAGCCGCCGATGATTCCCGGCCACGAGTTTGTCTGCCGCGTGGTCGCCCTCGGCCCCGGCGCGGAAAAGCGCGGGGTGAAGGTCGGCGACCGGGTGATTTCCGAACAGATCGTGCCGTGCTGGGGCTGCCGCTTCTGCAACCACGGCCAGTACTGGATGTGCCAGAAACACGACCTGTACGGCTTCCAGAACAACGTCCAGGGCGCCATGGCCCAGTACATGATCTTCACCAAGGAAGGCATCATCCACAAAGTACCGGACTCGATTGCCCCAGACGAAGCCATCCTGATCGAACCCCTGGCCTGTTCGCTGCACGCGGCGGAACGGGCGAATGTGGATTTCGACGACATCGTGGTGGTGGCCGGCGCCGGCACCCTGGGCCTGGGGATCATCGGTGCGGTGCGCATGCGCAACCCGAAAAAGCTCATCGTGCTCGACATGAAACCCGAACGCGCCGCCCTCGCCCTGCGCATGGGTGCGGATGAAGTGTGGAACCCGGCTGAAGTCGACGTGATGGCGAAGATTCGCGAGATCACCGACGGCTACGGTTGCGACATTTACATCGAAGCCACCGGGCACCACAAGGCGGTGAACCAGGGCCTGGCGATGTTGCGCAAGCTGGGGCGCTTCGTGGAATTCAGCGTGTTCAACGACGAGGCCACGGTGGACTGGTCAATCATCGGTGACCGCAAGGAACTGGACGTGCTGGGCTCGCACCTCGGCCCCTACATGTACCCGCGCGCCATCGACTTTATCGGCAACCGCAAGATCGACATGCGCGACGTGGTGACCCACAAGTTTGCCCTGGCGGACTTCAAGGAAGCGTTTGCGGTGATGGAGCGCGGGGACAAGTCGCTTAAAGTCGTCCTGGAACCCTGATTGGCCCAATAACACAAAACCCTGCGGGCGCCGGGCTTAGGCTTTTTGTGGGAGCTGGCTTGCCTGCGATGCAGACGCCTCGGTCTGTCTGTGACACCGAGCCGATGCAATCGCAGGCAAGCCAGCTCCCACAAAAGCCCCCGGCTCCCACACCAAGAACAAGAACACAGGAAACCGCGTTATGAATCGAGTGATAAACGATCCGGACCAGGTGGTCGAGGACATGCTGCGGGGTATTCTGGTCGCGCACCCCGAGCTGCGCCAATACGAAACCAATCCCCGGGTGATCGGCAAGGCCAAGCCGTCACCACAGGGCCGGGTGGGCATCGTGACCGGCGGCGGCTCCGGCCATGAACCGGCGTTCCTTGGCTATGTCGGCCCGGGCCTGGTGGACGCCGTGGCCGTCGGCGAAATCTTCTCCTCGCCCACCGCCAAAAGCTTCTTCGACGCCTTCCGTGCCGCCGACCACGGCGCCGGGGTGGCGTGCCTGTACGGCAACTATGCCGGCGACAACATGAACGTGAAGCTGGCGATGAAGATGGCCGCCAGCAAGGACATGCGCATCCGCACCGTGGTCGCCAACGACGACGTGGCCTCGGCGCCCAAGGCCGACATCGCCAAGCGTCGCGGTGTGGCAGGCGAGATCTTCATGTGGAAGGTCGGCGGTGCGGCCGCGGCCCAGCATTACGACCTGGACGGGGTGATTCGTGTCGCCCAGAAAGCGGTCGACAACTGCCGCTCCATCGGCATCGGCCTCACGCCCTGCACCATCGCAGCGGTGGGCAAGCCGAACTTCCAGATTCCCGACGGGCAGATGGAATTGGGCATCGGCCATCACGGCGAGCCTGGCATTGAAGTCATCCCGATCGAATCCGCCGAGGCCATGGCGGCCCGCATGCTCGCACCGATCCTCGCCGACCGCGACTTCAGCCAGGACGACAGCGTGGTGGTGCTGGTCTCGGGCCTGGGTGCGACGCCGGTGATGGAACTTTACATTTTCTACGCCGAGGTTGAACGTCAGCTGCAAGCCAGGGGCTTGAAGATTCACCGCTGCTACGTGGGCAACTACTTCACCTCCCTGGAAATGATGGGCGTGACCCTGACCTTGCTGGGCCTGGACGCCGAGCTGAAATCCCTGATCGACCAACCCTGCCGTTCCATCGGCATGACCCAGGCGGACTAAACCATGAGCCAGCATTTCTCCACCCACGACGGCAGCGCCATCGTCGCCGACCTGGTCAGCGTGATCGTTGCCAACCGCGAATACCTGAGCGAAGTCGACGGCGCCATTGGCGATGGCGACCACGGCATCAACATGGCCAAGGGGTTTGCCCATTGCGGGCGCACCATTGAAGGCCGCCAGCTGACCCTGGCCGAAGCCCTGGATGAGTTGACACTGAGCCTGATGGAAGGCATCGGCGGTTCCATGGGGCCGTTGTATGGCAGCCTGTTTATCGGCATGGCGGATGAGGTGCGCGGCAGCGAACAGATTGACGCGGCGACCTTTGCCCATTTGCTGCGGGGCGGGTTGACCTCGTTGCAGGACATCACCGAAGCCGGCGTGGGTGACAAGTGTTTGATGGACACCTTGATTCCGGCGGTGGAGGCGTTTGAACAGGCCCATGGGTCAGGAGCGTCATTCAGCGATGCGCTGGAGGCGATGAAAAGTGCTGCTTCGCGGGGGCGGGATTCCACCAGGGATCTGGTGGCGAAGATTGGGCGTGCCAGCCGCCTGGGCGAGCGCTCGTTGGGTGTACTGGATGCCGGAGCGGTATCGTGCTGCTTGATACTGACGCGATTGGCGGATTCGGTTCAACCGCGGTTGGTGTAGTGCTTGAAATGACCCCTTCGCGAGCAAGACCGCTCCCACCTTCGACCGAGTTCCATCTTTGGAATGCCGTCGAAGGTGGGAGCGGGCTTGCTCGCGAAGGCAGCAACACACTTAACCCGTGAAGCACCTAACCCGCCGCGATCAAACCTTCAACCTGGCTACCTGCTTCACCTGCTCTATATACCGCGCCACCGCCGGCGCCTTTTCAAAGCGCCGGTAAATCAGCGACAACCAGGACGACGCCTCGCTGCCTTCAATGCTGCGGTACACGACATTCGGCAAGCTCACATGCCCCACCACCGACTCCGGCACCACCGCCACGCCCTGCCCCAGTGACACCAACGCAATCACCGCCACCAACCCACCCGGCTGCGGCCCCAGGCGCGGCGCATAACCACCCTGCGCCGCCACGTGCAGCGTGCCGCTGATCTGCTCGGGCAAGATAAACGTCTCGTTCTGCAGATGCTCGCAACTGATTGCCTTCAACCCCAGCAGCCACGAATCCTGGGGCAACGCCAGCACAAACCCCTCACTGCTCAACCGCACCGCTTCGACCCCATCAGGCAAGGTCATCGGCGAACGAATGTAGCCAATGTCGAAACGCCCCTCCGCCACCAGCCCCGGCAACGCCGCCATGGGGCTCTCACGCACGCTGAGGCTCACGTCCGGGCAGTCCGCGCAGAACGACTGCACCTGGCGCTGCAACAACCCCGAATACACCGCCGACGCCACATAACCCAGCTCGATATGACCGATCTCGCCACGCCCGGCGCGCTGGGCATTGCGTTGGGCAAACTCGAACTGGCGCACGGTGGCCTCTGCCTCGATCAGCAAGGCCGCGCCCGCCTCGGTCAGGCTGACCTCGCGCTGGCGGCGGATAAACAAGCGCGTACCGAGGGTGGTTTCCATGTCCTGGATCTGCCGGCTCAGGGTCGGCGGCGCGATACCCAGCTGTTCGGCAGCACGGGTGAAATTGCGTTGCCGGGCAACCGCCAGGAAGTAGCGGAAATGACGTATTTCCATCACAGGATTAGCTCAAAGGTAATGAAGTTCTGTATGGCGCCTAACAAGGACGCCACCTGCCGGGGATAAGCTCGCGGTACGTTCACAGTAGAGAGGCTTTCCCATGTTCGTCAAATCATTGGTCCTGGTGCTTGCCGGTCTTTGCACCGTGCCCGCAGCGCTGGCCGCAGAAGCCCCCGCAAGCATTGCCCACAAGGCAATCCTGAGCCTGGCAACGGCCCAGCAGATCGCCGCACACGCGCGCAAGGTCGCCGCCGACAAGGGCTGGCCCTGCGCCGTAGCCATCGTCGATGACGGTGGCTGGCCGATCCTGACGCTGCGCATGGATGGCGCTCCCGTGGTGGCCGGTATTGAGCTGGCCCAGGGCAAGGCGCGCACTTCCGCGCTCTTCAAGCGGCCGTCCGGGGACCTGGAAAACGCTATCAACAATGGCCGCCCGGCAGCCATCACCGCCGGCCTGTTGATGATGAAGGGCGCCCAGCCAATCATCCTTGAAGGCCAGGTAGTGGGCGCCATCGGCATCAGCGCAGATACTCCGGCCCACGATGACGAGATCGCCCTCGCGGCGGTGGCTTCGGTGCAACCATGAGCAAGGTCAGCCCGCGCCTGACGCTGCTGACCGCCTCCGGGGTCTGTTCGCTGATCGTGCTCGACACCAACATCGTCGCCGTGACCCTGCCGAGCATCGCCCGGGACCTGGGGGCGAATTTTGCCGATATCGAATGGGTGGTCAGCGCTTATATGCTGGCCTTCGCCGCCCTGTTATTGCCGGCCGGAAGCATTGCCGACCGCTTTGGCCGCAAGAAGACCCTGGTCTGGGGCCTGGGTATTTTCATCCTCGCCTCCCTCGGCTGCGGTGCGGCGCCGAGTGCGTTGTTCCTGGATATCGCTCGCGCCGTCAAAGGTGTCGGCGCAGCGCTGCTGCTGACCTCGGCCCTGGCCTCCATTGGCCATACCTTCCATGACGAAGTGGAGCGCGCCAAGGCCTGGGCCTTCTGGGGCGCGTGCATGGGCGTGGCGATGACCGCCGCACCGACCCTCGGCGGGTTGATTACCCAGTACCTGGGCTGGCGCTGGATTTTCTATCTGAATTTGCCGGTCGGCCTGGTGCTGATGGGACTGGTGCTGCGCGCGATTCCGGAATCCCGCGATGCCCAGGCTGCAAGGCTCGACCCTTGGGGCAGCCTGAGTTTCAGTGCCAGCCTGCTGTGCCTGATCTGGGGCTTGATCGAAGCCAACCGTATCGGCTGGGACAACCCGCTGACTTATGCGCGGCTGCTGGGAGGCGCTGCGTTGCTGGGTGTTTTTGTACTCGCCGAACGCCTGCAACAGCGGCCCATGGTCGACCTGCAACTGTTCAGGCACCCGCGCTTTATCGGCGCACTGCTGGGGATGTTCGCCTACGCCGGCTGTGCCCAGGTGATGATGACGCTGCTGCCGTTCTACCTGCAAAACGGCCTGGGGTTCTCCGCGATTGCCTCCGGGCTGGGCATGTTGCCGTTTGCCTTGACCATGTTGATTTGTCCGCGGATAGGCGCACGCCTGGCCGGCCGCTTTGCCCCGGCCACTCTGATGGCGACGGGGCTGGCGCTGGTGGGTTGCGGCAACCTGCTGAGTGCCTGGGCGGTCAATATCGGTGGTTATCTGCCGTTCGCCCTGGCGATTGCCGTCACGGGGGCCGGCGCGGGATTGCTCAATGGCGATACGCAGAAAAACATCATGGCTTGCGTGCCACGGGACCGCGCGGGGATGGCGTCGGGTATGAGCACCACCATGCGCTTCAGCGCGATCATGTTGGCGATTGGGGTGTATGGGGCGTTGTTGAGCAGCCATAGCGAACAGTTGCTGCACACGAGCATCGGCTCCCAGTGGCAGGAACAGGCGGCAGGGATTGCTTCACGGGTAGTGGCGGGCGATATGCCGGCGGCCATGGCGCTGCTGCCTGAAACGGCACGAGGGATGGTGCAGCCACTGGCGCGGCAGGCGTTTGTCGGCGGGTTCAGCGTGGTGTTGTGGGTGGCGGGGGTGTTGGGTTTGCTGGGGGCGTTGGTGGTGGGCTCGTTGATGCGGCATCCCATACCGGCGGTGCCGCAGGCCTCTTTACTGACTCGATAATGCGACCACCACGACCCAATGTGGGAGCGGGCTTGCTCGCGAATGCGGTGGGTCAGTCAATACATCTGTGACTGATCCACCGCATTCGCGAGCAAGTCGAATCGTCGCACCGCCGCTCCCACATTTTGATCTTCGAACGTCAGCCGGAATTGTTACCAGAAACGCTGCTGGGTCAGGCGACTCCACCAGGTCAGCAGCACCCGGTCGACCGAACCGCTGGCCGCCAGGCCCACCCGCTCCTGCAGGCTTTTACGCTCGGCATAGTGCAGGTGGAACACCTCGGCGGTCTTGGCCTTGGTCGCCAGGTATTCGTCGCTGGTTTGCAGCTGGTCCACCAGTTGCTTGTCCAGCGCCGCGACGCCCAGCCAGACTTCACCGGTGGCCACGTCATCAATGGCCAACTGCGGGCGGTAGCGCGACACGAAGTTCTTGAACAGTTGATGGGTGATGTCCAGGTCTTCCTGGAACTTCTCGCGGCCCTTCTCGGTGTTTTCGCCAAACACGGTCAGGGTGCGTTTGTATTCACCGGCGGTCAGCACTTCGAAGTCGATGTCGTGCTTCTTCAGCAGGCGGTTGACGTTGGGCAACTGCGCCACCACGCCAATCGAGCCAAGGATGGCAAACGGTGCGCTGATGATCTTCTCGCCGATGCACGCCATCATGTAGCCGCCGCTGGCCGCGACCTTGTCGATGCACACGGTCAACGGCACGCCCGCCTCGCGGATACGCGCCAGTTGCGACGACGCCAGGCCGTAGCTGTGAACCATGCCGCCGCCGCTTTCAAGGCGCAGCACCACTTCGTCCTTGGGTGTGGCCAGGCTCAGCAGTGCCGTGATTTCATGGCGCAGGCTTTCAGTGGCCGAGGCCTTGATGTCGCCGTCGAAATCCAGCACGAACACCCGTGGCTTGGCTTCTGGCTTCTTCTTGCCCTTCTTCTTTTCGGCCTTGCCTTCAGACTTGCGCAGGGCCTTGAGCTGGTCCTTGTCGAGCAGGGTCTGCTCCAGGCGCTCACGCAAACCCTTGTAGAAGTCATTGAGCTTGCTGACCTGCAACTGGCCGGCAGCTTTGCGGCGGCCTTTGCTGCGCAGTGCGGCGAAACTGATCAGCACCACCAGGATGGCGACGACCAGGGTGACGGTTTTAGCCAGGAAAGTAGCGTACTCGGCCAGAAAATCCATGTGACTCCTTACAAGTGCAGTGCGCCAGGCGCGGATTGCCCAAGCATACCGACGCCACCGCCATGGGGCCAGTGATCAAACCGCCAGCAGCGGGCCTCTAACGACCTTTTAAAACAAGCGTATGTTTTTTCATTGACAGCTTCCCGGCATCCTCATAACCTCGCCAGACTTTCAACGTACCGGGAAAACGGACGTGGGCAGCATCTACCTGATTCGACATGGCCAGGCCTCCTTCGGTGCAGACGACTACGACGTGCTGTCGCCCATCGGTGTGCAACAGGCGCAAGTGCTTGGCCGCCACCTGGCGGAACTGGGCCTGAGCTTCGACCGCTGCGTGTCGGGCGACCTGCGCCGCCAGCAGCACACTGCTACCGCCGCCTTCGAACAATACAGCGCCCTCGGCCTGCCGGTACCCACGCTGGAAGTCGACAGCGCGTTCAACGAGTTCGACGCCGAGGCGATCATCCGCGCCCTGCTCCCGGACCTGCTGCACAGCGAACCCGAAGCCCTGCATATCCTGCGCAACGCCGCGCAAAACCGTGGCGAATTCCAGCGCATCTTTTCCCTGATCATCGAACGCTGGCTGGCCGGCACCTACGACCCGCCGGGCCTGGAAAGCTGGCTGGGATTTGTCGAACGTGTCCAGGGTGGCCTGCAACGCCTCCTCGAAGCCGCCGACAACCGTGACAAGATCGCCGTGTTCACCTCCGGTGGCACCATCACGGCCCTGCTCCACCTGATTACCCGAATGCCTGCCGCACAGGCCTTCGAACTGAACTGGCAAATTGTTAACACCTCGCTCAACCAGCTGAAATTCCGTGGTCGCGAGGTGGCACTGGCTTCCTTCAACAGCCATACCCACTTGCAACTGTTGAAGGCGCCGCAGCTCATCACTTTCCGATGAATTGCGGCCAACCGTGACCCCAAGGTCACTGGACTCACCATAAAAGGATCGAAACCATGACTGACGTAGCTAAAGCCGTAGAAGCAATGAAAGCCAAATTCAACCCAGCCGCTGCCGACGGCCTGGACCTGGTGTTCGGTTTCCGTATCGACGACACCCAGAACTTCTCGCTGGTCGTGAAAAACAAAACCTGCGAACTGCTGGAAGGTGAAAACCCGGACGCCCAAGTCACCCTGGTGATGGACGGCGAAACCATGAAAGGCATCGTTGACGGCTCCACCGACGGCATGCAGGCATTCATGGGCGGCAAACTGCGCACTGAAGGCGACATGATGCTGGCCATGAAATTGAGCGAGCTGTTCCCGGCCTGATCAGGGCAACCCTGGCAAG
>NZ_JACAPN010000030.1:44418-155271 GCF_013385665.1 Pseudomonas sp. D4002
GCCCGCTCCCACATTTTGATTGTGCTGTTTTCAGGTTTTTGGCTGCAACAACAGCGCCACCAACGCACTCCACCCTGTCTGATGCGAAGCCCCCAACCCCCGCCCGGTCTCGCCATGAAAATACTCATGGAACAACACCAGGTCGCGGCTCGCCGGGTCCGCCTCCAACTGTGTATACCCCACCATCGACGGCCTTGAACCGTTCTCATCCCTCAGAAACAGGCTCGTCAACCGCTGGCTCAGCCCCTGCGCAACCTCCTCCAGCGACGCCAGATACCCACTCCCCGCCGGATACTCCACCGAGAAATTATCCGCGTAGTAGCGGTGAAACTCCCGCAGCGACTCAATCAGCATGTAGTTGACCGGCATCCACAACGGCCCGCGCCAGTTGGAGTTACCGCCGTACAGCCGCGAATCGGACTCCGCCGGCTCATAGCGGGCACACAGGGTATTGCCATTCATCTTCAGCGCCAGCGGTTCCTCGGCGAACGCTTTCGACAGCGACCGCACCCCAAAGGTGGAGAGAAACTCCGACTCATCCAGCATCCGCCGCAGCAAATCCTTGGTCCGCTCCCCCCGCAACAGCGCCAGCAGCAGGCGATTACCCTGCCCCGGCTCGTTCCAGCGCGACACCAGCTTGGCCAGGTCCGGCCGGTGTTTCATAAAACCCAGCAATCGCTCGCGCAACCCCTCCAGCCCTTCGTGCTCGCGCTGCTCCAGCACCAGCACCGCAAACAGCGGCATCAGGCCGACGATGGAGCGCAGGCGCACCGGTTCGCTTTCACCGCCAGGCCGATGCAGCACGTCATAGAAAAACTGGTCCTGCTCATCCCACAAGCCTTCATCGCCATTGTCGACGCGGTTGATCGCCCCGGCGATGTACAGGAAGTGCTCGAAGAATTTCACCGCAATATCCACATACACCACGTTACGCTTGGCCAGCTCCAGGCCGATGCGCATCAGGTCCAGCGCATACGCCGCCACCCACGCCGTGCCATCGGCTTGATCCAGCTGATAACCCGGCGGCAAATCAGCCGAGCGATCAAACAGCGCAATGTTGTCCAGCCCGAGAAACCCACCCTGGAACAGGTTGCGGCCCTCGGCGTCCTTGCGGTTGACCCACCAGGAAAAATTCAGCAGCAGCTTGTGGAAGATCCGCTCCAGGAAATCCATGTCGCCCACGCCATTCAGCGCCTTGTCCTGCTGATACACCCGCCAACTGGCCCAGGCATGCACCGGCGGGTTGGCGTCGTCGAAACGCCACTCGTAGGCCGGCAACTGACCGTTGGGGTGCATGAAGCGGTCTTTCACCAACAGCAACAGTTGCTGCTTGGCATAACCGGGGTCGATCAGGGCAACGGCCACCGCCTGGAACCCCTGGTCCCAGGAGGCATACCACGGATATTCCCAAGTGTCGGGCATCGAGAGAATGTCGAAATTCGACAAGTGCCGCCAATGGGTATTACGGATATGCAAACGCTCGGGCGGCGGCGCGGGCTGGGCCGGGTCGCCGTCGAGCCATTGATTCACGTCGAAGTAATACAGCTGCTTGGACCACAACAACCCCGCCAGAGCCTGGCGCTGCACGTTGCGTGCGTCTTCATCGGCGATGCCCTGCTGCAGCGCCGCGTAGAAATCATCAGTCTCCTGACGGCGTTCTTCGAACAGCTTGCGCGCATTGATCCACGGCGCCTCCGCCGGGGCGAAGCGCAGGTACAGGGTTTTGCTTTCCTGGCCCGCCAGTTCCAGGATGAAACGCGCGGCCACTTTCGTGCCCGAATCCCGGCGAATCGCCGATTCCAGGCCCGTAGTCACATAGTCGTTGATCCCGTCCTTGAACGGCCCCGGCGCCGGTTGCCCGTCCAGCCTGGGGTAGTTGGTTTCGTTCTCGCAGAACAGCCATTCCACCCCGTCCTGGCCCCAGGCACTCAGGTGGCGATCGAACAGCTCATGGTGCCGCGCCACCACCTGTTCGCCCTCCAGGCGCAACTCGGGCCTGGGCGCATCGTGGGTCCAACTCCAGTCGTTGCGCGCCCACAGGTGCGGCAACACCTGCAGGCGTGTGGATTGGTCCGAACGGTTGTGCACGGTAATGCGCATGAACACATCATCGGGCTGGTGCTTGGCGTATTCGACGGTGACATCGCAATAGCGGTTGTCTTCGAAAACCCCGGTATCGAGGATCTCGTATTCGGCATCTCCAAGGCCACGGCGGGCGTTCTCGGTGATCAGGTCATCGTAGGGAAAGGCCGCGTGAGGGTATTTGTAGAGCATGCGCATGTAGGCATGGCTCGGCACGCCATCGACGAAAAAGTACAGTTCCTTGACGTCTTCGCCGTGGTTGCCCTCGGCGTTGTTCAGGCCGAACAGGCGTTCCTTGATGATCGCGTCGCGCTCGTTCCACAGCGCCAGGCCCAGGCACCAGCGCTGGGCCTTGTCGCTGAAGCCCGCCAGGCCATCCTCGCCCCAGCGGTAGGCGCGGCTGCGGGCATGTTCGTGGGGGAAGTAGCGCCAGGCATCGCCGTCGGCGCTGTAGTCTTCGCGCACCGTGCCCCATTGCCGCTCGCTCAGGTAGGGGCCCCAGTCACGCCAGCGCTCGCCGTCAGGCTTGGCCAGGCGCTGGCCTTCAATCGTTTCCAGAATGTTCGTCGCAGGCTGTGCCGTCATCGAGTCTTCCGTCGCGTTCAGAGGTGACGGCCAGTGTAGAGCCCTTCGACGGTGAGATGCACGTGAAGCTGACGTCATCCAGCTCATTCATTTGCAGAATGAAGTCCAGAGGAATCTTCGTTTGCAAGGCGTCGGCAGGCCCAACAAAATCAGGCAACCGTGCCTTTCCTCTCTATAGCCGCCAGGAATTTTTCTATGCCCGCCGCCCGCCCAGTCAGCCCTGACGAGATTCGCAAAGGCTTCTCCAAGGCCATGTCCGACATGTACCGCGATGAAGTGCCGCTGTATGGCGCACTGATGGAACTGGTGGCCGAGACCAATGCCCGGGTGCTGGAAACCGACACCGCGCTGGCTCATCAACTGCAACGCACCGGGGAAATCCAGCGTCTGGACAGGGAGCGCCACGGCGCCATCCGCCTGGGCACCGCTGAAGAACTGGCGACCATCAGCCGCCTGTTTGCGGTGATGGGCATGCAGCCGGTGGGCTATTACGACCTCACGCCTGCCGGGGTGCCGGTGCACTCCACCGCCTTTCGCGCCGTGCATGAAAGCGCCCTGCAAACCAGCCCGTTCCGAGTGTTCACTTCACTGCTGCGCCTGGAACTGATCGAAAACCCGGAACTGCGAGCCTTCGCCCAGTCAGCCCTGGCCAAGCGTTCGATCTTCACCCCACGCGCCCTAGAGTTGATCCAGCAAGCCGAAGCCGACGGCGGCCTCGATGCCGCCCATGCCGAAGAGTTTATCCAGCAAGCCCTGGAAACCTTCCGCTGGCACCACACCGCCACCGTCACTGCCGCGCAATACCAGCAACTGAGCGACCAGCACCGGCTGATCGCCGACGTGGTCGCCTTCAAGGGCCCGCACATCAACCACCTGACACCGCGCACCCTGGACATTGACCAGGTGCAGGCCGCAATGCCCGGCAAAGGCATCACCCCCAAGGCGGTGATCGAAGGCCCGCCCCGCCGCCAGTGCCCGATACTGCTGCGCCAGACCAGCTTCAAGGCCCTCGACGAGGCAATCGCCTTTACCGATGCCAAGGGCAGCCACAGCGCGCGCTTTGGTGAAATCGAACAACGCGGCGTGGCGCTGACCCCCAAGGGCCGCGCGCTGTACGACCAATTGCTGAATGCCGCACGGGATGAATTGGGCGCGTTTCCGAATGAGGCCAATGCCGGGCGCTACACCGAATTGATGGAGCAACACTTCCAGGCGTTCCCCGACAATCACCGCGAGATGCGCGAACAGGAGCTGGCGTACTTCCGCTACTTCGTAACCGAGAAAGGCTTGGCCGCCCAGGACAAAGTTAAAACCTTGGACGAACTGATCGCCGCCGGCCACGTGGACGTGGAGCCGTTGGTGTACGAAGATTTTCTGCCGGTGAGTGCGGCGGGGATTTTCCAGTCGAACCTGGGGGATGCGGCGCAGAGTCACTACGCGGCCAACTCCAACCAGGCCGAGTTTGAAAAGGCCTTGGGTCGCCAGACTATCGACGAGTTGAAGTTGTACGGTGAAACCCAGCAGCGCTCGATTGACGAATGCAAGCGCGCGCTGCTGGCTTGAAAGAGAGAGTTCGCCCGGCCACAGCGCATTCCATGCGCCGTCTAAGAGCCCCAGTGCCGGGCGAACGGTTGGCATGATAGGCAGCGGCGGTGCTGCTGTCTTTCGGGCAATTCTGAACAAATCTTCTACTTGGCCGTCGCTTTCTCCAGTTGCTCGACGATCTTGTCTTTGATCAACAGGCGTTTCTTCTTCAGCTTCTCCAGCTCCTCGTCACCGCCGCTTGAGGACTCAAGCTCCAGCACCTCCTTGTCGGCGCTGTCGTATTGGTGGAGCAGCGAATCCAATCGGTTATCGCTCGCCCTGCGTTCATGAATAGCTTCCTTGCTCAAACCCAGGTCCTGATACAGGTCGTGTTTCACTGGCATGGAGTACCTCCGCAAGTTGATCATTGACTGAATGCCCCTTGAAGCTAGCCCATCCGGCGGGCTCTTGTCATGTTTGAGATCAACCTGTCGCGTTTGCGTCCCCGTTCGTCGCGGGGCAGACGATTTCATAAAACCTTTGGCGCACGCTGCCCTCCACTGTAGATCGTCACCCGATGGAGAACAGGTTCCATGAATCACGCTGCCAACGCTGTCGACACCCAGTGCATCAACACCATTCGTACCCTCGCCATGGACGCTGTGCAGAAGGCCAACTCCGGCCACCCCGGCACGCCCATGGGCCTGGCGCCCGTCGGTTACACCTTGTGGAGCTGCTTCCTGCGCTATCACCCCGAGCACCCCGACTGGCCCAACCGTGACCGTTTCGTATTGTCGGTGGGCCATGCCTCGATGCTGTTGTATTCGCTGTTGCACCTGGCGGGCGTGGTGGAGATTGACGCCCACGGCAAGCGCTCCGGCCAACCGGCCATCAGCCTGGACGACATCAAGCAGTTCCGGCAGATGAGCTCCAAAACTCCCGGCCACCCCGAATACCGCATGACCACCGGCGTAGAAACCACCACCGGCCCCCTCGGCCAGGGGTGCGCCAACAGCGTCGGCATGGCCATGGCCGAGCGTTGGCTGGCCAAACGTTTCAACCGTGACGACCAGGTGCTGTTCGACTACAACGTCTACACCCTGTGCGGCGACGGCGACATGATGGAAGGCATCAGCAGCGAAGCCGCGTCCATCGCCGGGCACTTGAAGCTGGAGAACCTGTGCTGGATCTACGACAACAACACCATCAGCATCGAAGGCCACACTGAACTGGCCTTCAGCGAAGACGTGATCAAGCGTTTCCAGGCTTATGGCTGGCACACCTTGCACGTCACCGATGCGAACAACCTGCTGGCCCTGAGCGACGCGCTGAGCACGTTCCAGAAAAACACCGGGGCACCGACCCTGATCGTGGTCGACAGCGTGATTGGCTATGGCTCGCCTCACAAGCACAACACCGCGTCGGCCCATGGCGAGCCTTTGGGCGATGAAGAAATCCGCCTGACCAAAGCCGCGTACGGCTGGCCCGAAGACTCAAGCTTCCTGGTGCCGGATGAAGCGCGCACGGTCCTGCGGGATGCACTGCTCAAGCGCAGCAAGCCGCTGTATGAGCAATGGACTGAGACCCTGTCCCACCTCGAACAGTACGAACCGGAACTGGCCGATGAACTGCGCCGCATGCGTGCCGGCGAGATGCCCGAGCATTGGCAGGAGCAACTGCCGAGCTTCGACGCGGATGCCAAGGGCGTCGCCAGCCGTGCCGCCGGGGGCGAGGTGTTGAATGCGTTTGCCAAGCAGATCCCGTGGCTGCTGGGGGGCTCGGCAGACTTGTCGCCGTCCACCAAGACCAACCTGACGTTCGACGACGCCGGGCGCTTCAGCGCCGAGAACTACGGCGGGCGCAACCTGCACTTCGGCATTCGTGAACATGCCATGGGCGCGATTGCCAACGGCATGGCGCTGTCGTACCTGCGGCCTTACACCTCGACCTTCCTGGTGTTCAGCGACTACATGAAACCGCCGATTCGTCTCGCGGCGATCATGGAACTGCCGGTGGTGTTCGTGTTTACCCATGACTCGATTGGTGTCGGCGAAGACGGCCCCACTCACCAGCCCATCGAACACCTGACCCAACTGCGGGCGACGCCGGGCTTGCTGACCCTGCGCCCGGGCGACGCGAATGAAACCCTGGAAGCCTGGAAGATCGCCCTGGCCCAGACCCATCGGCCAACCTGCGTGGTGCTGTCGCGGCAGAACCTGCCGACCCTGGACCGCACGAAATACGCAGCGGCGACGGGTACATCCCGTGGTGCTTATGTGCTGGCCGGCGCCGATAAGCCCCAGGTGATCCTGATGGCCACCGGCAGTGAAGTCAGCCTGGCCGTGGAAGCCTATGAGCAACTGAAGACTGAAGGCGTGGCGGCGCAAGTGGTGTCGATGCCGAGCTGGGAACTGTTCGAAGAACAGGACCAGGCCTACCGCGACAGCGTGCTGCCACCCGCAGTGAAGGCACGCCTGGTGGTGGAACAGGCCGGCCCGTTGGGTTGGGACCGCTACGTCGGG
This sequence comes from Pseudomonas sp. D4002, assembly GCF_013385665.1. Lineage (NCBI taxonomy): Bacteria > Pseudomonadati > Pseudomonadota > Gammaproteobacteria > Pseudomonadales > Pseudomonadaceae > Pseudomonas > Pseudomonas sp. D4002. The sequence goes on from NZ_JACAPN010000030.1 coordinate 51,132, forward strand.
CAGACCGGGGCCAAGGTGGTGATGAACAGCTTTGGCGCCTCGGCACCGCTGTCCAAGTTGCAGGCCAAGTTCGGCTTTACCCTGGACAATGTGGTGAAGCTGGCGAAGGAGCAAGTCAGGCTCAACAGCTGAGCCAGTGCATGCATGCCGGGCGTGGCCTACCGAGGGAAAACTCGGTGCCACGCCCTGCTGCTCATTTCCCGCCGGTGACATCCAGGAACGTACCGGTGATGAAGGACGCCTCGGCGCCTGCCAGCCACAGGATCGCCCGAGCCACTTCTTCAGGCTGGCCGCCGCGGCCCATGGGAATCGAATCCTTTACGCGATCAACCCGCCCTGGCTCCCCGCCACTGGCGTGAATGTCGGTGTAGATATGCCCGGGGCGGATGCAGTTGACGCGTATTCCCTCCCTGGCCACTTCCTTGGCAAACCCGATGGTGAAGGTCTCGAGAGCCCCCTTTGATGCGGCGTAGTCGACATATTCGTTGGGGCTGCCCAGCCGGGCGGATGCCGACGAGATATTGATCACGGCACCACCCCGCCCCTGGTGACGAAACGACATGCGCTTCACCGCTTGCTGGGCACACAGCATCGGCCCGATCGCGTTGACCGCGAAAATCCGCTGCATCCGCTCGAACGGCAAGTCTTCGACCCGGGACTGCAATGCGTTGATCCCGGCGTTGTTAACCAGCACATCGATGCGCCCGAACGTCCGATCTATCGCCGCAAATAACTGGACGACCTGCTCCGGGTCTGCGCTGTCCGCGCGTACGGCCAACGCCCGGCGCCCTGCCGCTTCTACATCCGCCACCACCGCGAGTGCGGCAGACTCATCGGAAACGAAGCTGATCGCCACGTCATAACCTTGTGCGGCGGCCAGCCGCGCGGTGGCGGCGCCAACGCCACGACTTCCACCTGTTATCAGAATCAGCGGTGCCTGCGGGACGGTATCCATTGCGCGAACCTTCATGTGGTGGTGGAAAATGCTTTGCCTGCTGTCAGCCGATCAGGATGGTGCCGGTGGCAATCACCACGCACGCCAGCACCTTGCGGACCGTCAGTGTCTCGCCCAGGAAGAAATAGCCGATCAGTGCCGCAAACAGCACGCTGGTCTCGCGCAAGGCCGAGACCGCGCCCATGGGCGCACCGGCCATGGCATAGATAATGATTCCGTAGGCCAGGAGCGACACCAGCCCACCGGCGAAGGCCGTGAAAAACCCGGGCCGCAGGCTGAACAGACTTTTCGGGCCCCGCAGGCCGATATACACCGCCGGCATCAACACGCCCCACAAGGCGCACATCCACACCGTGTAGGCCATCGGCGCACCCGACAGGCGCGCGCCGATGCCGTCTGTCACGCTGTAGGCGGCAATGAAACAGCCGGTGCCCAGGGCGTATGGCAGGCTGGGAACGGCGAGCCGGCGCCCCCTGAACGCCAGGGAAATGATGCCGCCCGACACCAGGGCAATGCCCAGAAGCGAGCTGGCCGAGACACTCTCCCCGGCAAACACGGCGGCACCCAGGGTGATCAGCACCGGCGAGGAGCCGCGTGAAATCGGATAGGTCTGCCCCAGGTCTCCGACTTTGTAGCTGCGCACCAGGAACAGGTTGTAGCCCACGTGCAGCACCGCTGACAGCACCACATAAAACCAGCTGGCTGGCGCCGGAGGGTCCAGGAACACCGCAACGCCGCCACTGGCGATAGCGACCGCCAGGCACATGACCGTCATCGACCAGAGCCGGTCGGCGCCGCCACGCAGCAGCGCATTCCAACTGGCGTGCAGTAAGGCAGCGAAGAGGACCAGGAGAATAATGGGATAAGGCATGCGCCCATCCTAAGCAAACCGGCGCCTTAACTGAAGCGAAGTCTGCTCATTGAAGAATGAGCAAATCCTCATGCTTTATTCGTAAGCCAGCCCGGCGTTTACGGCTTCCTGCATCAGCCAATCACGAAAACTGACGATATGCGGCTGGGACTCGATGCCTTTGGGGCAGACAAAGTAATAAGCGACCGGTGACGGGAACGGCACATCGAACAGCCTCACCAGGCTGCCATCGCTCAGCTCTGACTCCACATGCCCACTGCGCGCCAATGCAATGCCCTGGCCGAGCAAGGCCGCCTCTATCGTCATGTTGGTATCCGCAAACCTGACACTTTCCTTGAGCGGCGCAATCGCCAGCCCGACGTGCTGGAACCAGACTTCCCACTTCGGCACCAGGTCGGCGCCGTCGCGCATCAGCAAGGGATAGCGCAGCAATTCGGCGGGTGTGTGTGGCCGGCCAAAGCGTTTCAACAGATCGGGACTGGCCACCGGAAAAATCTGCTCGCGGAACAGGAACTCCGAGTACAGCGCCGGGTAATTCCCGTTGCCCAGGCGGATCGCAACATCAGCCTCCGCGCTTGAAAAGTTGATGATCTTGTCGCTGGAGTCCAGGGTGACCAATATTTCAGGGTGCCGTTGGGCCAGGCTCGGCAATCGGGGCAGCAGCCATTTCAGCGCGAAGGAATAGGTGGTACTGACCTTGAGCCGGACCCTGCCCTTTTGCTCGCGCAGGTCCGCGAGTGTCGCCTCAAGGTTCATGAAAAACTCGCGCACGATCGGCGCAAGGGCTGCTCCGGCAGGCGTCAGGCTGAGTGACTTGCCCCGCTGGAACAACTGCAATCCCCAGAGTTCTTCAAGGTGCTTGAGCTGATGGCTGACGGCACTCTGGGTGACATGCAACTCTTCTGAAGCCGAGGTGAAGGTTGCGTGGCGTGTGGCAACCTCAAAGGCGCGCAATGTCGAGGTGGGTGGCAGGTCTCTCATGGCATTGCTTCACCGTTTATGAATAAATGCTCATGATAGAACATCTATCCATTGCGCTGTAGGCCGCCCTCAACCCAGCTGGAACCGCGCCGTGTTGTCGCTCAACGCCCGGCTGCCCTTGCTCAACCTATCCGCCGCCTGGTTCACCGCCCGCGCGCCGTCGAGCAAGCGCCCGGCGGCCTGGTCAACCTGCTGGATATTGCCGCTCACTTCATCCGCCGTCGCTGCCTGTTCCTCAACCGCCGTGGCGATCTGCGCCAGGGTGTCAGTGACGCTCTGCACCGCGCTGGCGATCTCCCCCAGGCGATGGCCCAGGCCCGTGACGGACTCGGCATCGGTCACCGCCTGCTCACAGGCCACGCCCATCAGGGTGACCGCCTGGCTCACCGTCGCGCGCAAACTGTCGACCGTGCCGGCGATCTGCGCCGTGGAGGCCTGGGTCCGTTGCGAGAGGCTGCGCACCTCATCGGCCACCACCGCAAAACCCCGCCCCTGTTCACCAGCCCGCGCAGCCTCGATGGCAGCGTTCAGCGCCAGCAGGTTGGTCTGCTCGGCGATACCCCGAATGGTGTCAACCACCGACTGGATCTGCTGGCCCTGCTGGCTGACGCGCTCCAATGCATCGGAGGTGTCGGTCAAGCGCTGGTTGAGTTGCTGGATACTCGCGGTGGTGCGCTGGCTGTCGCGGCTGCTGTCTTCGGCAATCTGCCGGGTTTTCTGCGCGCTGCCGGAGGCCTGCTCGCAGCTCTTGGCGACGCCCATGGAGGTCGCGGCCAACTGTGTGGCGGCCGCTGCAATCTGGCTGATCTGCTGTTGCTGGTCTTCCACTTCGGTCAGCGTGCTGCCCGATTGCGAATTGAGTGTCAGCACCGCAGAGCCCAACTGCTGCGTCTCGTGATTGACCCCCAGCAGGCTGGTGCGCAACTGCACCACCGCCACGTTGAGCGCCGTGCTGATGGCCGCCAGTTCATCGCGCCCTTCCACCGCCACTTCAACGCACAGATTACCGTCGCGCAGGGATTCGGCCAGGGTGGTGATGCCGCTGGCACTGCGGCGAATCGATGCCTGCAAGCACACGAACAGGTACAGGGCTGCCAGGGCCAGCACGCTGAACGTCACCGCCACCGGGATGAATTGCTTGAGCGAGCTGTCGCGGTAGTAACCCAGGCGCGCGTCCAGCGAGGTCAGCGACTGTTTACGCAACGCGCCGAGGGCGCCAAGCATGCCATCCACACTGCGTTCGAAGCCGGTGGTATCGAGCTTGATGGTGCCGCCGAACACGCCTTCGTCCAGGGTCTTCAGTTCGTTGTCCAGCAGTTGCAAGCTGTCGTCGTATGGCGCGATCCAGGTTTGCAGCCCCGGGTATTGCTTGGCCTTGAGGGATGCGGCGGCCTTGACCAACTGGTCCCTTGCGTCGCCGATGCGACCGCGCAAATCACGCATCTGCAAACGGCTTTGCAGGGTGAACTGCCCCGATGCGATGGATGACTGCCCGACGCTCGCCATACGCCCGATACGCTCGATCAGGTCGGGGGTTTGCTGGGTGGAAATCTGCATCAGCAAATAGGTTTCAAGCCACGGATCGAGGATCAACCCGGTGTCCATGGTGATCTGTTCGCGCAGGGTTTGCATCGCGCTCAGCGCAGACGTGAAGCGGTCATAACCATCCGGCCACCAGCCCACGGTGCGCAGGGATTGGGAATCCATGCCCGTGACCGAGGCTTGCAATGCCTCAAAACGTGCAAGGGTATCCGGGCGGGCGTTCTGGGCTTTGAGGGCCTCGCCCAGGGCCTGCACGCTTTGCAGGATCAGCGGGAAATTGGTATCGACCGCAGTCATGGCCGCCTTGGCCGCGGGTGTCTGGTCGTGGAGGATGTCGGCGGCTTTCCAGCGCGCCGCCAGGTTGCGCTGGGCGGTCAGTTGGGCGTCCAGGGCATCCAGCGCCAACAGTTCGCGTACCCCGGATTGCTCATTGGAAATCACCGTCAGCTTGGTGCGGTACTCCTGCGCGATCATCCACAGGCTGCCCGCCAGGGGCAGCATGAACAGGAAAAACAGGATCTGGAACTTGCGCGCGAATCCAAAACGTCCGAGCAGGCGGATACCTGGCGACAACACACTTTGCATGTCCGACTACTCCTAGAATCACTCGCCTGTGCGGCGAATCAAGCTTTGAAATGATTGACGGCAAAATGCCATGTCATTGATTAAGCTGGCTCTAGCAAGAAACGGACCGCTGTTGTCGGGCCCTCTGGATAGGCGGGACGTCGTGCAAAACACGCTGTGCCGTGCGCGAAAATGGGGCGAAAGCACTCAGCGCAGGTGGCAGAACGGTAACCGTCTGACCAATACCGCAAGCGTGAGGGCGGCCGACAACCTGTGGCGAGGGAGCTTGCTCCCGCTGGGCTGCGAAGCGGCCCCAAAGCAGGCACTGGTGTTCCGTCAGGTCGATATCGATTGCAGGGTCTAGGGCTGCTTCGAAGCCCAACGGGAACAAGTTCCTTCGCCACAGGATGGGTGCTTGCTGAATCAGGATTGCCGACTGGCAAACACCAACACTTTCTCCAGCATCCGGTCACAGGCCTCAAGCTGCGCAACGCTGATGAACTCGTCAGGCTTGTGCCCCTGGTCCATGCTGCCCGGTCCACATACCACGGTGGGAATGCCCGCCTGATCAAACAGCCCGCCTTCGCTGCCGAACGCCACTGTGCCGTATGCCTGAGAGCCACAGAAGTCGGCAACCCATTCAGCCGCCTGGCTCTGCGCTGATGTCGACAACCCTGGGTAACTCGACAGCTCACTGAAGTGGATTGCACACTGCCCGCTCACCGCCTGCATCGCGGGCAATAAGGTGTGCTCGGCGTAACCCCGCAGTTGGTCCGCGACGTGCCAGAGATTCTGTGCGGGCAGTGAGCGCACTTCGAAGTCGAAGCTGCAGTTTTGCGGGACGATATTCAGGGCGTTGCCACCGGCAATCATGCCGGTTTGCACGGTGGAGAACGGCGGATCAAAACTCCCGTCGTGATGTTGCGGCGCCTTGAGTTCTTCACCGAGCCGGCCCAGTTCGATGATCAACAGCGCGGCATATTCGATGGCGTTCACACCCGACGGCGCATACGCCGAATGGCACGCCGCGCCATGTACCTCGCAACGCATCGCCAGCTTGCCCTTGTGGCCCAGCACCGGCTTGAGTTCGGTCGGTTCGCCGATCACGCACAGTAACGGCTTGACGGTTTTTGCATGGAACGCTTCGATCAGCGATCCCACGCCCAGGCAGCCCACCTCTTCATCGTAAGACAGCGCGATATGCACCGGCATGCGCAGCGGTGCCTGCACCAGCGCCGGTACGCTGGCCAGCACGCAGGCGAGGTAGCCCTTCATGTCGGCGGTGCCACGCCCGTACAGCTTGCCATCCTTCTCGGTCAGTTCAAACGGCGCAACGCTCCAGCACTGACCGTCTACAGGTACGACGTCGGTATGGCCCGAAAGCACGATACCGGGCACCTCCGCCGGACCTATGGTGGCCAACAGATTGGCTTTGCTCTTTTGCTCGTTGAACAACAATTCACAGCTCACGCCATGGTGCTGCAAGTAGTTGCGCACGAAGTCGATCAGGGCGAGGTTGGATTCGCGGCTGGTGGTGTCAAAGCTGACCAGGTGCGCCAGCAGGTCACGGCTGCGGCTCATCGGTCATCTCCCGGCACCGCGTAGCCAGGGGCGCTTTGCGGGTTGATGGCGCGGTCGATATAGTCCTGCATTTGCCCGCGATAGGCCTGCCAGAGTTGGTCCAGGGTGCCGATCGGATCCACGTCGGCCCAGTCCACCCGCAGGTTGACGATGGGCCACAGGTGGTCACCGACCACCACCAGCGCGGCAGAATGTACTGGCCCCGCCTCGCCGCCTCCCGCCGCCCCCGCCTGCATGGAGGCGAGCAACCGGTCGGCGAGATGCCCGGGCGTATCTTCGAAGGCGCGCACCATGGCTTCGATCACACCGGTATTCGCCAGCATGTTCCCTGCCGCCACGCATTGCTCGCCGCTGACCGCGTGGTGGATGCCCAGGGTCTGCGCGCCGCTGAAGTGTGCGGTTCGGCCAGTGCTATCGATCACTGTCACCTGGCGATATTCGCTACAGCTCTGCGGGGTGAGCGCGGTGGCCAGCGCCTCGCTCGGGGCCATGCCCTGGGCCAAAAGGTCCAGGGTTTGCGGGCCGAGGGCCGGCAACGTGATGTTCTGCGACGCCACCGCGCCCACGCCGGGGCGCAGCCACGGGCAACGGGCGCCCACGGCAATGCTCGACGAGCTGATAGCGATACCCAACTGGCCGGTTTCGGCACAGCGGGCGACAACCGAAAAGGTCATGGGAGTTCCTGCCTGTGAGGGGTGAAATCAGTCGAGCAACGAAGGGTCGGCGTCGATCATCAACTGCTTCATTTCTTCAAAATGCCGTTGCGAGAAATCCGTGATGCCTTCCCATCCCCGCGCGGTCTTTTCAGCCACTTCGTCAGACAGTATCCGCAGCGGCTGGCCGGTGGACCACGCCGTGACGAGGATCTGGCAGGCGCGCTCCAGGGTCCAGATATCATCGAATGCCTCGCCGATGGAGGTGGCTGTGACCATCACCCCATGGTTGCCCATCAACAAGCGGCTCTTGCCATCCAGCAAACCGGCGAGGCGCTCGCCCTCGGCCTCGGTGTCGGCCATGCCACCGTACAGCTCGTCCACCGCCACGCGATTGAAATAGCGCGCGGTGTTCTGGTCGATCGCAGGGATATGCGGCTTGGCCAGGCAGGCTACCGCCGTGGTGTACACCGGGTGCAGGTGCAGCACGGCGCGGGTTTGCGGCAACAGCCGGTGAATCTGCCCGTGGATCGACCAGGCGGTAGCGTCTACCTCCGGATGATCGGCACCGCCGGCGTCGTCGGCATTCAACAGCAGCATGTCACTGGCGCGGATACGCGAGAAGTGCTTCCACTTCGGGTTGAGCAGGAACTGTTTGCCGTCGGCCGACACCGCCGCGCTGAAATGGTTGGCCACTGCCTCATGCATGCCAAGGTGCGCAACGATGCGGAAAGTTGCCGCCAGGTCGATGCGGGTTTGCTCTTCAAGTGATAACGCCATGTAGCTTTCTCCGCAGGACAAGTACCCCATAATCTGTAGTGAGCAAGCTCGCTCGCCACAGGTATGGCGTGTTCCTTAAGTGAACAGTTTCCGGTCAGGACTTCGGCATCAGCTCGGCGATGTCGGCATCGGTAGGCGCCTGGAAGTTGTATTTCTTGAGCAAGGCGGCGTATTCAGGGGTGGCGCTGAACTTCTTGATGCCTTCGATCAAGGCGTTCTTGACCTCGTCATTGCCCTTCTTCACACCAAAGCCGTTCAACACCGGGTAGATCAAGGTATCGGAAGAAATCACCACGCGCCCGCCGAGTTTTTCCACTGCGCCACGGGCCACGGCCGCATCGGTGATCTGCGCTTCAACAGCATGAGCCAGCAAGGCCTGGGTGGTTTGCGGGTCGGTACTGTACTCGCTGATCGCGATCGGCTTCAGCCCTTTCTTCACACAGTACTCATCCGACAGCTTGTGCATCTGCGCCAGCCAGGAGGTGGCGCCCATAGAGCCGATCTTGTGGCCGCAGAACTCTTCAGGGGTCTTGGGCTGGAAGTCGCTGCCCTTGAGCGTCAGGATCGACTCACCGCTTTTCAGGTAGGGAATCATATCGATGACTTTCACCCGTTCGGCGGTGATGTACATCGAAGAGTTGGTCACGTCGAATCGCCCCGCCTGCAGGCCGGTGATCAGGTTGGGAAAGCGCGTGTCGAGGGTCTCGACGGTGCGCCCCATGGTCTTGGCCAGGCCATCCATGAATTCGATATCAAAGCCGGCGGGCTTGTTGTTATCCATGTATTCATAGGGAAAGAAGGTCACATCGGAACCTGCGACGATTTTCCCGTCTTTCTGGAAAGCCGAAGCCGCCAACGACGTCATTGCAACCGCAGCGCCCAGCAGGCACACGGCAATAGGGCGAGCAATCATCTGAAACGCTGTCATGGTAATACCCTGCAAGGTGAGAAGAAGGTTAGGCAGTGACTGAATCCTGGCCGGCCTGTTGCACAAAGAAAGAGGCGCCACGGGGCTTCTGCGGCAAGCGCAGGTGGTTTTCCGTGGAACGCACCAGCCCACTTTCTTCACCGGCCACTATCAGGCCGGCGTGCGCGCTGGGCAGCGGGTTTTCGCCGAATGGAAGCGCGTCTTCAGCGGCGTAGACGCTGATGAACAGGGTGCGCGGCAGTTCGGTCTCGTTAGGGCTTGAAGCGTGCAAAAGACGGGTGTGCATGAAGCACACGGAACCGGCCGGGCCATAACAGGCGACCGGGTCGTGGCACAGGTCGTCGACCACCGTGTCGTCCACCGAACCGGTGAAACGCTGGTCGCGCCAGTGGGACCACAACGGGCCTTTGTGGCTGCCGGGAATCACATTCAACGGGCCATTCTGCGGTGTGACTTCACTGACCATCAGCAAGGCCGTGACGATGTCGTCATTGCTGTGGGGCGTGAACAGGAAGTCCTGGTGCCACTTCACCTGCGTGGCGGTGTGGGGCAGTTTCGAGTTGATCTTGCTGTGATGAAAACGCGTGCCGCCGCCCCCGATCAGTTGCGCGGAGATCGCTGCCATCCGCGAATGCAACGCCACACGCTGGTATGCCGGCGAAATTTCGGTGGGCGAACTCACTCGGCGCAGCGAGGGATGATCCGGGCGATGGTCGCCTTCCAGGTCGAAACGCGCACGGCCATCTGCCGTTTCACCCCAGCCCTGTTCGTGGCTGCGGCTGTCTTCTACCCACTGGTCGAAGTCGTGCTGCAACGCGGCGACTTCTTCAGCCGACAGCACGTCTTGCACCACCAGAAAACCGTCCCGGTGAAACTGTTCAATTTGCGCTTGCTCGATCATGTTGTGGCTCTCTTGTCGCTCGAACGTTAAAGGAGTTACGCCAGCGAGACGTCCTTGAGGAACGCCTCCACACGTGGGTTTTCGCCGCTGCGCAGCGCCTGCGGCGTGTCGTCGCACACCACACGGCCTCTCTCCATGAACACGATCCGGTCGGAGACCTTGAACGCGAAATTCATCTCATGGGTGACGATCACCATGGTGATGCCTTCCTGGGCCAGGGCCTCGATGACCTGCAGGACTTCGTTGACTTTTTCCGGGTCCAGGGCCGAGGTGGGCTCGTCAAACAGCATGATTTGCGGGCGCATCATCAGGGCGCGGGCGATGGCCACGCGCTGCTGTTGGCCACCGGAAAGCTGATGCGGGTACTTCCAGGCGTGATCGAGCATGCCGACCTTGTGCAGCAGCGCGTAGGCTTGTTGCTTCAGCTCATCCAGCTTGCCGAGGTGGTGGTACTTCGGCGCCATCAGCAAGTTGTCGAGCACGCTCAGATGCGGGAATAGATTGAAGCTCTGGAACACCATGCCGATGTTCAGGCGATGCTCGGCGTGCTCGACATACTGCGGCTTCTGCGCGCCGACTTTGTTCAGGTGAATAAAGGGTTGGCCGTTGATCTGGATCTCGCCGTTGTCCAGTTGCTCAAGACCGTTGAGCAGGCGAATCAGGGTGGTTTTTCCGGAGCCCGAAGGCCCGATCACCGACACTACTTCGCCGGGCTGGATCTGCAGGTTGACCGAGCCCAGTACCTCTACATCGTTGTAGGCCTTGTGCAGCCGGCTGGCCTGCAGCGCCGGGCCTTCGGTACTGACAGGGCGTTGCAGGGCGACGTGCTGTCGGGTCGCCAGCGCCAGCACCTCGGCATCAGGTACCCGGGACACGTTGCGTTGATTGACGTCGAGAAAACGCTCGAGCCGTTTGAGCAGGAAGTCGAACACCGTGACGATGAACACGTAGAAAAAAGCCACCGCCGCCATCGTCTCGATCACCAGGAAATTCTGCGAATACAGGCGCTGGCCGACCATCAGGATCTCGGTCAGCGAAATCACCGACACCAACGAGGTCAGCTTGACGATGGAGATGTATTCGTTGGCCAGCGACGGCAGCGCCACCCGCAATGCCTGCGGGATCACCACCCGCCACTGGATCCCGAAAAACTTCAGCCCCAGTGCCCGCGCGGCCTCGCCCTGACCTTTGGGAATCGACAGCAGGCCGCCCCGGTGAATCTCAGCGACATAGGCGGTTTCGCAGATCACCAGCGCCAGCAGGCCGGCCCAGAACGGGTCCGCCAGAATCACCGACGTGGCGGGAATCGCCTGTGGCAGGTTGTAGATGAAGATCAGCAGCACCAGCAGCGGCAGGCTGCGGAACAACCAGATATAGCCACGCGCCGGCAGGCTAATCAGCGCGTGCTTTGACTGCTTGGCCAGGGCCAGCAGGAAGCCCAGCGCGATACTCAGGACCCATGTCAACGAACTGAGCTGGATGACCGTCCATGTCGCCCGCCAGAACTCGGCATCGGCCAGCAAACCAAACATGTAATTCCAGTTGAAAGTCATCGTCACTGTGCTCGACAAAAAAATGAAAATGCCCACCGAATGCTCAACGTGAAGGTCGAACCCTGATCTGCACCGATGGACTGAGATTCGTGGGGAGAGGCCCTTGGGGTCAATTCGTAAAAGCCGGCCTATTGGGTAGGGAGAACCTACGCAGCGTCACCGTTCCCTGGGTGACGACTGGACTGGTAAAACAGCCTGTCTCTTAATGGGGCGACACCTCGCCCATCAGGCAATCAGCGCCACATCTTGGTGCGAAGCAAACGCGATCCCCTGTGGGAGCTGGCTTGCCTGCGATAGCATCGCCCCGGTGTACCTGGAAGACCGAGGTGCCTGCATCGCAGGCAAGCCAGCTCCCACAGAAAAGCAGGAAAGCACGCGGCTCAGCCCGCGCCGTTCAGGGTGCGCACCGCATGGGCATCAAAAAAGCTCGGGGCCGCCATGCCCGGGATGTACTGGTCTGAAACGAACATGCGGCAACGCTCGGCAAACGCCGACACCACGCGGGACAATTGGGTATTGCTCGCCGTGGCATAGCCCAGCTGCATGGGCCGGTGCGGGCCGGACAAGCGCAGGCGGATCAAGCGCTTGCCGTCCTGGGAAAGATTGGCTTTGGGCCGGGCATTCGCGAAGGAATAGCCGATGCCATTGGCAACCATCGAGCGCACGGTTTCAAGGTTGCTGGAGCGCATGATGATGTTCGGTGTGGTACCGGCCTGCATAAAGAAGCTGAGGAAATATTCCCGACTCCAGGGCGTGTCCAGCAGCACCACCGGGTAATCCTCAAGGTCGAGCATGCTCACCGCCGACAGGCTTGCGAGCGGGTGGTACTCACCCACCATCACATACGGCGGTAATTGCGCCAGCGGCTGGAAGTCGATGTCGTCACTGGTCACCAGGTCGTAGGTCAGGGCGATATCGATCTCGGCGCTGCGCAGTTTTTCCAGCATTTCCTCGTGGTTGCCCTCCACTTGCGTGAGGCGTACACCTGGAAACGCGCGGCCAAAACCAAACACCAGCTCAGGGGTGATCATCGGCGCCAGCCACTCCAGGCAACCCACCCGCAGCGGTCCGCGCACGGTGTTCAGCGACTCGGAAGCGATGGTGTAGAGGTTGGTCATCTGCTCCAGGATCAGCTTGGCCTCCTGCATCACCTGGCGCCCCACTGCCGTGAGGGAAATGCCCTGGGCGTGATGCCGCACAAACAGCTGGATGCCCAACTCGGCCTCCATGTGGGTGATCGCAGCCGAGATAGACGGCGACGACACATGAATGCGCTCAGACGCCGCACTGATGCTGCCTGCCTCACCGGAAGCCACGAAATATTCCAGTTGGCGCTGGGTAATACGACTGAGCATCACGCCTCCACATCATCAATAAGCTGACGCCAAGCCGGCGCCGCCTGCCTCAAACACAGCGTTGCATGGTTCATGCCGATTGCTGTTTTAGCCCGACGCTGACGCCGGCGGATGGCGCTTCGGTTTTGCCTAAGCATTACCTCGCGCAAATGCTGGTTTCGCGCGGGCGAGGCCAATGTGAAGCTGGATTTATTCCGCGCCTCATGAGTTGCCAGCAATGCCCACCCATACCCGTATCCGCATGTTCAACACCAAGCAGACCTACCCCAACCAGGCGCTGGACAACGACCTGTGCCAGGCCGTGCGCGCCGGCAATACCATTTATGTACGTGGCCAGATCGGCACGGACTTCGACGGCAACCTGATCGGCCTCGGAGACCCGCGCGCGCAAGCCGAACAGGCAATGAAAAACGTCAAGCAACTGCTGGAGGAAGCCGGTTCCGATTTGTCGCACATCGTGAAGACCACCACCTACCTGATCGACCCGCGCTACCGCGAACCGGTGTACCAGGAGGTCGGCAAATGGCTCAAGGGCGTGTTCCCGATCTCCACCGGCCTGGTGATTTCGGGTCTGGGCCAGCCGGAGTGGTTGATGGAGATCGATGTGATTGCGGTGGTGCCGGATGACTGGAACCCCAACCAGCAACCATGAGCCACCTGGAGCTTGCCATGCCCCGCACTGTGTATTTCCTCAACGGCCCCAACGCCAACCTGTACGGTCTGGACAAGAACGGCACCTACGGCAGCGAAAGCTTCGCCAGCATCGAAGCGTGCTGCCAGCGCCACGCGATCGAACTGGGCCTGACCCTGGATTTTCGCCAGAGCAACCATGAAGGGGTGCTGGTGGACTGGATTCAGGAGGCCCGGCTCAACGCCGACGCGGTGATCATCAACGCCGCCGGCCTGACCTACAGCTCGGTGCCGATTCTCGATGCGCTGCTGGCGTTCGACGGCCCGATCATCGAAGCGCACATGAGCAACATCTGGAAGCGCGAGGCTTTCCGTCATCACTCCTATGTGTCCAAAGCCGCCACCGGCGTGATCGCAGGCCTCGGCGCGCTGGGCTACCGCCTGGCCCTGACGGCGGTGGCCGAGCTGCTGGAGGCCGATTGAAGGGCTTTGGTTTTGCCTAACCTCTACGTTCAAAAAGCATAATTTCCGGCTGGCGGTTGCTTGATCACACTGATACCGGTCGATGGTCGCTTATCTTTAGGAAGCTCACATGTCAGTTGAAAAGATCAACACCCTGGTGGTGGGCGCAGGCCAGGCGGGGGTCGCCATGAGCGAGCATCTGTCACTCATGGGCGTGCCGCACATCGTGCTGGAGCGTAACCGCATCGCCGAGCGCTGGCGGTCCGAGCGCTGGGACTCGCTGGTCGCCAACGGCCCGGCCTGGCACGACCGTTTTCCCGGCATGAAATTCGAAGGCATTTCCCCCGAGAGCTTCCCGCCGAAAGAGCGCATGGCGGCCTACTTTGAAGAGTACGTGAACATGCTGAAGGCTCCGGTGCGCACCGGGGTTGAAGTGCAGCAAGTGGAACGCCACGTGGGTCGCCCCGGGTTCAAGGTGACCACCTCGGCGGGTGTGATCGAGGCCACCAACGTTGTTGCGGCGACAGGCCCGTTTCAACGTCCGTCCATTCCGAATCTGGTGCCCGCACACGCCACGGTTCAACAGCTGCACTCCTCGGCCTACAAGAATCCCGGCCAGTTGGCCGAGGGTGCTGTGTTGGTGGTGGGCGCTGGCGCATCGGGTTCACAAATTGCCGAGGAACTGCAAAAGGCCGGCAAGACCGTGTACCTCTCGGTGGGCGAACACTATCGCCCTCCTCGCTCGTATCGTGGCCGTGATTACTGCTGGTGGCTGGGCGCGCTGGGCTTGTGGGACGAGGTCAAAATCCAGCCGAAGAAGAAGCATGTGGCGTTTGCCGTCAGTGGCTATGAAGGCGGCAAGACCGTCGACTTCCGCCGCCTGGCGCACATGGGCATTACGCTGGTGGGTGTTACTCGGTCGTGGAATGAAGGCGTGATGGAGTTTGAGCCCGGCCTGGCGGCTAATGTGGCTGAAGGTGACCGTGCCTACTTTGATGTACTGCGGGATGCCGACGCCTATATCGAGCAGAACGGCCTGCCGTTTGCGCCGGAGCCTGAGGCGTGGGAATTGTTGGCTGACCCGGAGTGCCTGGTGAATCCGATCCTGAGCCTGGATTTGGCTGAGGCCGGTGTGACCACGATTCTGTGGGCCACGGGTTTCAGTTTTGATTTCAGTTGGTTGAAAGTGCATGCGTTCGACGAGAAAGGTGAGCCTTTCCATAAGCGCGGGATTTCGGCGGAAAGCGGGATTTACTTTTTGGGTTTGCCGAACCTGGTGAACCGCGCGTCTTCGTTTATCTACGGGGTTTGGCATGATGCGAAGTACTTGGCCGACCATATTGTCTTGCAGAATGAGTACATGGCCTATAGCAAGCCGTGAGGTGCCTTGCTCCATTGCCTACAGTTGCGTCAGAATCCGCCGGCTTGTGCGCTTGGGGATGGGGCTCTAAGGTTGCTCGGTCGCTGAAACCTCAGTGATCGGGTTTAGTAGCCCGAAGTATTCTAGGCAATGTGCATAAGCATCATCTGTCAGACGTCTTTGTCTGTGCTTAATGGTGGCTGTGTGCAGGGCGCCCTCGGGCGCGCCGGTTTTGTCTGGAATATCCGCTCTACTAACCTGCACACAGCTGCCACCTTTCGTTTAGTAGCGATAAGGCGGGGACCAAAATGGAGCATCCAGACAATGTTCAAGGTTACCCCTAATCCTACGGGAACTTCCGATCCAAAACTCCACCAGGCCGCCCAGCGCGCCATGGATCACTACCTCAATCCCAGTTCCAAACCCGCCCCAACGCCCTCAGCCCTGTTCAGCGTTCCCAGCCTCAGCTTTTACTCGTTCAACTCACCCTCACCGAGGGTAATTTGCTTGTGGATCATGGCAGCACACGCACAGCTTGTTGCCATCAGTATCTCGAAAATACGCGCCGTAATAATCGGGGTGGTAGTGAGGCCTTAATCCAGGCTCTCCTTCACATATCCCGCCGAGCGCCAACGCCGCTGTATAACTTCTTCTAACCGCTTCCCGACTGGGCGCAAGTAGCCCCACCATCTGCCCATTCCCGGGTGCACTCGGGTTGCCATCAAATGGCGCCCCAATGACGAAGATCGGACGAGGTGCGGTTTCAGCCACCCAACCGGCCCACGGTTTATCCGCATCGCAAAATTTCAACCTGAGGCCCAACTCAGCCATCACCTTCGAATAGAAAGCAAAAGCCCGATCAAAATCACCTGTACCTAAAAACACATGGGAAATCATGGTGGCTACCCTGGGGCAATGAATGCCCATGAGTCTGGCGCGAAATGATTGCTGGCGAAAGCTTGATGACTCCGCCCGGCATATGTACGGCTCCCATCCCCTCATACGCCAATAAAAACCGCAAATCCCAACAATCCGCAGGGTGCCGCCCGGCATTTCGTCAACCCATAATGGGCTGACAACAATAAAGGGGCTCACCCCGGGGCGCGTAAGCCATGTACAGAGACCATATCGTCAAGACCCGCATGACGGACAGCGCGGTATTCATGGGCGCGGTGGCCGTGGTGATTTTCATCATCACGCTCGCCTGCGGCGTCGGTGAAGGCCGCCTCTCCCACTTGATGGGCCCCATCGTTCTCGACCTGAAGGCACCACTGGCGCGTGACATTGCAGTGGGCGGCACGCTCACCCTGACGGTGGTGCTGAACCTGTTCATCCTTGGCCGCTTTCCCTTGCGCGCGCAGATCATCACGGTCTGGTGCGAGTTGCTGGTGCTGTTCCTGTTGTTCTTCGACACCTTCAACCTTTCCTACAGTTTCATCGCGACCAAAATCGGCTTCATGATCACCCAGGGGGTGTTCACCACCGTCTACGTGTCGGCGATTTCGATTGCGATTGCGTTCGTCCTGGCGCTGCTGGGCGCCACCGCGCGCTTGTCTTCCAACGGCTTCGCGATTGCGATTGCGAGCTTCTACACCTCGTTTTTCCGCGGCGTTCCGCTGCTGATCCAGATCTATCTGATTTACCTGGGCATTCCCCAGCTCGGCTATGTCGTCGGGGCGGTTCCAGCCGGGATCCTGGCGCTCTCGCTGTGTTATGGCGCCTACATGACGGAGATCTTCCGCGCCGGTATCAGCAGCATCTCGCGGGGCCAGTGGGAAGCCTCGCGGGCGATTGGCCTGAACCCGTTCCAGACGATGACCCGGGTGATTCTCCCGCAGTCCATGCGCTTGATCATTCCGCCAACGGGCAACCAGTTCATCTCGATGCTCAAGGACAGTTCGCTGGTGTCGGTGATCGGCGTCTGGGAGCTGATGTTCCTGGCACGAACCCAGGGACGCGCCGAGTTCCGGCACCTGGAAATGCTGATCACCGCCGCCGTGCTGTATTGGCTGCTGTCGATCATGCTGGAAACCGTCCAGGCCCGCCTGGAAAAGCACTTCAACCGCGCCCATCGCTGAACCAGGAGCATGACGATGAATCAGCCCTCAATAGTCCCTGCTCCATACCCTGCAATATCGATCCAGGACATGCACAAATGGTATGGCGATTTTTATGTGCTCAAGGGCATCGACCTGCACATTGCCAGCGGTGAAATCGTGGTGGTCTGCGGGCCGTCGGGCTCCGGCAAGTCCACGTTGATTCGCTGCCTGAACCTGCTGGAAGACTTCCAGAAAGGCCACGTGTTCATCGAGGGCACCGAGTTGACCCGTGATGCCGCCTGCGTGGCGGGCATACGGCGCCAGGTCGGCATGGTGTTCCAGCAGTTCAACCTGTTCCCGCACATGACGGTGCTGGAGAACCTCATGGTAGGACCGCGTCTGGTGAGCAAGCTCAGCGAGCCCCAGGCCCGCGAGCTGGCCTATGAATACCTGGACCGAGTGCGCATCGGGAACCAGGCCGACAAATACCCCAGCCAGCTCTCGGGCGGCCAGCAGCAGCGCGTCGCCATTGCCCGGGCCTTGTGCATGCGCCCGCGCATCATGCTGTTCGACGAGCCCACGTCGGCCCTTGACCCCGAGATGGTCAAGGAAGTGCTGGACGTGATGGGCGAACTGGCCCAGGACGGCATCACCATGGTCTGCGTCACCCACGAGATGGGATTCGCCCGGCGGGTGGCCGACCGGATCATCTTCATGGACCAGGGCTGCATCATCGAGCAAGCCAAACCCACCGAGTTTTTTGACAACCCGCAGCACGAGCGTGCCCGGGAATTCCTGTCGCAGATTCTCAGCCACTGAGCAGCACCGTCGAACCTTGCGAAGTCACCGATAAAAACAACAGGCACCGCACTCAAGATACTGGAGGCTTACCCATGATCTCGTTCACTCGCTTCTTCACCGCAGCCGCTGTCGCCACCGCCCTCACCAGCCTCACAGGCGCGGCCTGGGCGGGCTCGACCCTCGACCGCATCCATGAAACCAAGGTGATCAAGGTGGCCACCTCGGCCAACTGGCCACCGCAATCGTTCCTGGGCCCGGACAATAAGCTGCAAGGCTTCGATATCGACGTCGCCAGCGAAATCGGCAAACGCCTGGGCAGCAAAGTCGACTTCGTGACGCCCGAATACGGGATCATCACCGCCGGGCGCTGGTCGAGCCGCTGGGACCTGTCGGTCGGCTCCATGACCCCGACCACCGAGCGCACCCGGGTGCTCGACTTCCCCGCGATCTACTACTACACGCCGTATGTATTCGCGGTGCACAAGGACGCGGCCGAGACCAAAGTGGCGGACCTGAACGGCAAGATCATCGGCGTCGAAGCCGGTACGACTTCGGAGGACTATATCAACCGCCGCCTCAAGATCGACGCCGCCGATGTGCCGCCTTTCACTTACGAAGTCACCCCCGGCGAGGTTCGCACGTACGGCGACAGCATGGGCCCGCTGGATGACCTGCGCATGGGGGACGGGGTGCGCCTGAACGCAACCCTGTCCGCCCTGCCCACCATCGTCGCCGCCGTCAAGAATGGCTACCCCATCGTCAGGGTGGAAGGCAAACCCGCCTACTACGAACCCCTGGCCATCGCCGTGGACAAGGGCGATGAGGCGTTCAACAGCGCGCTGACCAAGATCGTCGCCGACATGAAAGCCGACGGCACGCTCAAGCAATTGTCAGAGAAATGGTACGGCGCCGACCTCACCCAGGTGCAGTAAAAAACCCCACAGGCCGTACAGGCGCCCCGTCCTCGACGCGGCGCGCTGTATGCCTGCGCCGCGAAAAAAGGACGGCCGACTTCATGTTCACCTATAACAACAATTACTACACCGCCACGATGCGCGACACGACTGAACGCCAGGCGCTGTGTGGCAACGCCCGGGCCGATGTGTGCGTGATCGGCGCCGGGCTGGCGGGGCTGAGCACGGCGTGGGAGCTGGTCTCCCGCGGGCAGTCGGTGGTGCTGCTGGATGCCGGTCGCGTGGCCTGGGGAGCGTCGGGGCGCAACGGTGGCTTCGTGCTCCAGGGCTGGTCCGAAGGGTTGGCCGCCATCGAGCGACGCTGCGGCAAACCGACGGCCGCCGCGCTGTTCAAACTGTCGCTTGAAGGCGTCGAGATTGTTCGGGGCATGATCGCCCATCATCAGTTGCCCGGCTGCACGCCAACCCCGGGAAAACTGAGTGTGGTGCGCTACGAAGATGGCGACAACCTGCAGCGCGTGCGGGACAAAATGGCCGCGGATTTCGACTTTCACCTCGACTACCTGGATCGCCAGGCGGTGCGCGAAAAGCTCAAGACCGAGCGGTATTTCCAGGCGCTGCGCGACAACCATGGCTTTCACTTCCACCCCTTGAACTATTGCCTCGGCCTGGCCCGACTGATCGAGCAAAGTGGTGGCAAAATCCATGAACGCTCGCCCATGACCGCCGTCGAAAGCCGCAACGGGCGACACCGGGTCATCACCGATCAGGGCACTGTCGATTGTGCCCACGTGGTGTACTGCTGCGGCGGCTATGGGGGGCCTGAGTTCGGCAAATTACGCCGCGCCTTCCTGCCGATCGCGACCTATGCAGTGCTGACCGAGCACCTGGGCGATCGCCTGGCCGAGGCGGTCTGTACCTCCGATGCCGTGGGCGATAACCGCCGGGCCTCGGACTATTACCGCATCGTCGAGGGCGACCGCCTGCTCTGGGGCGGCCGCATTACCACGCGCAACCTGCAGGATGAGAAACGCCTGGGGCAATTGCTGACGCAGGATATCCTCGACGTTTATCCGCAATTGCGCGGCATCAGGATCGACAAGGCCTGGTCCGGGTTGATGGGTTATGCGCGGCACAAGATGCCGCACATTGGCCCGCTGGGGCAGGGATTGTGGGCGTGTACATCATTTGGTGGCCATGGTATGAACACCGCGCCGATCGGCGCACGCGTCATCGCCGAGGCGATCTGCGGCGAAACCGATCGCTACCGCCTGTTCGATGCCTACGGCCTGGAATGGAATGGCGGCCCCCTGGGCCCGGCGGCCGCACAAACGGTTTACGCCGGCCTGAAAATGATGGATATGTTTCAGGAAAAGCGCTCGCAACACAGGGCGACTCATAAAAACTGAACCCCAGCGAGGGTCAAGGACGTGTCCATGGATACGCAGAATCCCGGTCCACTGTTTAACCTCACCGACAAGGACAGGCAATTGCTTGGCCTGCTGCAAGCCAACGCACGCGAACCCACCGCGTCATTGGCCCGCAAGCTCGGGGTCTCGCGCTCTGCGGTGCAGGAGCGGATTACCCGCCTGGAAAAGGCCGGCGTCATCACCGGCTACAGCGTGCGCATCGACCAGGACCGGCTTCAGCAGACGGTGACCTGCTTTACCATGACCTCCTGCACCAACAAGAGCTACACCGATGTGATGACCTCGCTGCGCAGGATGGAAGCGGTGCAGGCCGTTTACGCGGTCTCGGGGGAGTCCGATTTCATCATTCACCTGGCCACCGCCACCCTGAGTGAACTCAATGCCGAGCTCATCAGGATCAACATGATCAAAGGGGTGGCGCACACCGCTTCGCATATCGTGATGGAAACCAAGTTCAGCCGGAAACTGATGGTGTGAAGTGCTGCCGGCCGTGGGAAACCGCGCGTCTCACGCTCCGCCTCGACTGCCATAGCGACTCAGCCACCTGACAAGTCATTCCTTGCAAAATAATTCGCCTCAACGCAATATTAAAAGCAATTGCTTGGTTAATTACCTCAAGCCTGACGCTTATGCCCTTCGCCGGCTTCCATACCGCGAACGCATTACAAGGAATCGTTGATGCAAACCCAAGACAGCAGTTGGGGCGAGTTGCTTAGCGGCAAGAACGCCACCCGCTCCATTGCCCTTTCAGGCGGCATCGCGCTGTATGCCACCAACACCTACATCGCCACCACCATCCTGCCGTCGGTGGTGGCCGAAATCGGCGGCCTGGCGCTTTATGCGTGGAGCACCACACTGTACGTGGTGGCCTCGATCCTCGGTTCCGCCCTCACCTCCAAGCTGTTGCAACGCACCGGTCCACGGCTGGCGTATGCGCTGGCCACACTGGTGTTCATGGTGGGTGTGCTGATCTGTGCCCTGGCGCCGAACATGCCGGTGATGCTCGCGGGGCGCTCCATCCAGGGGTTGGGCGGCGGGGTCTTGCTGGCCCTGTGTTACTCGATGATCCAACTGGTGTTCGAAGAGCGCCTGTGGCCGCGCGCAATGGCACTGGTGTCGGGGATGTGGGGCGTGGCGACGCTCGTCGGGCCGGCGGTGGGTGGTGTGTTTGCCGAGATGGACGCGTGGCGCCTGGCCTTCGGCTCGATGGTGCCGGTGAGCCTGGCGTACATGGTACTCACCAGCCGCGCCCTGCCCCCGCGCGACACCACGGCGACCGCCACCGCCCGTTTGCCGGTGCCGCAACTGGTGCTGCTGGCGGGCGCGGTGCTGGCGGTGTGTGCCGGCAGCGTCTCGGCGCTGCCGAGCTGGAACCTGTTGGGTATCGCCACCTGCGTCGTGCTGGTGGTGCTGTTGATCCGCAAGGAGTCCAGCGCCACCGTGCGTCTTTTGCCCCGGGATGCATTGAAGTTCAGCACCCCGCTCTGCGCGCTTTATGCGACCACCTGCCTGTTGGTGATCGGCATGAGCAGCGAGATCTTCATGCCGTACTTTCTGCAGCACTTGCATGGCCAGTCACCGCTGATCGCCGGTTACATGGCCGCGCTGATGGCGGCCGGCTGGACGGTCTCGGAAATCATCAGCTCCGGCTGGACCGGCCGCGGCCCACATCGCGCCATCATCGCGGGGCCATTGTTTATCGTGGCGGGCTTGATGATGCTGGCGATCACTACGCCCATCGCCAGCCAGGGCGAATGGACATTGCTGGCCCCTATCTGCCTGGGGCTGTTCCTGGTGGGGTTCGGCATCGGCCTGGGTTGGCCGCACCTGCTGACGCGCATCCTGCAAGTGGCTTCGGAACAGGACAAGGACACGGCCGCTTCGTCGATCACCACCCTGCAACTGTTCGCCATGGCCATGGGCGCGGCGCTGGCTGGGGTGATCTCGAACATGGCGGGCATCAATGAAGTGGCGGGCAATGGCGGCATCGCCCATGCCGCGCGCTGGCTGTTCGCGCTGTTTACCCTGGCACCCGTGTTGGCGCTGTTGATGGCGCTGCGGGCAACGCGGACAAAGCCGATCGAAGGCGCGCCCCTCAACCTTGGAATCGTCCAACCTGCCCCCATAACTAGCGAGGTATCCAACAAGGGGAAGCACAGACCATGACCAACCCGACCGAAACCGCCCTGCTCGCCGGCGGCTGCTTCTGGGGCATGCAAGACCTGCTGCGCCGCTACCCCGGCGTGCTGCACACGCGGGTCGGTTACACCGGCGGCGATGTGCCGAATGCCACGTATCGCAACCACGGCAACCATGCCGAAGCCATCGAGATCGTCTTCGACCCGACGGTGATCACTTACCGGCAGATCCTCGAGTTCTTTTTCCAGATCCACGACCCCAGCACGCCCAACCGCCAGGGCAACGACCTGGGCCCCAGCTACCGTTCGGCAATTTATTACCTGAGCGAACAGCAACGCGACATCGCTGAAGACACCGCCGCCGACGTCGACGCCTCAAAACTGTGGCCGGGCCGTGTCGTCACCGAGATCGAACCGGCGGGGCCGTTCTGGGAGGCGGAGCCGGAGCATCAGGATTACCTGGAGCGGATTCCGAATGGCTATACCTGCCACTTCATCCGACCCAACTGGAAACTGCCGAAACGCGGTTGAAAATGTGGGAGCGGGCTTGCCCGCGAAAGCGGTGTGTCAGTCAGCAAGTTCTTCACTGACCCACCGCCTTCGCGAGCAAGCCCGCTCCCACATAAAGCAGTTCCTACACAAAGCGCCTCCCTCACAAGGCGCATTTCCCTCAGCGCATTTGCAGAATGATCGGGCTGCTGCTCGCCGGGCCCGTGTGCTCACGCAACTTGCCCACCGCCTTGGCATCCACCGCCCCACCCTGATTGCCCCAGGTGCCGCGCACAAACGTCAGCACTTCAGCAATCTCCTGGTCCGACAACTGCTCACGGAACGCCGGCATGCGATAAGCGTCCGCCACATTGGCCGCCACTACGCGCTGCGAGCCATTGAGGGTGATGTTGATCGCCGAGGCGTCCTCCTTGGCCAGTGCGGAGGTGGCGCCCGCCAGCGGCGGCATCCAGTCCGGTTGCCCTTTGCCTTCCAGCCCATGGCACGAGGCGCAGCGGGTCACATAGGTATGCGCACCCGGCGCATCCAGGCGTTGCGCAGCCGATACCGCCTGATACTGCCAGGCCGCACCATCGCGCTGCTCGTCGCCCGGCAACGACCGCAGATAGCGTGCAATCGCCGCCAGGTCATCGTCGCTCATGAACTGCGTGGAGTTGTTGAACGCCTCGGTCATCGAGCCATAAACCACCGCATGTTTGTTGCGACCGGTCTTGAGGAACTGCACCACTTCCGGCTCGCTCCAGCGCCCCAGGCCGGTGTTGGGATCGTCCCGCAGGCTCGGTGCGTACCAGCCGTCGAGCAAGCCACCGGCCAAGTACGGCTTGCCACTTTCATCCAGAGCCTTTTCGTTGAAGGCCAGGCCCCGTGGCGTGTGGCAACTGCCGCAATGCCCCGGGCCCTGCACGATGTAGGCGCCCCGGTTCCACAGTTCATCCTTCCCGGCCTTCGCGACATACGGCTTGCTGTCGGTAAACACGCCATTCCACAGCGCGATCGGCCACCGCATATTCAATGGCCACGGGATCGAACTCTTGATATTGGCCTGCTGCACCGGCGCCACGCCCTTCATGAAGAACGCGTACAGGGCGCGCACATCATCATCGCTGAGCTTGGCATAGGACGGATACGGCATCGCCGGATACAGGCGGCGCCCACCCGGCGCGACACCCTGGCGCACCGCGCGGTCGAAGTCGGCGAGGCTGTAGCTGCCAATACCGGTTTCCGGGTCTGGCGTGACGTTGGTGGCGTGGATCGCCCCCAGCGGCGTGGCCATTTCCAGGCCACCGGCAAAGGGCTTGCCGTTGGGCACGCTGTGGCACGCCACACAGTCGCTGAGCCGGGCGACATACTCGCCTCGGGCGACCAGCGCCGGGTCCGTGGCGACGGGCTCGGCCCCCAGCGGCGAGACAGGCTCGCGGGTGACATACCAGGCCAGCAGGCCTGCGGCGACCAGGCACGGCAGCGCCAGCCAGCCAACGGTTCTTGCGAATCGACGGTTGTTCATAAGTGCTCAGGCCCCGGTCAGGTGAAGGAGTGGCGGCTTAACGGCATGCTGCGAACGCGCTGCCCGGTCAACGCCGCGACGGCGTTGGCCACGGCAGGCGCCACGGCGGGCAGCGGCGGTTCGCCAATACCGCCCATTTTTTCCCCGCTCTCGATCACGCGCACGTGCACCCGGGCCATCCGCGAAGGCGGCAGCACCGGGTACAAATCGTAGTTACGCGCCCGAGGCAAGCCGTCCACATACACCGCTTCCTCCAACAGCACCTGGGACAAGCCCAGCGACACTGCCCCATTCACCTGCGCCTCGACAATCGCCGGGTTGACGATGCTGCCCGGGTCGATTGCCTGCCAGATGTCGTGCACCTTGACCTGGCCGTTCTCGATCGACACCTCGGCAATCACCGCCGTCTGGGTGCCGAACGGTGACGCCATCGCCACCCCGCGTGCGCGCTTGCTGCCGTCCTCGGCAACAAACGGCCCACGTTTCCAGCCACCCGACAACTCGCCCACCGCCTTCAGCAGGGTGGTCAGCCGCTGGTTATCCCGCAACAGATGCAGGCGCAACTCGAACGGGTCCTTGCCACCCTTGTCGGCCAGTTCATCCAGGAAGGATTCGTAGAAAAAGTCATTCAGCGAATTGCCCACCGAACGCCAGTAGCCCAGCATCACCGGGCCCTTCACATAGATCTGCGCGATACGCTTGTTGGGAATCGCATAGGACTTGCCGGACAGTCCCTCAAGGGCCGTCGGGTCGAGCTTCTCGCCCTGCTTGCCCGCCAGGGCCTCGGTCGGTCCCTCCGTGGCGCTCACCGCTTCAATCGCCACCGGCCAGCCGTCGCTGTCCAGCGCCCCACGGAAATTCACCGCTGCGACCGGGCGCAGCACATCCCGCAGGAATTCTTCTTCGCGGCTCCAGATCAACTTCACCGGGCGCCCCACCGCCTTGGCCAACTCGATGGCCTGCGGGTAAGGACTGGCCGAGTCATACAGGAAGTGCCGCCCGAAAAAACCACCCAACAACGGCGAATGCAGGGTAATCCGCTCCGGGGCCAGGCCGGTGCGCTTGGCGATATCGGCCAGGAACATGTCCTGCGCCTGATTCGGCAGCCAGATCTCCAGCGAACCGTCAGGGTTGAAGCGCGCCAGCGCCGAAGGCGGCTCCAACTGGGCATGGTGCAGGTACTGGTTGTGGTAAGTGGCCTCGACCTTGGTCTTGGCATTGGCCAGCGTGCCGGCCACGTCGCCCTCGTTCTCATCATCACGGGCCGGGCCGGTTTCTGCGGCCAGGCGCTTGAAATGCTCGTCGCTGGAAAAGTCCTTCGGCATCCCGCGCACCTTGGAATCAGCCGTCGGCTCCAGCCAGTCGACCTGAATCGACTCCACCGCACGCTTGGCATGCCACCAACGCTCGGCCACCACCGCCACCGCACCGGGCAGGCGATGCACCGAATGCACGCCCGGCATGGCCTTGACCTGGTCTTCGTTGCGCAGGCTGCCCACGGTCATGCCGAGCCGGGGCGCATGCTGCACGGCGGCATGGAGCATGCCGTCGACCTTCATATCTATGCTGTACAGCGCCTTGCCGGTGGACTTGTCATACGCATCGAGACGCTTCACCGGCTTGCCGATCCAACGGAACTGGCTTGGGTCGCGCAGCTTCACACTGGCCACATCCGGTACCGGCAGGTCCATCGCCCGCCCGGCCAATTCGCCATACGCAAGGGAACGCCCGGACGCCGCGTGTACGACCTTGCCCGGCTCGGTCGACAGCTCGCTCACCGGTACCTTCAGCGCCTGCGCCCCGGCCTCCAGCAACATCGCCCGGGCCAGCGCACCCAGCCGGCGCATCGTGGGGTAACTCATCCGCACCGACATACTGCCGCCAGTGATGCGCATGCCGTTCTCCATCACCACAAAGGCTTCACCGGGCGGGGCACACTCAACCAGGAACGTGGCCGGGTCGGCGTCCAACTCCTCGCCGACAATCTGCGCCATCGCGGTGAACGTGCCCTGGCCGCCTTCGATAAACGGGCTGAGCAAACGAATCGTGTTGTCCGGGCGAATCTCCAGGAAGGCCGGCACCTGCGTACCGCGTTCGGCCGTGGCCGCAGCGGTGGCCGCCTGCACTCGGCCAGACCCCAGCGGCAGGCCAAAACCAATCACCAGCGCGCCCACGGCCGTACTGGCCAGGAAACGACGGCGGGACAGGTTCACCGGGTCAGTCAGCGCCGCGACCAAGGGCAGCGCAGTGGGATCAATGCGAATGTTCATCAGGCCTCTCCCTTCTGCGCAAGGTCATGCACGGCGGCATGAATGGCGTTATAGGTGCCACAGCGACAGAGGTTGACCATGGCGGCCTCGATCTGCGCATCACTGGGCTTGGGCGTGTGCTTGAGCAGCGCGGTGGCCGCCATTACCTGGCCGGATTGGCAGTAGCCGCATTGGGCGACCTGGTATTCGACCCAGGTGGCAACGACCCGCTTGCCGACGTCATCGGACTCGATGGCTTCGATGGTGGTGATTTCGCGGCCGACCACGCCGGAAACGGGCGTGACGCAGGAACGCACGACATTGCCGTCCACAAGCACCGAACACGCACCGCATTGCGCCAGGCCGCAGCCGTATTTGGTGCCGGTCATGTCCAGGTTGTCGCGGATGACCCAGAGCAGGGGCGTGTCGGGTTCGGCGTCGACTTGGTGGGTCTGCTGGTTAATTCGTAATTCCATGGCTCACCCGCTGATCATCGGTTGGTGTTGCATTTTTTAGTATTTTTAGACGGCAAGACGGGGCCTCGCCGCTGGGCATCGATGGCCCGTCTGGTTCGCGCGCGCGTGGTTTGACTAGTCTAGCGGGCGATGGGAATGACTTTAGACCCTGGTTCATCAAGGCGCTATGCAGGGGTGGGCAAGATCGCAGGATTAGGCAAGTATTCAAGAGGATTGCGTCAGGGGGGGAGCGGCCTGTGGTGTCAGTGGCGGTCACGCCGGGTGGTGTTCCACCAGAAAGTCGACAAATGCCCTGACCCGCGCAGGCATCGCCGCGCCGC
Source organism: Pseudomonas sp. D4002 (assembly GCF_013385665.1). Classification (NCBI taxonomy): domain Bacteria; kingdom Pseudomonadati; phylum Pseudomonadota; class Gammaproteobacteria; order Pseudomonadales; family Pseudomonadaceae; genus Pseudomonas; species Pseudomonas sp. D4002. The sequence continues at coordinate 78,629 of NZ_JACAPN010000030.1, forward strand.
CGACGAACACCGCGTGAATCGGCTCCTGGTCTCCGGGGTTGTACGCTTCAAGCAACGGCACCAGATCACCGCTGGCCAGGTCATCTGCCACGCTGAATGCGCCAATGCGCGCGATGCCGGCACCCAGCTTGGCCAACTGGGACAATACCTCCCCGCTGTTACCCTCGATCGTACCCGACACCTGCAGCGAAAAATCGCGCCCGTCCACGCGAAACGGCCAGTCGGGCGCTGCCCGGCGGAAGTTGAAACGCAGGCAGTTGTGGTTGAGCAAATCCTGCGGCACCTGCGGTGTGCCATGACGCGCCAGGTAGTCCGGGGAAGCGACTATGACCTCGCCGATGGAGCCGATAAGGCGAGCGGTCAAGGGGCTGTCGGCCAATTGACCGAAGCGGATTGCAACGTCCGCTTGCCCGCCCAGGATATCCACCACCTCATCCTCCAGCCGCAACTCAACCACGATGGCCGGGTAGCGCGCGCTGAACGCGGCAACCAGCGGCACGATCGACAGCCGCCCGTGTGCGAGCGCCGCGCTGACCCTCAGCCGCCCCCGTGGCGCGCCCTGGTCGGTGATCGCATCCTCGACTTCGGCCATGTCCGCCAGGATCCGCCGGGCGCCGCGCAAATACGCTTCGCCTTCGGCCGTGAGCGTGATCGCCCGGGTGGTGCGCAGCAGCAGGCGGGTGCCTATGCGCCCCTCGATGCGGGTGATGATGCGGCTGATGGATGACGGCGTGAGGCCCAGCACCCGAGCCGCCCCCGAGAGGCTACCCTGCTCCGCGACCATGGCGAACACCGCCATCTCCCCCGACCGACCGCCTATGTCCACTTGTGATCTCCACGCAAAGCTGTAGTGCCCTGCCGAGGGCTACCGCCTGAAAAGTCGTGATTGTAGCATTTGATACAAAGATGAGGAGTCACCTATGCGTATCAACCCACCCCTTGTAGCACTGTCCATCGGCGCCTTCGGCATCGGGGTCACCGAGTTTGCCCCCATGGGCATGTTGCCCGGGATCGCCGCCGACCTCGGTGTTTCCATTCCCGCCGCCGGGCTGCTTGTCAGCGCCTATGCCATGGGCGTGCTGATCGGCGCCCCGATCATGACCCTCGCGACAGCCAGGGTGGCGCGCCGGTATCTGCTGGTGGGCCTGATGGCCATTTTCACCCTGGGTAATCTGCTGTCCGCCCTGGCCACCGACTACCAGACCCTGATGGTCGCCCGGTTGGTGACATCGCTGAATCACGGGGCATTCTTCGGCATCGGCTCCATCGTGGCAGCGAGTGTGGTAGCGCCCGACAAACGCGCGGGGGCCGTCGCCGCGATGTTCCTCGGGCTGACCCTGGCGACCATCGGTGGCGTGCCCCTGGCAACCTGGTTCGGCGAGAACTTCGGCTGGCGTACGGCGTTCTGGGGCATCAGCGGGCTCGGGGCGTTCGTGATGGTGGCCCTGTGGTGGGCGCTACCGAATACGCCCGCTCCAAAAGGGGCAAGCCTGATGGCCGAAATCCGCGTACTGGGCCGCGGGCCGGTACTGGCAGCGCTGGCGTTGACCGTGGTGGGGTCCAGCGCCATGTTCACGGTGTTTACCTATATCGCGCCGATTCTGCGGGATGTCACCCACGCCTCGACCAACTTCGTCACCGCAATGCTCGTGCTGTTCGGGATCGGCCTGACCCTCGGCAACGTCTGGGGCGGCAAGTCTGCGGACCGTTCGGTGGACCGCACCCTGATAACGTCGCTCGTGGTCCTGATTGCCGTGCTGCTGGCGTTCTCTGTGCTCATGCAATGGCCGCTGCCCGCCGCCTTGTCGATCCTGCTGTGGGGCGCCGCCAGCTTTGCGCTGGTACCTCCCCTGCAGATGCGCGTGATGGAAGCCGCCAAGGATGCACCCAACCTGGCCTCGGCGATGAACATCGGTGCGTTCAACTTCGGTAACGCCATTGGCGCGGCGCTGGGGGGAGCAGTGATCAACGCAGGGCTGGGCTACCCGGCCATTTCGCTGGCTGGCGCGATCATGGCGGCCCTGGGTTTGCTGATGGTGCTGGGCCTTGGCTGGCGCTCGCGGCGCGCAGGTTCACGTATCTGCCAGGAACCGGCGCAGGCATAAAGACAGCCGCGCTTAAACGCCCCCCTACACCCTCCCCTCTGAAAAGCCCCGAATCCCGGGGCTTTTTTGCGTCTGCCTGGCCGCCATCCAGCGCTGCAAAAAATTTCAACTAGTGACTTTCATTATGAAATCCACTGTGCAATATTACTTGCGTAATATTTAGCAACAGTTCCCGGAGTCCCTCATGAAGAAAGCCAGCTTCCAACCCATGTCCTGCCCGGTCGCCCGTGCCCTGGAGCACATCGGTGATGGTTGGAGCCTGTTGATCCTGCGTGATGCGTTCTACGGGCTGCGCCGTTTCGACGAGTTCCTGCAGAGCCTCGGGATCGCCTCGAACACCCTGACCCGCCGCCTGAATGCGTTGGTGGCCGGCGGCTTGCTGGAACGGCGCCCGTACCAGGACAACCCGCCGCGCCATGAGTACCACCTCACCGAAGCGGGCCGGGACTTGCGCCAGGTCATCCTCACGCTGATGGCCTGGGGCGCGCGGCATGCCGAGGGATCGACCAAGGTGTTTCTCGCCGACGAGTCCACCGGGCGCCCGGTGGTGCTGGCGTTGATGGATGCCAACACCGGCAACCCCATCACCCGTGCGGGCCACCGCGTACATGTCAGCGCCGATGCCGAACCGCTGACCCTGTGGCGCGCACGAACCGGCCGGGCCTACGCCGAAAAAGACCAGTTGGTCAGCCCCTTCCCCCACTAATACTCAACGAGGTCATTTCGTCATGGACGCTCCAGTCAGCGCTGTGCCCGAACCCACCCAACCATCCCGGCGCAAACAGGTTTTGCGCCTGGGGCTGTTGACCCTGGCCGTGGCTGGCGGCGTGTGGTACGCCAGCCACTGGTGGCTGGTCAGCCGGTTTATCGAAGACACCGACGACGCCTATGTCGGGGCCGATGTGACGGTGATCAGCGCCAAAGTGCCGGGCTATATCAGCGAAGTGACGGTGCAGGACAACCAGTTCGTACGGGCCGGCGACGTGCTGGCGCGCATCGATGTGCGCGACTACCGCACGGCCCTGGCCAAAGCCGACGGCGCCGTGGCCGCGCAACAGGCGACGCTCGCCAACCTCGACGCCACCGAACAACTGCAACTGGCGGTGATCAACCAGGCCAAGGCACAGATCGACGCCACCGATGCCGAAGCACAACGGGCCGGCGACGATCAAACGCGTTACCAGAACCTGGTGCGCAGCCAGGCCGTATCGGTCGAAAGCGCACAGCGGGTCAGCGCCGTATGGAAGACCGCCCGCGCCGACCACTCCCGAGCGCAAGCCGGGCTGATGGCGGCGCGTCGGCAAATCGACGTGATTGAAACCCAGCGCGACCAGGCCCGCGCAGCGCTGCAACAGGCCCAAGCCGAACGCGACCAGGCGCAGTTGAACATCAGCTACACCGAACTGCGGGCCCCAGTGGACGGCTACGTGGGCAATCGCCGCGCCCGGGTCGGTGCCTACGCCGCGGCCGGCAGCCAACTGATCTCGGTGGTGCCCGCGAAAGGATTGTGGGTGGATGCCAACTTCAAGGAAGACCAATTGGGGCGCCTGCAGGTCGGGCAAAGCGTGAGCATCCGCGCCGACATCCTCCCCGGCCGTGAATTCCACGGGCACATCGAGAGCCTGGCCCCTGCCACCGGGGCGCAATTCAGTGTGCTGCCGCCGGAAAACGCCACCGGCAACTTCACCAAGATCGTGCAGCGAGTGCCGGTGCGCGTGCGCCTCGACAGCAACGATGCCGACTTCGGCGCCCTGCGTCCGGGCCTGTCGGTGATGGCGAAGGTCAACACCGATGAGGCGTTCGAGGACCAGGCCAGCGCCCTCAAGGCCCAGCTATGAACAGCCCGTTGCCCGCCCTCAGCACCGCACAAAAAGTCGCGGCCTTCGCCACCATGTGCGTGGGCATGTTCATCGCCTTGATCGACATCCAGATCGTCTCCGCCTCCCTCAAGGACATCGGCGGCGGGTTGTCTGCCGGCGCGGACGATACGGCGTGGGTGCAGACCGCCTACCTGATCGCGGAAATCATCGTGATCCCCATGTCAGGCTGGCTCTCCCGGGTGATGAGCACGCGCTGGCTGTTCGCGGCGTCGGCGGCCGGGTTCACCTTGACCAGCCTGCTGTGCGCGATGGCCTGGAACATCCAGAGCATGATCGCGTTTCGCGCCTTGCAGGGGTTTCTGGGGGGCTCGATGATTCCGTTGGTGTTCACCACCGCGTTCATGTACTTCAACGGCAAGCAGCGGGTGATCGCCGCCTCCACCATCGGCGCCATCGCGTCCCTGGCACCCACATTGGGCCCGGCCGTGGGCGGTTGGATCACCGACATCTCCTCCTGGCACTGGCTGTTCTACATCAACCTGCTGCCCGGCCTCTTCGTGACCTTTGCGGTGCCGATGCTGGTCAAGGTCGACCGCCCCAACCCGTCATTGCTCAAGGGCGCCGACTATATCGGCATGGCGTTGATGGCGGTGTTTCTCGGCTGCCTGGAATACACCCTCGAAGAAGGCCCGCGCTGGAACTGGTTCAGCGACAGCACCATCTCGACCACGGCCTGGATAGCCGCCATCAGCGGCGGGGTGTTTATCTGGCGCTGCCTGGAAATCAAGGAGCCGATCGTCGACCTGCGCGCGCTTCGGGACAGGAACTTCGCCCTGGGCTGCCTGTTTTCATTTATCACCGGCATCGGCATTTTCGCCACCATCTACCTCACGCCGCTGTTTCTCGGGCGGGTGCGCGGGTACGGCTCGCTGGATATCGGCCTGGCGGTGTTTTCCACGGGGGTGTTCCAGTTGCTGGCGATCCCGGTGTACGCCTTGCTGGCCAATCGTTTCGACCTGCGCTGGATTTTGATGTTCGGGTTGTCGTTATTCGCCCTGTCGATGTGGGACTTCTCCCCCATCACCCACGACTGGGGCGCCAAGGAGCTGCTGCTGCCTCAAGCCATACGCGGGTTTGCTCAACAAATGGCAGTGCCGCCGGTGGTCACCCTGACCCTCGGCGCACTGGCCCCCGACCGCCTGAAGCTCGCCTCGGGCCTGTTCAACCTGATGCGCAACCTCGGCGGCGCCATCGGCATCGCCGCCTGCGCCACGGTGCTCAATGACCGCACCAACCTGCACTTCCTGCGCCTGGCTGAACACCTGAACATCCGGAACGAATCGATGAATGTCTGGCTTGACCAGCTTTCAGGGAATGCCCAGTTGCTGGGGCAAAACAGCCTGGATTCGAGCCAGTTCGCGCTGAGTCAGCTGTGGGCGCTGACCTGGCGCGAGGCGCAAACGCTGACCTATGCGGACGCATTCCTGATGATCATGGTGTGCTTCGTCGTCGCCGTGTTGCTGGTGCCGTTGATGCGCAAGGTGCAACCGCCGAAGCAGCCGACGGCGGATGCGCATTAGAGAGGACTTGTCACAACGTTTGAGGCTGTGAGTACAGCACCCGGCTCCATTGCCTACAGTCGCGTCGGAATTTGCTAGCTTGTGCATCTGGGAGGCACCTCTCTAAGGTTGCCCAGGCGCTGAATACCCCTTTACCTGTACTCAACCTCGCGTCGACAAGATGTAGCCATCTAGCTACAAATGGAACTATGATCAACAAGAAAAAAATATACGAGATCCACCAAACACCCGAGTTCGAGAGCTGGCTTAAACGTATGAAGGACACTCAGGGAAAAGCGGCAATTCTGACCCGACTGGATCGTGCCGGAGCGGGCAACTTTGGTGATTGCGAATCGGTTGGCGATGGGATGAGCGAAATGCGTGTTTTTGTTGGCCCGGGCTACAGAATTTACTATGTGCGCTCGGGAATCGCAGAGTACTTGATGCTCAGCGGGAGCGATAAAACGGATCAAAAACGGGGCATACAAAAAGCTAAAGCAATACTCGCTGGCCTGAGAGGTAAATGATATGAGCGATAAATTCAATCCCGAGGAGATGCCAATCCTCAGCCTCGACACGACGGGTACGACTCATTACGAAGCCTCGCGCTTTCTCGATAGCCCGGAAGCAATGGCGGCCTATTTGGCTGAAAGTCTGAAAACCGGTGATACCGAGGGCCTTATTCATGCGTTGGCCGAGGTCGCAAAAGCCAAAGGCGTAAATAAGGTCGCCAAGGATGCGGGGGTCAATCGTGAAAGCCTTTATAAGGTGCTGAAAGCCGGCTCGAAAACGCGATTTGAGACCATAAGGAAGCTGATGACCGCAATCGGTGTCGAACTCACCGTACAACCGGTAACAGCGCTGGCTGTCACTTCAAAACCCGTTGATCCAAGGGCTGGCAAGCCCGTTTCAGCCGCCAAGCCTGCAGCGAAGACGCGCTCGTGATCATCACTGTGTGTTTTGTTGTGGCCGTGTTGCTGGTGCCGTTGATGCGCATTGAGTCGCCGTCAGACAGTGAGGTACTGGATCACCTCGCCCATCGCGTCAATATCGGGAGCATCGCTCACTGCTGCTTCCGAGTTGCACCATGGGTAACTCAGACCTGACACCCACTTCATGACGCTCCCCAAATCCGCAGCGGGCAGCGTCTTCATATGCTCGATAGTGATGGTGAGCTTTTCAACAAGCCCCGACTCAACACTGAACTGCCACTCATACACCCCACACCCAACCCGGGCTTCGCCGGAGTTTTTGTCGGACATCCCCACCAGCCATTTGCACTGATAGGTTTTGGCCCCCTCTTCAGGCGGCTGCCCCAGGCAAAACGTATAGACGTTTTCAAAGGTCTGCCCGAATCGCCGTACCAGCACGTCGCCGATGCCGGCAACCCCTTCAACGTGGGGCGGGAACGAGATGGAACCGGTGCGCACTACCATGTCCAGGGTCGCCTCCGGAACAAACGCCCGGCTGAGCAAATGCGGACGGTTGCCGTCCTTGGCGAGTATGTAGTGCTGAATCGCAAGTTGAGCAGTGTTCATGGTTTTTCCGTCGATTCCCTATCGGATGATGCTTAGGCCTTCTGGATCAACTCTCAGAAGAAACAGCTGGCTCATCAGCGGATTCAGCAGCCAGTTTCAATCGGTCTGCTTTACTGATGTACTTGTCCTTGCGGGCGGGTGCCAATTTGGCGCTGGCCTTTTTGGCCTTGGCCTTGAACAGCTGCTGTAGTTTCTTTTGACGATTCATGTGGTTTATCCGGTTTGTAATCAGTGCTTGCCGCGGTGATTATCCATCTTTCATGCCTTTATCGAAGCAGATTTAATTCACGGCACTCCACAGCGCCACCGCGGTCTGTCCCTATACGCCTCTATTCTCGCCCAGCGGAGCCACCATGATCATCGTCCACCACCTCAACAACTCCCGTTCGCAACGCATCCTGTGGCTGCTCGAAGAACTCGGCCTGCCCTACGAGCTCAAGCGCTACCAGCGCGACGCGAAAACCAACCTCGCGCCCCCTGAACTCAAGGCGATCAATGCCCTGGGCAAATCACCGGTGATTCAAGACGGTCCCCACGTGGTGATCGAGTCCGGCGCCATCATCGACTACTTGATTCGCCGCCATGGTAACGGCCGCCTGCAACCGGATCCGGCCACTGCAACCTATGACGAATACGTGCAATGGCTGCACTTCGCCGAAGGTTCGGCCATGCTGCCACTGATGCTCAACCTGTACGTCGGGCGCCTGGGTGACGCGGGTGCGCCATTGCACCCACGTATCGAATCCGAGGTGGCGAACTACCTGGGTTATCTGGACAACGCACTGGGGCTCGCACCGTACCTGGTGGGTGACGAATTGACCGGCGCGGATATCCAGATGAGCTTCATCGGTGAAATCGCCCGGGCCCAGGGCAAGCTGCAGGCCTACCCGAATGTGGCGGCGTGGGTGCAACGCTTTCAGGAACGGCCGGCGTATCGCAAGGCGCTGGAACAGGGTGGCGCATACGCGTTCGCGAAGTAAAAGGCCAGGCGGTTCCGGCGGGTGTTCATCTGTATTGCGTTAATCCCCGGGATGAGGATTACTGTAGGACGCATCCGGCATTGAGATAACACAGCATGTTCGAACTCGCCCCCATCCTGACGTATGTCGCCGTGGTCATCGGCCTTTTCCTGATTCCCGGCCCAGCCGTGCTGCTGGTGATCACTCGCACCCTCCAGGGTGGGCGCAAGGTCGGGATTGCCACCGGGCTGGGGGTGGCCTCGGGCGACCTGATCCATACGCTGTGCGCGGCGCTCGGCCTGTCGGCCATCCTGATGACCTCGGCCGTGGCGTTTAACGTGGTCAAAATCGTCGGCGCCTGTTACCTGATCTACCTGGGCGTACGCGCCTTCATGGCCAAGCCTGGCGCAACCACGCGCAAAGACCTGCCCACCGTGACCTCGACCCAGGCGTATTTCCAGGCGGTGGGTGCCGAAGTGCTGAACCCGAAAACCGCGATTTTCTTCCTGGCCTTCCTGCCGCAGTTTATTCACCCGGAATCCGGTTCTTCCCTGGCGCAGTTCGCGGTGTTGGGGTTGATCTTCTCGGGGCTCAGTGCGGTGTACACGACGCTGATTTCGGTGGCGATTCGTCCGTTGAGCCAATGGATGGTGGGCCTTTCAAGGCTGCGCCGTTGGGAGGGGAAGATCATTGGGACGTTGTTCATGGGATTGGGGCTGAAGATTGCTTTCCAGCAGCGTTAATCGGTTGCAAACCGCTGCCTTTTAACCCGGTACATCTCACCATCCGCGTGGCTGAGCAGGCTGTCGGCATCTGCTCCATCCGCCGGGTAAAACGCTACGCCGATACTGCAGGACGGCATCTTGACCGCGCCAAACTCAGCGCTCAGGGGCTGGGTCATCACCGCAACTATCTGCTGCACTTTGGCCGACACGGCTTCCGGTGACTGAATATCCGTCAGCAGCACGGTGAATTCATCCCCGCCCATCCGGGCCACCAGGTCGCTCTCACGCACACACCCTTCCAACCGTCGTGCAATCACGCAAAGCACGCGGTCGCCCACGGCATGCCCGTGCACATCATTGATGGCCTTGAAGTCATTCACGTCCAGAAACAGCAAGGCCAGAGGACTTTTGTGGTGGTGAGCGGCTTGCAGGGCCTCGTCCAACCGGTCATTGAACAGCGAGCGATTGGTGAGGGCCGTCAACGGGTCGTGATGGGCGAGGAAACGCAGCTCTTCTTCCGCCTGCGTCAGGGCGGTTACGTCCCGCGCAACACCGATCCGCGCCCCCACTTCCTCGGACCAGAAGGCCGCCCACAGAATGTGCACCACACTGCCATCCTTGCGGATATAGCGGTTGCGGAAGTCGACGTGGGGCTTGCCATTCATGACCCGCACAATCGACGCCCGGGTGCGGGCCAGGTCTTCAGGGTGCATGTAGTGGGTGATCAGGGTGCCGGTCAGTTCCTCGGCGCGGTACCCCAGCAGCGCTTCGCAGGCATCACTCACAAACACGATCTGGTTTTCACTGTCGACCACGAACACCGTATCCAGCATCAAGTGGATCAGTTTGGGATAGAGGGCTTGCAGGTCAACGGGCATAGGTCTGGGGAGCGTCTGGTTCGGATTGGGCGATCATAGCCCGATCCCGAAGGATGGCGAAAAGGAATCATAGCGGCCCGCAGAATAGCCCCCGGCAATGTTGCTGCGCTAACTGCGTCGCCACCAGCAGGCTGCGCCACCCTTCAAGGTCGTAGGAGAGCGCCCGCCAGAGCAGCCACGGCCAATAGTCGCAGAGGTGGAACACGCACCAGATCATTCGACACTCGGTTTTTATAATGAACGAATGATTGCTATGCTGAACACCCGGCAACAAAGCGTCAACCCATTTATGGATGATTTGAAGAACAAATGACCGACATAACGAACAATCTCAATCCAAGCCGAATCGACCTGCTGGCCCTGTCGATCAAGCGCGAACGCCAGGCTGGGGGGCTTTCATTGACTGAACTGGCAAAACGCGCAGGCGTGGCGAAGTCGACCTTGTCCCAGCTGGAGTCCGGCATCGGCAACCCCAGCATCGAGACCCTGTGGTCGTTGGCCACGGCGATGGGCTTGCAGGTGACCCGGTTCTTCGAACAACCCCAGCAACACCTGCGGGTAATTCGCGCCAACGAGGGCCTGACCACCCATACCGAAACCGGCCACTACGCGGCCACACTGCTTGCGGATTGCCCGGCGGGCGTGCGTCGCGATATCTACCGGCTCAAGGTACAGCCGGGCGAAGTGCGCCTGTCGCAGCCCCACCCTGCCGGCACCGTCGAGCACGTGCTGCTGTGCAGCGGCAGCGCGAATATCGGCCCGGCGGGTGAGCCTGTGCTGCTGCACGCCGGCGACTACATCAGCTACCTGGCAAATGCGCCCCATGTGTTCGAAGCACTTGAGGCGGATACCACGGCGGTGATGGTGATCGAACATCCCTAAGCCGCGGGGATGTGCCCTCAGGCATGGATAGGCAGGGCCAACCCGAACAGCACAAAAAAACCGCCGCAGACTTTATTGAATCGGCGCCCGGTTCGCGCCAGCCAGGGCCGTACCCGGTGCGCGGCGCTGGCCACCAGGTACTCGACGATGAACTCCACCACGGCGTAGGTCAGGGCGATGGTGAGCGTCTGCGCAACGATGCTCCGGTGCGGGTCCAGGAACGGTGGAATAAACGCGGTGAACAGCAGCAAGGCCTTGGGGTTCGAGATCGCCGATACCAGCCCCTGGCGGAACAGCGGCCAGCTCCGCGAGCTGGTAGTGCCGGTCGCCTCAAGGCTGACCGGTGCCGCCCGCCACAGCCCGAAGCCCAGCCAGATCAGGTACAGCCCACCCGCCACCTTCAAGGCCGTGAACAGGCTGGCCGACGCCTGGATCAGTGCACCCAACCCCAACGCACACAGCGCCAGCACAATCGCAAAACCGAGCACGCCACCGCTGATGGTGAACAGCGTTTTGCGGCTGCCGTGAAGCGCACCGTGGGTCAGCGCCAATAACGCATTGGGCCCTGGCACCACCGAGATGCCGAAGCAGGTAACCAGGTAAAGCAACCAGGTATCAAAGGGCATGATCCGATCCGAATGGTGTTGATTCGAGGCAGAATGTTGCGGGTGAACAAGCGTCCATGAAAAGCGCATAATTCAGGCCTTAGCCATTCGATTAACGAATAGAGGTCAGCGCGATGCCCGCCAGCGATTTGCAACTCGATTGGCTCAAATGCTTTGTGGCCGTGGTGGATGCCGGCTCGTTGTCTGGCGCCGCCCACGAGGTCAACCGCTCGCAGTCCGCCGTCAGCATGCAGATGAAGAAACTCGAAGCCGCCCTTGGGCGACAGCTCTTGAGTCGCGGCCCGAGGCACCTGCAATTGACTGCCGATGGCCAGACGCTGCTGAGCTACGCCCGGCGCATGCTCGCCCTGCACGCTGAAACCCAGGCGGCGTTTCATGGTGAAGAGCTGACCGGGCGCATCCGCCTTGGCGTTGCCGAAGACTACGCGGCCCGGTACCTCACGCCGCTGCTCAAGCGCTATTCGCCGCGCTACGCCGGTGTGGAAATCGAACTGACCTGTGAACAGTCGACCACGCTGATCCCGCAGTTGCGCAGCGGCGATCTTGACCTGGCGCTGGTGTCTCGGGACTCGCCCCAAAGCGGCACCTTCCTGTTCAAGGAGCCCATGGTTTGGGTAGGTTCACCGCAGTTCGAACTGTGGCGTCGCGACCCGATCCCCATCGCCGTCTACGAAAGCGCAAGCCTCGCCCGGCGGTATGCGGTGAACGCACTCACCCAGCAAGGCCGCGAATTCAAGGTGGTGTACAACAGCTCCAGCCTTGCCGGCCAGGTGGCCGCCGTCGAGGGCGGGCTCGCGATTGCCGCGATCACCCAATGCACCGTGCAGGATTCGCTTCAGGTACTCGGTGACGAGCACGGTTTGGGCAGTATTGAGCCCATGGAGGTTTCGATTCTGCGTAGCCGGGCGTCCCGCGGGTCCAAGGCGGTCAATAGCCTGCATGCGTTCATCATCCGAACGCTGAGGGCTCAGCCTTAGTGGGCAGAGCGTTTCGGCACAATCATCGAGCGCTTCGGCGCAGTGCCGTGCCTACGCGCTGTTTAGGATCAAGGCTCAAACCACGCCTGGACATCACCGCAATGAAACTCAAAGCACTTGCCCCCGCGATCACCCTGATCATGGCCGCCAGCGGACACGCCGCCAGCTTCTCACTCAACAGCCCGGACATTGCCGACCAACGCCCGCTGACGCACCTGCAGGAATTCAACGGCTTCGGCTGCAGCGGCGGCAACACCTCCCCTGCCCTGTCCTGGGCCAACGCCCCGGCGGGCACCAAAAGCTTCGCCATCACCGTCTACGATCCCGACGCACCGACCGGCAGCGGCTGGTGGCACTGGACGGTGGTGAACCTGCCCGACACCGTCTCCAGCCTGCCGAGCAATGTGGGCACCCACCTGCCAGCCGGGGCGGTGCAAGGCCGCACGGACTACGGCCAACCCGGCTTCGGCGGCGCCTGCCCGCCCGTGGGTGATAAACCGCATCGCTATCAATTCACCGTGTGGGCGTTGAAAGTCGACACCCTGCCGATCGACAATCAATCCAGCGGCGCCCTGGTCGGCTACATGCTCAATGCCAACAGCTTGGCCAAGGCCACAATCACGGCCCCTTACGGACGCTAGTCACGATGGATGTTCACGAAGGTCTGCGGCACCGGGAAAGCATCATCGAAAGCTGCGTGATCAGGGCCCGGCAACACCATACCCTGCAACGCGTGCCGATCTTCATGACCGCCCTGTGCCGCGTGCGACAGGGGCAAAAACTGATGCAGTGGGATGAGCGCGAAATGCGTGCCGGCCCACAGCACCTGATTCTACTGCCGGCGGGCCGCGAGCTTGGGGTGACCAACTTTCCCGGTGCCCAGGGTGACTACATCGCTGATGTGGTGTCGTTTCCGGTGACGGTGTTGCGTAACTTCGTTGCCCGGTATGGCGCGCAGTTCAAGGGCAGCATGCATGCCGACCTGTGCGTACGCCTGGACAAACAGACCCGACAAGCCTGGGACCAACTGCTGACCGCACTGAGCACCGGCGCCCCGTCGGCCCTGTGCACCCACTATGGCGAGGCCGTGTTGCTCTGCCTGTGCCTGGCCGGCCAGGCGGGACCGTTGCTGATGGATCGCAACGACCCCTTGAGTGAACGCGTGCAGCGGTTGATCGGCAGCAACCTGTCCAGGGACTGGACCGTTGCCACGGTTGCGCAGCAGCTGAATCTGGGGGAATCGACGTTGCGTCGGCAGCTGGCCAATGAGGATGCGAGCTTCAGGGCCATCCTGGAAAATGTTCGGCTGGGGGCGGCGTTGCAACAGCTGCAAACCTCCAGGGATTCCATCGGGGAGATTTCCAGTGCGTGCGGGTATGCGTCGGCGTCGCGGTTTGCGGTGAGGTTCAAGTCACATTATGGGCTTTCACCGCGGTCGTTGCGGGCGGCGATGTGAGGTACACACTACCTGAGTAGCCCATAACCTGTGGCGAGGGAGCTTGCTCCCGCTGGACTGCGCAGCAGGCCCATTTTTTGGGGCCGCTGCGCGCCCCAGCGGGAGCAAGCTCCCTCGCCACAGGTACTTCGCGGTTATTGAAGCGCTTTGGCAACCGCATCAAAGGCAAACATATCGTCGATCACCTTGCCACCCGTGGGTTTGGTCTGCGCCTGCCACACCACAATCACCACATTCCTGGTCGGATTGATGTAGAGGTACTGACCAAACGTACCGGCCGCCGTAAAGGCTTTATCCGCTTTGGAGGCGTCGGTCCAACCTGGCCACCACATGGACGCAAAGTCACCGTACGCCGCATCTGAACCCGTAGTCGCGCTGGCAAAACTCAACCAGCCTTCAGGCAACACTTGCTGCCCACCGGCCTTGCCACCGCTAAGCACGAACTGCCCAAAACGCCCGTAATCCTCAAGCGTCGCGCTGATACCGCTGCCGCCCACTTCATTGCCATTAAGACCATCCAGCCACCACTTGGCATCGGTTTGCATGCCGTAAGGCGCCCAGATCTTCTCGCTCAGGTATTGCGTCAGTGGCTTGCCCACCGCAGCGCTCACCAGTTGCCCCAACACTTGAGTTTCACCGGTGCTGTAGTTGGTGCGAGTGCCAGGCGGCGCGGCGGTGGGCAGGCTGGCCATGAACTTGAGGAGCGACCCGGGCACTTGTTCACTACGCAGTTTGATCAAGTGGCGCTCGTCCGAGGTAGGGTCCGTGTATTGCTCGTTCCACTTGATCCCGGAGCGCATGGACAGGATCTGGCGCACGGTGACCTGGTCGTAACCGCTACCGGCCAACGCGGGTAAATAACGGGTGACCTTGTCATCCAGGCTCTTGATGGCGCCGTCCTGTAGCGCCGCGCCCACCAGCGTCGAGGTGATGGACTTGGCCACCGACATCGACATCCACCGGGTGTCGGCGGTGTTGCCTTTTTCATAACGCTCATCGACGATCTTGCCGTCCTTGAGCACCAACAGCCCGGTTACCCGGTTGATCGCCACGTAGTCATCGAGGCTGTAATGCTTGCCTTTGTAGTCAAAGGCAACCGGCCCAAGTGGCTGGCTGCTGCGGGGTAACGGGAACGGATGACCGCCCGCCTTGATCGTGCGCGTCGGGAACAACCGGTCGGTATTACGGAAGGTAGTGACGGCCAAGTCCTCGCTGAGCCTGCCGTCATAGATGGCCTGCACGTCGCCGATCGGTTCCTGTGCATGGGGATAAGGCTTCGCGGGATCCGGGGTGGCCGCGCAGGCGGTCAACGACAGCGCAAGTGTCGACGCACACACCAACACATGAAGCGCGCTGCGTTCAACCGGGGATGAAGGGCGATGAAGCACGGGCATAAGCACCTCTTTATTATTGTTTGATCGGCCTTGAAACGCTTCGGCACGTCAGCAAAACCGACATGCCGAGGCTCAGGATGCAGCGGGGGATTTTTTCTGGCGCGCGGGATCGGGCCGGATTACGCGCGGAGTCGGGCCATGGGGGCTTCGGAGGGTTTAACAGGCCAGGACTGGCTGTGTGATTTGCTGACAAAAAAGGGGGACAGATCGTTTTTAATCAAATAGACCCGCCCCCTTATTTTGCCCTATGAGCAATCTTCTATACGCGTTACCGACCCCGCCAGCCGCGCGGATTTCAGTGACACCACCTTATAATCAAGTGCTTTACATGCACGAACAACATCATTGGGACGCGGCTCGTGACTTCTTTTTATCTGGGTAGAGATAGTACCTCCAGCTTTTGAATCAAGATAGACTACTAAGCTGGAGCAAAACTCGCCCGGAAAATCCTTAACAAACCACTTAAGACACCTGAAACGCTCAAGCGCTTTGATTTTAGGGCGAAGATGCGGCAGAAGATAAAGTGTCAGAGGGTACAGCAAAAACATTGCAGCAAGAGGCATGTAGTTTATAGCCCCGAGAAAATACATAAGCACTAACCAAACCAGTGCGGCACCATAGAAAAAATTACGTGAAATAGGCAGATATCCGGAGTAAAGCATTCTAGGAAAGGAATACTTCACCTCATCAGCTTTAAGCCTTTTATACTCACTCTCTAGGACCTCAGCCTCCAGCTTTGGCAAATTATCAGGCCGCTCATACAAAAAAGCGCCACTACAACCCTCAACACATTTCTCCAGGCTAACCCTTCGCAGGCCACTCGTTAAAATTTCAACTACTTCAGACTCATTTATTGCAATAGCAACATGAGTACAGTTATCAAGTGTCGCCACTTTAATAATAATATTGGACGATAGCCCGACAACATCTCCAGCTTTCAAAAAGCTCTCCCTATCATAATTTTGCGTAGCACCAACAAGCCAATATCGACAGATGCGTTGAAACCTTTAATCAAAAACACTCATACCGCAAAATCGCCCGGTCGATCTGGCATTCCGAGCATCTGAGCTAGAAAGCCACGCAGTTCACAACTCTCTCTGGGGTTTCCCTGCATTACTCGATGATTGCTATAGGTCAGAGCGAAGGCTCTGCTTAGGAGGCCGTCTAATCGATGAGGTTGATGATTACTATCGAACCGGTCGCCTATTGGCTTACCAAAACCCATTCCTATAATCGCCTCCACTTTCTCCCTCCCGTCTGCCCGCAGGCGAAATCTCCTCCCGGAACCCGACACCATGCCAAGCGCAAGCCGGGCCCCTAGCGGCCTCCCCGAACATAACCAACAAACCGTCCTGCAGCAGTGGCTGGCGATTCTCTCGGTGGCCGTAGGCGCCTTCGCCCTGGTCACCAGCGAGTTCCTGCCGGTAGGCGTACTCAACGACGTCGCCGCCGATCTCGGCATCAGCGCCGGCCATGCCGGCCTGATGGTCACCCTGCCCGGCATCATGGCCGCCCTCGCCGCCCCGTTGCTGTCGGTGGGCATTGGAGCCATGGACCGTCGCTACCTGCTGATCGGCCTGACCCTGATCATGATCATCGCCAACATGGTGGTGGCCTACGCCAGCGACTTCAGCCTGCTGCTGTTCGGCCGCGTCCTGCTGGGCATCAGCATCGGCGGCTTCTGGGCCACCGCCATCGCCCTCAGCGGCCGCCTGGCGCCCAAGGGCGTGGGCGTAGCGAAAGCCACCTCGATCATCATGATGGGCGTGACCCTGGCCACCGTCCTCGGCGTACCCGTCGGCACCTGGCTGAGCGGCCTGATGGGCTGGCGCATGACCTTCCTCGTCACCGCACTGGTGGGCATACCGGTACTGCTGGCACAGATGTTCCTGCTGCCCCGCCTCGAACCGGAAAAAGCCATTCGCATCGCCGACCTGCCGGCCCTGTTCATCAACCCACAAGCACGGGTTGGCTTGATCGCCGTATTGCTGATCGGCCTGGCCCACTTTGCCGCGTACACCTACGTCGCGCCGTTCTTCAAAAACAGCTCCGGCTTCGACGGCCCGACCATTGGCTCCCTGCTGCTGCTCTACGGCGTGGCCGGCGTAATGGGCAACGTCTTCGCCGGCTTTGCCGCCAACCGCAGCGTGCGCCACACCTTGCTGCTGGTGGCGCTGATGATCGGCACCAGCACCGCCCTGTTCCCCTACTTCGCCACCGGCATGAGCGGCGCAGTAATGCTGATCGCACTGTGGGGCTTCGCCTTCGGTGCCTTCCCGGCCTGCGCGAGTATCTGGATGTTTGTGGTTGCGCCCAAGGATGTGGAGCGTGGCATGCCGCTGTTCGTGGCGTTGTTTCAGGTGATCATTGCCGTGGGCTCGTTCTTTGGCGGGCAGATTGTCGACAAGATGGGCACTTCGGTGCTGTTGAGTTTGGCGACCGCGTTGGTGGGCGCCGGGTTTGTGACGGTGCTGGTGTTGGGGCGCAAGGTGAGTAATAGCCTGGCGGCTCAGCCTGCTTAATCGAGGAAAACGGGACTGATTGAATTCAGTCCCGTGGCTGGAGGCAGTGAGCGCCGCACCTTGCTCCATTGCCTACAGTTGCGTCAGAATCCGCCGGCTTGTGCACCTGGGTTGGGGTCTCTAAGGTTGCTCGGTCGCTGAAACCTCAGTGATCGGGTTTAGTAGCCCGAGGTTCAACCTAACGTGTGCATGAGCTTCATCTGTCGGACGTCCTTGTCTGTGCTTGATGGTGGCTGTGCGTAGGGCGCCCTCGGGCGCGCCGGTTTTTGTTAGGTTCCCCCGGTCTACTAACCTGCGTACAGCTGCCACCCCCTCGTTTAGTAGCAACGGAGTGGAAGCCCGAGCAAGGAACTTAACGATGTTCAAGGTAACGCCGAATCCTCCGGGATCTCCCGATTTGAAACTCAACCAAGCCGCGCAACGTGCCTTGGATCACTATCTCAATCCCTCCTCCGCCAAAACCGCCCCGCCGTCGGGTGCGCTGTTCAGTGTGGCTGCTGATGCCAGCAGTGAAAGTCTGATTACCAATAGCTATGAAACCTTTGCCTCGGTCAGCGCGTTGCTGCTTGATCTGTCGGACGAGCTGAGCGGGAAAGACCGTGATGTGGCGTTGGCTATTCATCAACTCAGTGAGTTGGGGGTGCTGTTGATGGGTAAGTTGATGGATCGGGAGGTGCCGTCTAGCTGAAACCGGACGCTGTCCAGGCTACTCAACTAGCTCAATCGACTGATCGCCGAGGCGCTGTAGGCATCTACGGCGGCTCAGCGACGACGATGCCGCTTTAGTTGAGTAAGTCGCCGCTCATGCTGCGCTCAATAGCGGTTTCAGGCCATTTGCCGCCATTACGAAACGCCGTTTTCGACTCCAAACGGACACTCCACTGATGTCAGGCAGGTGTGGGATTTCAGCTTCTGGTGGTCGCGACAAGAATGGGCTTTGTACCGTTGCGCCCTTTAAAGACCATTGTCACATCGACCACCGTATCCATTCCCTCAAAAAACACATCCGCGTTGACCCCATCGAGCCGTTTCTTCAGAGGGGTAGTACTGGTGATGTGGCGGCTCAGTAGGCTTTCAAAGTCAGCCCTATTGCTATCAATCCACCTCTTCAGATCGGTTCTGAGCTGCTCGATTGGCTTGAGCTTTTTACCCGACGGCTTTCGCTTGGGTCCTAGCGTGTCGAGAACGCTGATCTCGTCGATTGAGTAGAGAACCGGGACCATGCACAGTTCGGTCCCGTTCTCGTTCTTCAAGATGGCAACAAGAGTCGTGTCGGAAGGCGCCCGAGCAAGATCTTTTGGGGTGACGGAGAGTGTCACATCCACCCGATCGAACGGTTTAGGCAGAATCCCACCAATGGTCATGCTTTGAGCGAATTTCGTGATTTGTTGGCTCGCAAGCCTTGCCCAGCCGACCTTCTGTTGATTGAGCACGCATAGGCAACGGCTCGACTTAATCATCCGGGGGAGCACGATGCCGTTCTTCCTGGTCCACTGGAGCAGGTCAACCTTCGCATCAAATTTCAGTCGTGCAGAGCCCTCAGATGGCTTTACTGTTCCGGTGTATTTCGTGCCGGAAGGTGCGCCAGACCGAACGGCAGCACCAATTGCAGCTAGGTTCTTAGCCTTTCGTGCAGCTCTCTCTTGTTCCTGCTGATCCCGAGCAACCTGGACTCGCTTGGCTTGGTAGGTATCGGCTTTACCCTGAATCTTGGACATCGCTTCGTTGAATTCTTCGAAAGCCTTTTTGGCTAAGCGAACATCCTTCTCCATCCGCAACACCCTGGCCCAGTCGATCAATTCCAGATCCGGGTCGTCAATCCAATCATTGACCACGCTCCGAACTCGCTCACAAGAATTGGCTTTACTGTTATCGAAACAAACACTCAACTCCTTATTTTTCGAGGCCCCCCTGAAGGTAAGGTTCTGGCTGCCAAGTGTGACGAAGTCAGCCTCGTCCATGATGACTTTCGCATGAAGGTCCTTCACCTCGTAAATCGTGCACTTGTTGATGAGCAACAGCTTGAAGGCAGCGATTGTTGACGCCATACAGACGAAGTCCCTTACCTCGAACCGTGTGTAAAACGTTGCTTGCTTGTTGGCCAAGAGCTTAAGCGTGCTGTTTTCTGTGATGTAGGGGGACAGCACTGTCAGAGGCGTGGTGGCTTCTCGGATCTGCCGATTCCATCGAGGAGCCAAATTGGTTCTGATGCGGATCATTCAACCGTCCCTGGTCTGCCTGGGCGCGAGGCGCGGGGTATATTGGAATCCCTCCAGTATACCGCCGGCGCAGCTGACCATCACAGGCTGTAACCTTGATCGGCAGAGAACAGCCAAAAGCGAACGATCAAGAGAGTGTCAGATTTTTTGTGTACGAGCGGTGATGGCCTACCGTGAGGCAAGCCTTCATTCGACAGTCGCCACCGCCCCTCTTCCGGGACTGATGAGCAAACCTCATGAAGCCTTGCCGATTTACCCGTCTAGTCCTCAGTCGTTAGCGCGCTTACTGTCTCCCCACGCCCAACGGGAGATCAACATGCACAAACGCACACTCGGCAACAGTTCACTCGAAGTATCCGCCCTCGGCCTCGGCTGCATGGGTCTGAGCCATGGCTATGGCCCGGCCACGGATACCGAGCAAGCCATCGCACTGATCCGCTCAGCCGTTGAACGAGGCGTCACGTTCTTCGATACCGCCGAATTCTACGGCCCCTATATCAATGAGCAAGTAGTCGGCGAGGCGCTGGCGCCAGTTCGCGACCAGGTTGTGATCGCTACAAAATTCGGCTTCGCCGTCGGCACCGACAATACAAAACAGGCTCTGGACAGCCGGCCCGAACGTATTCGAATAGCCGTCGAGGGTTCGTTGCGTCGACTGAAGACCGATTACATCGATTTGCTCTACCAACACCGCGTCGATCCGGACGTGCCGATTGAGGACGTTGCCGGGGCGGTGAAAGACCTGATTAGCGAAGGAAAGGTCAAGCACTTCGGCCTGTCGGAGGCAGGCGCGCAAACCATTCGTCGCGCCCATGCGGTACAGCCGGTCACGGCGCTGCAAAGCGAATACTCGCTGTGGTGGCGCGAGCCTGAGCTGGAAATCCTGCCGACCCTTTGGGAGCTGGGCATCGGCTTCGTACCGTTCAGTCCATTGGGTAAAGGCTTTCTCACCGGCACGGTGTCGGCCGATTCCACTTATGGCAGTGACGACTTCCGCAGCATCGTCCCGCGTTTCAGCCAGTCGGCGCTGCAGGCAAATCAGGGTCTGGTGGTGTTGATCCGTCAGATTGCTGCGCAGAAACAAGCGACACCGGCCCAGATCGCGCTGGCCTGGCTGCTCGCGCAGGCACCGTGGATTGTGCCGATTCCGGGCACGACCAAACTGCATCGCCTGGAAGAAAACCTCGGCGGCGCGAACATCACCCTCGACGCTGCCGAACTCAAGGCCATTGATACCGCGCTGGCGCAGATCCGCATCGAAGGCGAGCGCTATCCCGAGGCTCTCAAGGCGCGCGTCGGTCGATGAGTACCGATCACGATCCGCTGCGGCGCACGGTCATCGCCGCACTGGCCAGCGCCCCGCTGCTGTCGCTCGCCGACGCGCAAGGCGCCAGTGAAACACCGCGTTCGGGCTCGCGGATTCTGGTCGCGTATTTCTCGCGCTCGGGCAATACCCGCGTGGTCGCCGGGCTGATCCAGCGTGGACTGGGTGCCGATCTGTTCGAGATTCGCCCCGCCCACGCCTACCCCGAGGACTATCTGCAAACCGTGGAACAGGCGCGCCAGGAACGTGACAGTGGCTTCGAACCCGAGCTGCAAAACACGGTTCACGCCCTCAGCGACTACGACACGATCTATCTCGGCTTTCCGATCTGGGGTGAAACCGCCCCGCCGATCGTGCGCGCATTCCTCAGCGCCCACGATCTGACCGGCAAGACCCTCATCCCCTTCAACACCCATGGTGGATATGGCCTGGGCAACAGCCGCCGTGTGCTGGTCAAGCATGCGCCGAAGGCCAAAGTGCTGGAAGGTTTTGTGATGGAGGGTGAGCAGGAGCGCAAGACCATGGAACGCGTGAACGGCTGGCTGAAAGATCACCCTCTCACGCACTAATCGAATTCTGTACGGAGTAACTCCATGAAAATCCGCACGTTGGGTAATGGCCTGGAAGTGTCCGCCTTGGGTCTTGGCTGCATGAGCATGACGTCGGCCTACGGGCCGGCAGCCGACCAAGCCAGCATGATCAAGCTGATTCGTTCGGCCCACGAGCAAGGCGTCACCTTGTTCGACACCGCCGAAGCGTATGGCCCGTTCGCCAATGAAGAGCTGCTGGGGGAGGCCTTGCAGCCGATCCGCGAGCAGGTCGTCATCGCCACCAAGTTCGGTTTCGATATCGACTTGATCACCGGCGCACGTGGCGGCGGCACCAACAGCCGCCCGGAGCATATACGCGCCGTGGCCGAAGCGGCGTTGAAGCGTCTGCGCACCGATTGCATCGACCTGTTTTATCAGCACCGCGTTGATCCCCAGGTGCCCATCGAAGACGTGGCCGGCACCGTCAAGGATCTGATCGCCGAGGGCAAGGTCAAGCATTTCGGCCTTTCTGAAGCGGGTGTGGAAACCATTCGCCGGGCCCACGCGGTGCAACCGGTCACGGCGGTGCAAAGCGAATATTCGCTGTTCTGGCGTGGCCCGGAGCTGGAACTGCTAGCCGTGCTGGAAGAACTGCGGATCGGCTTCGTACCGTTCAGCCCGCTGGGCGCCGGTTTCCTCACCGGTCAGATCGACGAGAACACGCAGTTCGACGCGAGCGATTTCCGCAATTTCGTCCCGCGCTTTTCCCCTGAAGCGCGCAGGGCCAATCTGGCGTTGGTCGATGTGGTGAAAACCGTCGCGCAACGCAAACACGCCACGCCGGCGCAAGTGGCACTGGCCTGGTTGCTCGCACAGAAACCGTGGATTGTGCCGATACCGGGCACGACCAAACAGCATCGCCTGGAAGAAAACCTGGGCGCGGTCGAGCTGCAATTGAACGGCGACGATCTGCGCGTGATCAACGAACAGATGGCACAGATTCGGGTGCACGGCGAACGTCTGCCGGAGTCGGCACTGAAAATGACCGGACTCTGAGTCTGCCCGACGCGGCGCCATGTGCGGCGTCGCTTTCTCTGTCTGACCGGAGAACTCATCCGATGAACCGATTGATTGCGCCACTCGTTGCTTTGTCACTGATGGCGGCAGAGTCCCAGGCCGCCAGCGAAATCCGCGTTACGCCGAACGGATCCCAGCCTTCGATCAAGGGCGCAGCGGAAAACTTTACCGGCTCTGTACGCGTCGATGGCCTGTTCAAAGGTGAAGCGCCCGCGCGCATCGGTGGCGGCACGGTGACCTTCGAACCCGGCGCACGCACGGCGTGGCACACCCATCCGCTGGGACAAACGCTGATCGTCACTGCCGGCGTCGGCTATGTGCAGCAAGAGGGTGGCGCGCGTCAGGAGATCCATCCGGGCGACACTGTCTGGATTCCACCGAACACCCGTCACTGGCACGGCGCCACGGCCAGCAACGGCATGACCCACATCGCCATCGCTGAAGCCGAGGATGGCAAGACCGTCACCTGGGCGGAGCAGGTCTCGGAGGCGCAATACGCCGGCCAATAAAGTTACGGAATGTGTCGAAGCTGCTCGACCGGCACGTTCGCGGCGAACCGCCACGTAACCTCAATGCCCCGTAACAACCTGCCCGCACCGGGATTCCAGCGGTTATCGCACGTCGACTCATGAGTTCTGCTCATGAGTCCATGCGCTATTTCGGGGTTAATCGCCACAACCATCCTCCTTACGATCCAGCAACACCGCAGCGCCCCGCAATGGATGGAGCCCTTCACGATGATCACTGACACCCGCAACCGCACTGCCCTCCCCACACTCATGGCGCTCTGCCTGAGCGTCGGGGCGATGTTCAGCGTCACCACTCAAGCAGCCGAGGCTTCGCCCACCATGACCAGCACACCCGCCAGCGCAGCCCGCTTGTCGAGCCAGCAACAAGCCATTCCACTGATCGCGGCGTTCATGGCGACCAGCGACATGCCCAACCTCAACACGGCGCTCAACCAAGGGCTTGATGCCGGCCTGACCATTAGCGAAACCCGCGAAGTCCTCGTGCAGCTCTACGCCTACGTCGGCTTCCCGCGCAGCCTCAACGCCTTGAATGAATTGATGACCGTGGTGCAGGCGCGCAAACAACGCGGCCTTGACGATGCGCCGGGGCGTGAGCCGAGCCGGGTGATACCGGTGGGGGATGAGCTATTGGCAGCGGGTACGGCGAATCAAACGAAAATCTCCGGCGCCCCGGTCAAAGGCCCGGTGTTCGAGTTCGCCCCAGTGATCAACCAGTTCCTGCAAACGCACCTGTTCGGCGACATCTTCGAGCGCGACAACCTCGACTGGCAAAGTCGCGAATTGGCGACTGTCGGAGCGCTGGCAGCGACGCCGGGGGTCGAGCCTCAGTTGCGCTCGCACATGGCGGCGAGCCTGCGCGTCGGGCTCAGCGCAGCACAGTTGCACCTAGTCACCGAACTGCTGAAAAAGCATGGCGATGCACAGACTGCCGAGCGGGCCAACGCAGCGCTGGTCCAAGCCCTCGCGGCGTCGAGGAAGTGACATGAGAACTGCAAAACGTCTGCTGAGCGTCATGCTGTTGAGCCTGTTGGCGGCCTGCGCGAACCACTCCGAAGGCCCGCTGCTGATCCAGAAACAAGGCAGCTTCGCCGCCGGCGGAACGATGACCACGGCACCGGGCACCTTCAACCCGCGCCAACCGATGACGCCCAACGGTCAGACCTACCACGGTGACCACGCCTACGCCTTCTATCAAATCCCGGTGGACGCGCGAAAACTGCCCATCGTCATGTGGCACGGCGCAGGTCAGTTTTCCAAGACCTGGGAAACCACCGCCGATGGTCGCGAGGGTTTTCAGAACATCTTTCTGCGCCGCCACTACGGCGTCTATCTGATCGATCAACCCCGGCGTGGTGATGCCGGGCGCAGCATGGTCGAGACTACCATCAAGCCTGTGCCGGACGAACAACTGTGGTTCAACCAGTTCCGTATCGGCCTTTGGCCCCGCTACTTCAACGGCGTGCAAGTGGCACAGGACGCCCAGACCCGCGAGCAGTTTTTCAGGGCTATGACACCGAACACCGGGCCGTTTGACATGGGCGTGGTCTCCGATGGTGTGTCGGCGCTGTTCGACAAAATCGGCCCCGGCATCCTGTTTACCCATTCTCAGGGCGGCGGGCCGGGCTGGTTGACGGCGATCAAGAACGACAAGGTCAAAGCCATCGTGGCGTTCGAACCGGGCAGCAGTTTCGTGTTTGCTGACGGTGAAGTGCCGGCGCCGATCCCCAGCGCGTTCGACACGGTGCAAGGCGCAGCGGTGCCGATGGAGCAATTCATGGCACTGACGCGCATTCCGATTCTGATCCTGTACGGCGACAACATCCCGGAACAGGCAGTCGATCTGCCCGCTCAGGACAGTTGGCGCGCACGCCTGAAAATGGCCCGGCTCTGGCGTGACGCGGTCAATCGCCATGGCGGTGATGTGCGACTGATACACCTGCCGGAGATTGGCATTCACGGCAATACCCATTTCCCCATGTCGGATCTGAACAACGTGCAGATCGCTGACCTGGTCGCGCAGTTCCTCAAAGAAAAACAGCTGGACTGACCCAAATACTTTCGCAACTGCCGTCCTTTTTTTGCTCAGGAGCTTCACGTGAAGAACACCCTCAAAGCCACGTTCATGTCGGCATTGGTCGGCCTCTCGGCAGGCGAAGCCTTGGCCGCCGACTACAAGAAGAACCCATTCACCCTCGCCTACGACGGCGCGATCACCCGCAACGAACCGGGCAGGGTCAACATCCACCCGGTCAGCTATAAGCTCAACGGTCTGGACATCGCCGCCAACGTCTACACGCCTGCCAACTACGACGCGAAGAAGACCTACCCGACCGTGGTGGTTGCGCATCCAAATGGCGGCGTAAAGGAGCAAGTCGCCGGTCTGTATGCCCAGCGCCTCGCCGAACAGGGCTACATCACCATCACGGCCGATGCGGCCTATCAGGGCGCCAGCGGTGGTCAGCCGCGCAGCATCGATAAACCGGCGTATCGCATCGAAGACATTCACGGCATGGCCGATTTCATCAGCCAGTTCGCTGGCGTGGATGACAATCGTCTGGGCCTGCTCGGCATTTGTGGCGGCGGTGGTTATTCGTTGGCGGCGGCGCAAACCGACAAACGCTTCAAATCCCTGGCAACGGTGAGCATGTTCAACTCGGGTCGAGTACGCCGCAACGGCTACAGCGACTCGCAACTGGACAGCATCCAGCAACGTTTGCAACAGGCATCAGCAGCCCGCGCGCAAGAAGCAGCGGGGGGCGCGGTGCTGTATACGGGGGATGCCAACCTCACCGATGAGCAGACTGCCAAACTGCCTTTCGAACTGTATCGCCAAGGCTATGAGTACTACTGGAAAACCCACGCGCACCCGAACTCGACCTTCAAATACACCACCAGCAGCCTTATTGACCTGATGCGTTTCGACGCCACCGACCATATCGAGTTGATCAATCAACCGTTGCTGATGATCGCCGGCAGCAAGGCCGACAGCCTGTACATGACTCAGGATGCGTTTCCCAAAGCCGCCGGCACCACCGACAAGGAAGTGTTCATCATCGATGGCGCCACCCACATTGAAACCTACTGGGTGCCGCGTTATGTCGATGCGGCGATCGGCAAACTGACGGATTTTTACGCACGCACCTTGTGATCAGCGCGCCAAGGGTCGCACATCCGTGCGCGACCTGCTTTCATGGAATAATCACGCGCTCCTCATGAGAGGTTCTCATCAATGTCCCGCCCCAATCTCAACGACCTGCAAGCCTTCGTGGTCATCACCCGCGAAGGCAGTTTTACCCGTGCTGCCGCGCAACTGGGCGTTTCGCAGTCAGCGCTGAGCCACACTCTGCGGGCACTGGAAACCCGGCTGGGCGTGCGCTTGCTGACGCGGACTACGCGCAGTGTTTCACCAACGGAGGCGGGCCAACGCCTGTATCAAGCGATGGCGCCGCGCTTTGAAGAAATTGAACTGGAACTGGCTGCCGTCAGCGAGTTTCGCGACACCCCCGCCGGCAATGTACGGATTCAGGCGTCCGAGCATGCGGCGAACAATATTCTCTGGCCGAAGCTGCTGAAGGTGCTGCCCGACTACCCGGACATCAAGGTCGAAATCACCGTCGATTACGCCCTCGCCGACATCGTCGCGCAGCGCTATGACGCTGGTGTTCGACTGGGTGACCAGGTGGCCAAGGACATGATCGCCGTGCCGATCGGGCCATCGTTACGCATCGCCGTTGTCGGCTCACCGCAGTATTTCCAGCAGCGGCCTTACCCGATGGAACCGAGAGATCTGGCGGCGCACAACTGCATCAACCTGCGCCTGCCGACTCACGGCAGCCTGATGCAATGGGATTTCGAAAAGGATGGCCACGAACTCAAGGCCCGCGTCGAAGGCCAATGGACATTCAACAGCAGCGTGCCCATTCTGCGTGCGGCCGTGGCGGGATGTGGCTTGGCTTTCCTGCCAGAGGACATGGTGGCGAAGGAGCTTGCCGACGGTAGCCTTGTGCGGATGTTGGAAGATTGGTGCCAACCCTTTGCCGGTTACCATCTCTACTACCCCAATCGCCGTGAACATTCGTCAGCGTTTGGCGTTGTAGTTGAGGCGTTACTCTACAAGAGCTGAGTCATCGACCTTCAAGGCGTCTGAATTTTTCCCGCCCCCTCAAACCGTGAATGAGCAGATGATTTTGATCGACTGCGTCGGGCGCGACCGGCTGCAAGCCGATTGCTGCCCCTCGTAACAAGCAGCTTCTGGCTTATCCCCCCTAAAGCCCCACCCAAAAACGCCGATAACCTCCTACCATCAATCAACCCCCGTTCCCCTACACCCGATTCGCTCCCCGCATGCTCGTATGGCACGTCGCATGCTTGCCTCACCCCGGCCCGTCCACATGGAGTACGAGTGAATGCCTGCCCAAGCCCGTTTCATCGAGCACTACCGCAAAGCCGACCGCATCATGCTCGCCCTGATCTGGCTGATGACCCTCTTCTCCCTGGGCCTGGCGTTCTGGCACGACACGCTGCTTCAAGCGCTCTTCATAGGCGCCGGCACCAGCGTGGTGCTGACCCTGGCCTATCGCGTCATCGGCGGCACCCGCCTGATGCGTTGCGCCCTTGGCGTCGGCCTGATGGTCATGGCGGCGTTGCACATCAACCAGGCCCAGGGTGTCATCGAATCGCACTTCGGTATCTTCGCGCTGCTGGCGGTGCTGACGTTCTACCGCGACTGGCTGCCTATCCTGGTGGCCGCTGTCACCATCGCGGTACACCACGTGGTGTTTCATGCCTTGCAGCACCAGGGTTTCCCGGTGTTTGTGATGGAGCATCACGGCGGCTGGAGCATGATTTTCGTCCACGCGTTCTACGTGGTGATGGAGACGGTCGCCCTGCTCTACCTCGCGGTGCACAGCCAGACAGAAGCGGTAGAAAGCCAGGAAATGCTCGAAAAAATGCTCGCCGTCACCACGCAGTTCAGCGGTGAGGCCGTCAAGGGCAGTCCGGAAAAAGTGCATGTCTCCCTTGCCACCCGTTTCGATCACTTTCTGACCCAGATCACCGGCCTGATCGACGGCGTCGCCCGCGACTCCCACGGCCTCGGCCAACTGGGTCAGGAGCTGGCTCACGCCAGCGGCACCTTCAAAAAAGGCGCGCGCCACCAACTGGCGGAAATCGCCCAGATGACCGGTTCCATGCAGCACATGGACTAATGGCCGACAGTAGCCGCTCATGACAGACCACTTCCAGCCAAGCCAGTGAGCCACTCCAACCCTATCGGCGAACAAAACCAAAACACCCCGCACTTCAACCAAAGGCGGGGCGTTCTCTCCAGCATCACTTCACATCAATCACATCGCGGTATGAAAAATCTGCTCAATCTCATCCTGATTGGCAGGACGCGGATTGGTAAAACCGCAGGCATCTTTCATCGCATTGGCTGCCAGTGTCGGAATATCGTCAGCCTTCACACCCAGCTCAACGAGCCCGCTCGGAATCCCCACATCCGCAGACAGTTTACGGATGGCCGTGATAGCCGCCGCAGCACCCTTCTCCGCATCGAGTTGCTGAGTCTCAACCCCCATCGCATGAGCGATATCCTTAAACCGGGCCGGGCATACGCTGGCGTTGAAGCTCGACACATGGGGCAGCAGAATCGCGTTGCACACGCCGTGAGGCAGGTCGTAGAAACCGCCCAGTTGGTGCGCCATGGCATGTACATAACCCAGCGAAGCATTGTTGAAGGCCATGCCGGCAAGGAATTGCGCGTAGGCCATGTTTTCCCGGGCGGTCATGTTGTCACCCTGGGCAACGGCGGTGCGCAGGTTGGCCGAGATCAATTCGATGGCTTTGAGTGCACAGGCATCGGTGATCGGCGTGGCCGCCGTCGACACGTAGGCTTCGACGGCGTGGGTCAGTGCGTCCATGCCGGTGGCGGCGGTCAGGCCTTTGGGCATGGCGGCCATCAGCGAGGGGTCGTTGACGGATAACAGGGGGGTGACGTTACGGTCGACGATGGCCATTTTCACGTGGCGGACTTCGTCGGTGATGATGCAGAAACGGGTCATTTCACTCGCCGTGCCGGCGGTGGTGTTGATGGCGATCAGTGGCATTTGTGGCTTGGCGGATTGGTCGACGCCTTCGTAGTCGCTGATGTGCCCACCGTTGGCGGCGCACAGGGCAATGCCTTTGGCGCAGTCATGGGGTGAACCGCCGCCCAGGGAAATAATGAAATCACAGTCGCTGCGGGCCAGCAGTTCCAGGCCCTTCTCCACGTTGCTGACGGTCGGATTCGGTTTGGCGCCGTCAAACAGGGTGGAGTCGATGTCTTGCTGGGCCAACAGGCCAGCGACCTTGGCCGCCACGCCGGCTTTGGCCAGGCCGGCATCGGTGACGATCAAGGCTTTGCGGAATCCGTACTTGCGGATTGCGAGCATCGCCTCGTCGAGGCTGCCAATGCCCATCATGTTCACGGAAGGAATGAAGAAGGTGCTACTCATGATAAATCCTCTTTTTATTATGGAGACACGGGAGTCAGTGAGGTTTTCTACTCATCTCGCAGGTGATGCGGCGCCTCTTGTTGTCATCGTTGACGATCACAAAGCTGAGCCTAAACCTATGGCGTCAGACCGAAATGGTCCTTTAGCGGGCATTGACACCTCCTTTAGTACTGGAAGCAGGGCTTCACCATTCCATGGGGGGCGGCAGCAAAATCTGACTTGCGCAGACCCAGCCCCGCACGGATGGTTATGATGGTTCGCTGAGCAACAACCCTCACCGACTCTCCTGTGCAGGAACTGATCGGGCTGTCCGTCAGCGTGTTTGTTCTCGGGTATCTGCCCTGGGCCTGCGGTCGCCCTTCTGTTTACCGGGCACTGGCAAATTCTCATCTTCGTAGTGGCGATGCTGGCGGGTATGCATGTGTTTTCCAGCCTGGAAGGCCGGCGCACGTCTTGATGGGGTTTGACCCCGATTTTTACTGAACGCAACTCAAGGACGGCTTCATGGAACAACTCCAACCTCGTGGCACTGATGCGGACGGTTATATCCTCACCGTGTCCAACGTCGAGACGCAGCCACAGTTTCAGGCTTTGCTGACGGACGTTTGCATGACGCTCGCGCGGCCGGAACCTTTGCTGGACGGGATTTATCTTTATGGCAGTGTCGCGAGAGGCGACGCCGTGCCGGGGGTTTCTGACCTTGACCTAACCCTTATTCTGCACAGCCCACCTACGTCGCAGGATCTGGAAATGCTGGAGTCGAAAAGGCGCACGCTGGAAAGTCGGCATGCCGAAGTCACCAAGATCGATTTCGATATCGGTAGTCGTGCTGAAGTATTGGCACCTGACAATCGATTGAGCTGGGGGTATTGGCTCAAGCATCACTGTCGTTGCTTATGGGGCGATGATCTGACCCAACGCTTCGACCGGTTCAAGCCGTCGCGCGCTATCGCCATTGCCGTGAATGGTGACTTTGAATCCGTGCTGACCCGGTATGCCGACCTTATCGACCAGGCGACCACACCGACGCAATCGCTACGCTTGCAGCGAGAAGCTTCGCGCAAACTCATCCGGTCAACTCAAGTGCTTCGCTCTGAACAGGACCTGATGTGGCCGCAAACACTGGAAGAGCTTGTCGAGCAGTTTGTTCAGCATTACCCGAGTATGAGAATGCAGATCTCTTTTTTCTTGTCCCAGGCAAGAAACCCGGATGCCAAGCCAAAGAAATTTACGACTCAGCTCCATGATTTTTTGACCTGGATGGCTACACAAACCGGTTGAATCCATAACGCGCCTATGAAATCAGGGGCGATTCATGTACCTACAGACGGGTTATCACGCATGCGATTACCGCGAAATTCGATATCCATAACCTGTTGGCTGCTCCGTGGTTTTACTGAATTGAGTGAGTCATCCTAAGCGTCTCAGGATCATCATCGAAAGATACACCTCCAAGCGACAACAGGCCTTGGATCAACTCCCCATGAATGACCGATACACCTTTTCTTATTGATGAGTGTCAGCCTCCTCTGCGGGATAAAACTCGCCCTCCTTCCCCATTTTTTTCAGCCGTTCGCGCACAATTACCTCGACGCTGGCTACGGCGGTTTGATCGTCAGGGTTGACCAACTGCAAGCACAGGCGTTGGACATTCTGATCGTGGGTGCCCTCGCTCATCATCTCGTGGGTGAAGACCTGTTCGCCACGCCATAGGCATAGCTGGGTATGCGTCCCGCCAAGCCATATTTCGTTGATTGATCCAAGGTCGGTGGTCTCTAGTTGATCGACGGTGATTGTCTTATCCATTGCGCTGTACCTTACCCATGAGTAGATACAGGTAGACTTGCCGGCATAGCGGGTCGTTCCACGCGTTGGCAGTTCAACCGGGCTAATGGTGGTTAAGCACGTCCCGGTTAGAACCAGGACAATTGACGATTGAAGGCGGACAGTACGAGCCGAGAAGGGCCATCACATGACTGATCCTGCTGTTTTACATGCAAATGACCGCGCTTGGATCAACTTTGATCTCCCCTCCTCGGGCCGATACTGCCAGCTCACAGATGGCGTGCAGCCTACGGAACGACCGGCTGCTATCGGCCAAAAGCAGCCTTTGGTGAAGTGGTAAATTCCGGTCGTGAGCGAGCGTTGTGTTCTTAAAAATTTAACGCATCGTAGAAATTATTCTATATGCGTAACCGGATGGACGGAGTTAACTTTCGTCAACCTTACCTAATATATCTTCCGCTTTTGCTACATTCATAACTCGCACCATAGATTTTCCAAAGCCTAACGGAAATATTGGGTTTGACGGGTCGATCGCAATAAAAAACTCCAGTAAAACCAGTGCTGACTGTATGTGCCTGTATACACACTCTGCGAATAACTCTTCCAATATTGCATCTGTATTACTGGACTTGCTGTGTACTATCTCGTTTCTTAGTCTTTCAAGACTCTTGAAATCGGACCAGAAATTCTCGGATTGAGGTGGAGGGCATTTTAATATTGGTGGCAATATTGATGAAACTTTCTCAGAAGTAGAAATCCATCGTTCGATTTGCTCCTTGCTATAATGTTCTGTAGATTTGTTGGTGGACTTTATGTATACATGTGAGTCAGGGATTGCCGCATTGCAAAATGATTCCACTGCCTTATATGCGAAAATTATTGCCGTCTGTATGCTCTCAAGATAGTCATATGCCAGCCCCACATTGTGATCATATATCGATTGAGTAGACTCTGATAACCGTTCGAGTTTTACTTTAATTTTTTTAGCTTGCTGTAACGACTTGGTTGCTACATTTATTGCAAGAGTGATTTCATTGGGGACCACTATTGTAATGGTTTTTGAACCAATTTTTGGCTTTATTATTTTCTGAAAAAAAGCTGTCTTATTTGTGGAGGTTTCGTGAATGCCGATAGGTTTGTTTGCGCGTCTATCCGGGGTCGGGATGCCTTCAGAAGGGTCGTCTGGGTTGCTCATGTGATAAACGCAAATCAACTGAGTATGTAGTTTTAACATTTTTACTCCAGTGCGTGCGTAATTAATTGGTCTGCTGGCATTCGCTGGATGAGTACGAAGCTGAATAAATGCTCAAATTTAGCCATCGGCCTCAGCTGTTTTGTTGCTTATTCAGTTAGTGATTACTCGATAAAAACTAGATAATTTTATAGAGCATGAGCATTCCGGCGCTGTGCAAGCGGTTTCTATAACTCGAATAGTGCAAGTTGCGCACATCTTAAACAAATTCTTTTTTACGTTTTTCGCACTCAGCTAGAACATTTTCCAACCATGTCTCATACCAGTACCATGTGTTCATTATGGTGACGCCAAAACCTTTGCCTTGTTTTTTTGCATCGTTGAGCTGCCACATTTGCGTGTGGTGCCTCATATTGAATCGTGGATAGCCAGACCTCTGTACTTTTTCGATAATTTTCGAAGGTAAATATTTAGGGCGTTCAATCTCCTTGATTTGAATATATTTGGTATTTATTCCTTGGGCCATTTCAGAGCCAGGTTTGATAAACTCAATAACTTGATCTGCCTGACCTTTATGGTTCGCTGTTTTGGGAACGAAGAAAACACGATAAGAAAATTTTGGATCATTGAACTCTTCATCGGTTAGAGCCAGATCAAATGCAGTTATATATGCCCGGATATTTTCAGGGAGACCGTCAGCCTGGGATAATTTCTCCACCTGTTCCTTATTCAAAGATGAGAATTGGAGGCTAAAGGATAAGTGCTTGTCTATACCGAAGCTAGCGCCAAATAGCGACTTTATAAGTTCATTATAATTTAGGCAGCAAGCTTGAAATCTAGCACTTAAAAACTGATCTATCCTGGTCGTCATTTGGTGTTCGATTTCATGCCTCAAGCCGATTAGAAATCTAAGATTATTTGCGGCACTCAAATCGACCGGTGACTCTGGCTGATTCAGACATTTCTCTAACTCCCAATGCTTTACAGCACCTTTAGCAGTTTTTTGAAATCTCTTTCGCGTACCTTCCATTTTGAAGTAACGATACTCAACTCCATTTTTACGATAATATGCATGGAGGAGATAAGTCCAAGATATCATCATTAAAACAATAAATATTTCAGACTTGAAGGTGAGCGCAGGGTTGTTAAATATCTGTACTGACGCAAGGGCGGACTCTCTAGATTTTTTTATAAGTTCTCCCGCTACAGATCCCACTGATCGCACTCTTTTCTCTACCGCCATACTGATCATCCTTGCAGTGAGTCATATTTATAGATTTTATATGCGATTACAATAAAGTGACCATTTCGGGCACTTGGAATGACCCTTCTCTTACTGGATACCATAGCGATACTTGGCGGGAAATCCAGTCTGAGCTTACGGCTCGCAGTGTTCAGCCGTCGTACCGCTACGACGCTCGGCCAAATACCGATGCACAAGCTAGATCCTATCCTATCAGTCGCATTTAGATATCGCTGTTCTCGCAGCTATAAAACCGCTCTGCGGGAGCGGCCGCTTCTGGCCGATTGCAGCCCCTCGTAACAAGCAGCTTCTGGCTTATCCCCCCTAAAGCCCCACCCAACACCGCCGATAACCTCCTACCATCAATCAACCCCCGCTCCCCCACACCCGATTCGCTCCCCGCATGCCCGTATGGCACGTCGCATGCTTGCCTCACCCCGGCCAGTCCACATGGAGTACGAGTGAATGCCTGCCCAAGCCCGTTTCATCGAGCACTACCGCAAAGCCGACCGCATCATGCTCGCCCTGATCTGGCTGATGACCCTCTTCTCCCTCGGCCTGGCGTTATGGCACGACACGCTGCTTCAAGCGCTCTTCATAGGCGGCGGCACCAGCGTGGTGCTGACCCTGGCCTATCGCGTCATCGGCGGCACCCGCCTGATGCGTTGCGCCCTTGGCGTTGGGCTGATGGTGATGGCGGCGTTGCACATCAACCAGGCCCAGGGTGTCATCGAATCGCACTTCGGTATCTTCGCGCTGCTGGCGGTGTTGACCTTCTACCGCGACTGGCTGCCTATCCTGGTGGCCGCTGTCACCATCGCGGTACACCACGTGGTGTTCCATGCGTTGCAGCATCAGGGTTTCCCGGTGTTTGTGATGGAGCATCACGGCGGCTGGAGCATGATTTTCATCCACGCGTTCTACGTAGTGATGGAAACGGTCGCCCTGCTCTACCTCGCCGTACACAGCCAGACCGAAGCGGTAGAAAGCCAGGAAATGCTCGAAAAGATGCTCGCCGTCACCACGCAGTTCAGCGGTGAGGCCGTCAAGGGCAGTCCGGAAAAAGTGCATGTCTCCCTTGCCACCCGTTTCGATCACTTTCTGACCCAGATCACCGGCCTGATCGACGGCGTCGCCCGCGACTCCCACGGCCTCGGCCAACTGGGTCAGGAGCTGGCTCACGCCAGCGGCACCCTGGAAAAAGGCGCGCGCCACCAACTGGCGGAAATCGCCCAGATGACCGGTTCCATGCAGCGCATGGAAGATGCCATGGGCCATATCGCCGTGCACGTGGAGCATGCCGTCGAGCACGCGGGGCAAGCCAGCCAGCAGATCATCCGTGGCCAGGAAAGCGTCGGCCGCGCCCAGCTGGAAATCACTCAACTCGCCACCCGCCTCCACGACACTAACGAGACGGTCGAAGGGCTGGCCGTGCAAGCCGAACAAATCGGCTCGGTGCTGGAGGTGATCAACAGCATCGCCAACCAGACCAACCTGCTGGCCCTCAACGCCGCCATCGAAGCCGCCCGCGCGGGTGAGCAAGGGCGCGGGTTTGCCGTGGTCGCCGATGAGGTCCGCAGCCTGGCGCAACGCACGGCGGTGTCGACCCAGGAGATCAAGACGATTATTGAAGGGTTGCAACACGGCAGCCGGCAAGCGGTAGAGGCCATGCACGACAGTCGCCAGGGCGTGGAGCGCTGCGTGGAGGACAGCCAATTGGCGGTGGAGATGCTGCGGGCGGTGGGCAATGATATTTCGCAGATCGATCAGTTGAATGGGCGGATTGTGTCGACCACTCGGGAGCAATCCACGGCGAATGTGGAGATTGTGGGGCGGCTGCAGTCGGTGCAGAGCATCGCGCAGAATACGGCGCAGGATGTGGAGACGCTGGCCAGGAGCAGTGAGCGGTTACCGCCGATTGCGGTGCGGTTGGATGCGTTGGGGCGCCGGTTTCATCAGTGAGTGGGAGCATGGGCCGGTGCTTGATTCAAGCGCTGCTTCTGACGCGGATTGTTAGTCCAGGCGTGAGCGTCGCTACGGGCAGATCGGGTTTCAATCAAATGAATCGGGCCCTTTCTGCTCCTTTATTTGGACGTGCCGTGTTCATTTTGAGCGTGGGCCGGATAACGCATAGCGGCTTGCCTCTTCCATCAAGTCATCGCACATCGGATTGGCTTTGAGCATGTACGCAGCCGGGTCGATTATCGACAAGCCAGGCGATGTCTCTTCTGTGGCAGATGCCCAAACTTCTCCCATTGGCCCGACAATCTATTTCACTGCCCTCGCAGGTGCGTAGGGGTTGATTTACCGCTACCTTCCCTGGAAATCTTGCAAAGAGACGATGCACATGGATGTTGAATGGGCGCATGCCATCGAAGCCGCAGAAAGCGAGTACTTGTGTTCCCGCGTTGAGAGCTTATCGCGGGTTAGTGGAAATCCTTTTGGTGCTCGTGTGTTTTCCAATGGGGCCTTTCCGTGCTTTCAGGTGAAGGCAACACCTAGCCCGATGTTCAATCGTATCTACGGTGACAGCACCGGCAACCCCCTTTCACTGCTGAGCTTGCTCAAGGAGTCAGCGGAGTATTCAACAGTAACGCCCCTTATCGGGAAAGCCTCGACGTTGGAGCAATTCGCTTTTGTGGGTGAGGAGCGATTCGAGCGTTTGAGGGGGTGGACGCATCTGCAGCTTGCGTGCCCCATCGAGGATGCGGTGTTGCCACCCCAATTATTCAACATCGAAGAGGCCACTTCAGACTCTCTTCCGGAGTTCGCGGCAGTTCATGCGAGTGGCTTTCATACCAAGCCAGAGCATCGTCAGTTGAGCCAGGCTTGTTTTGCAGGACTGATGTCGAATGAACGCCTGAAAATCTACGTCCTTAAAGCTGATGGGCAAGTCGTTGCAGGCGCGTTGATGTACCTGGCCAGCAATGGCGTTGCCTACCTGGGCACGGCTGCCACTCGAAAAAATGCACGAGGCTTGGGCTATCATGGAGCGCTGATATCTCACCGGATAGAGCAAGCAAAGAAGCACGGCAGCCTGGTGATTGCTGCAACTGCGCTTCCAAGTTCGCAGAGTCGCCGCAATTTGCAGCGCATTGGGCTGGCGGCGTCTCATGCTCAGGCGCTGTACCGCTTGGCAGATGGTTGAAACAGATTCGTAATCTACCTTCCGCTTGTGCGAACGGTAGATGTAAAAAGCTGCTGCTCCTATGGCGAAAATGGTAAGTCAGCCAGAGCTGTTCATATTCATTTAAAACCTCGGCACATCGACGTCGCGCAGAAGTTCCTCGGTGGCACATTTGAAACGCTCCACCAGAAAGTCCAACAGGACCCGCACTCTGGCAATTCGGTACCGATTGCCATGCAGCACCGCAAACACCCCAGCTTCTGCTACGCAATAGTCAGGCAGCAGCACCTTCAACCGCCCGGCACGGATATCCGCTGCTGCGTCCCAAATGGTCTTGCGTGCAATGCCATGACCGGCCAATGCCCAAGCACGTGCCACGGCGCCATCGTTGGCTTCCCAGGCGTTTTCCAATGGCACACTGTGGTTCCATGTCTGGCCGTCCACCCTGAAATGAAAGGTGTTTAAAGGACCCGCCGGAGTCACCAGCAGAATAAATTTATGCCCGGTGAGCTCGGCCGGCGTCTGCGGCTCGCCGTGGCTCGCCAGGTAGTCCGGCGAGGCACAAAGCACCCGCCAGTTGGGTGCCAGTTGCCGGGCGATCAACGAGCTATCACGCAGTGGGCCGAAACGAATGGCTAGGTCGACATCGTCCTGTACCAGGTTAGACATAGCGTCCGACAAGGTCAGCGCCACCTTCAACTGCGGATGCTGCGCGCAAAAGGTCTCGAGCCAGTCATTAAGCAGGTGACGGCCAAAGTCAGTAGAGGCAGACAG
The DNA here is from genome assembly GCF_013385665.1 of Pseudomonas sp. D4002. Lineage (NCBI taxonomy): Bacteria > Pseudomonadati > Pseudomonadota > Gammaproteobacteria > Pseudomonadales > Pseudomonadaceae > Pseudomonas > Pseudomonas sp. D4002. Next base: position 116,365 of record NZ_JACAPN010000030.1, read on the forward strand.
ACGGACTTTACCGCGTACTTCCTGCTGACTCGCCTGCAACCCTGCCTCCGCCTCATCAATGGCGCGCAAGGCGACCCAGCATTGCTGCAGATAGAACCGGCCTTCATCAGTCAGGCGCAGTTGACGGGTTGTGCGATCAAACAAGCGGGTATGCAGCGCCGCCTCCAACTTGAGCAACCGTGCGCTGGCCGCCGCCGGCGACAACCCCAACTTGCGTCCAGCGGCTGAAAGACTGCCGAGGTCGGCAGCCTCAACGAACAAGCGCATGTCCCCCAATCGATCAGTGGCCATCTTCAATCCAGATTTGATTAAGCATCAAATTCTAGACCAATTATCAAATCACAGACACTTCATCACAATCAGGCCTCACCTGTTTTTCGAGCAAGCTCATGAACCGCGAAGAATCGATTCAACCCAACCCCCCGCCGTCCTCAGAACTACCTATCACTGGCTTACTGGCCCTGACCACCGCGAGTTTTATCGCCACTGCCAACGAGAGCGTACCCGCCGGCCTGTTGCCACACATCTCCGACACGTTTGAGGTTTCCCAGGCATGGGCGGGGCAATGGGTCACCGCGTGTGCCCTCGGTTCCGGGCTGGCGGCCGTTCCCTTGACCTTGGCCTTGCAAGGTTGGCCACGGCGCCTTGTGTTATTACTGACAGTGGGGGTGTTCTGTTTGTGCAACGCGGTAACTGCCTTGTCGCCGTATTTTGCCCTCACCCTGGTCGCGCGCCTGATCGTCGGGGTCGCCACTGGTGTGGCGTGGAGCCTGTTGGCCGGTTATGCGCGACGCATGGTCGCCGCGCCCTTGCAAGGCCGCGCGATGGCAGTGGCTATGCTGGGTATCCCCGTCGCCTTGGCGCTGGGCGTACCACTGAGTGCCTGGCTGGGTGAACAGATCGGTTGGCGCAATGTGTTCGGGCTGCTAGCGGCGTTGAGCCTGGCGCTGATGGTTTGGATTCGGCTGAATGTCCCTGACTTTGCCGGGCAACGGGCTGGTCAGCGCTTGTCCCTGGGCCATGTTTTGTCCAGGCCAGGCGTGCGACCGGTGCTGACGGTAGTTATGCTGTGGATCATGGCTCATTACATGCTCTACACCTATATTGCGGCATTCCTGGCATCGGTCGGGTTGGATGGACAGGTCGAGCAGGCATTGCTTGCGTTCGGCATTGCGGCTCTCGTGGGTATCTGGCTCACTGGGCTATTGATTGACCGCTGGCTGCGGCGGTTGGTGCTGTTGAGCCTGGCCGGGTTTGCGCTGGTATCGCTGGCATTGGCGTTGGGTGGCTTGCCTGCCATAGCGGTTTATGTGGCGATGGCTGCCTGGGGCCTGAGTTACAGCGGTGCACCGACCCTGCTACAGACAGCTTTGGCGAATGCTGCTGCCGACGGTGCCGATGTGGCTCAGTCGATGCTGGTGACCGTGCTGAACCTCGCGTTTGCGGGCAGTGCCGTAGTGGGCGGTGTACTGCTTGAGACGACAGGCGTGGGATCGATCCCCTGGGCAACCTTGGGATTGGTGCTGCTGGCCTGGTTGGTTGTTAAGGTGGGTGGCCAAGCTGGGTTCAGGAGCTTGTCCAAGCCCTGACCGGTTTTACTGCCGCTTAGTCCGAATTCGGCTCAGCCAAAATGCAGGCAAGCCAGTTCACACAAATGCTGTGTGATGCCTTCCTCGGAGTGTTCCGGAGCTGCAATCAACAGCATCTCCGAGGCACTCGATGAGGCTCAAGCGACGGCACGCAATGCCGGTGATATTACGCCGCCGCTCAATCTCAACTTCGTCACTCTAAGCAGCTCGATTAAATTGTTCGGAGCGCCGTCTGAGTATCTGCGTCCAGTTCAGATGCTCGGTTACTACCCTGACGAAGTCCTCAAGCGCTAATTTTAGCTCGATGAAGCACGCCTAGCCGAGCAGAGCATCCTAGTGTCACAGGCCATTTGAACGGCCTCTGACTGCTAACATTCCGTTGGCAGCCAGTCGGATAATGGCCGTAACGTTGGGCCTCATAGTGGTGAGGCATTTTCAGACGATATAGCCACTTATGCCGTCCCACAGAAGTTTTACCGCCGTGACTACGAGCAGGCAGTAGCAGGCAAGGTACATCTGGCGTTGATCCAGCTTGGTGTGCAGTCGCCAGCCCAGCCAGACACCACTTGGAACTGCTAACAGGCAGATGACCATCAGGCTTAGCACGTTACCGGTGGGCCTGGCTAACAGCAGCCAAGGCACTGCCTTGAGCAGATTGCCTACGGTAAAGAACATGCTGGTGGTGCCGGCATAGGTTTTCTTGCTTAGACCGAGCGGCAACAGGTACATCGCTAATGGTGGCCCACCAGAATGCGCGACCATAGTCGTGATCCCAGAGGTGACGCCTGCGGACACCGCCTTGAGCGATGAGCGCTGGCTGACCCTGATTTCCCCACCGGTTTTGAACCAGAGGCCGACAAAAATCAGGGTAACCGCCGCCATCACTAACGCGACTGCGCGGTGATCCATGACGCGAAAGAGTAGATAGCCGACACCGATGCCGACAATCAGACCTGGTAACAACAGCACCAAGTCGGGTTTAGACCAAGTGGATGGCTTCCAGTAACGCAGGCCGAACAGGTCCATCGCGATAAACAACGGCGCTAGCAGTCCGCCGGCTGTGAGCGGATCCATCACCAGCGACAGCAGCGGAATGCCGACAATGGAGAAGCCTCCACCGAAGGCACCTTTCATAAAGCAGATCAAAAAAACTCCGGCGAAGGTCACCAGAATCGTGGTGGTGGTCAACTCAAGGTCCACGGTGCTGCCCCCTGATCCGGCTGCTCAAGGTTGGCCAGCATTATCGAAGAAAGCTCAACGTGCCCGCGCTCGCGCAAGTGCGCGATCGCAGACAAGCGATCAGCGTGCGACTTGTTTTGATTGAGCTTGCGCTTGCATTCAACGCACTGCATTTCGATCTCGATACCGACGACTCTCGACACCATCTCGTCCAGATATTCACGCGGCGCATCGCCCATCTTCCAGGGCTTGATCTCCTTGGACTCCTGGTGGCGAGTCAGCAGGGCCAGGGTGCGGCGCAGGAGTTTTTCTTCCGACATCACGTGCATGACGCCATGCACATGCACCACCTCGTAGTTCCATGTGGGAACCTGGCGATGCGTTTCGTGCTTGGACGCAAACCAGTTGGGCGAAATGTAGCCTTCTGCCCCCCTGAAGATCACCATAACAGGCGTGCTGCCGGCGCAACGTTGCCACACAGGATTGGCGCGGGCCACATGAGCGGTCAGCAACCCGTATGTTCCGTGGCCGGTATCGAGTTCAAAGGGAATGTGGTCCGCATCCATGCCGGATTCACCCTCAGTCACGAGGATGCCCAGCGGATTGTCGCGGATAATTCGGTGCAACTGTTCCGGGCGGTGCTCTGCGAAGTGTTCGGGAATGTACATGGGATTTCACTACGGATTGTTGGGAGTCCATAATGTCGACCACGACCTGCATCATCGAAAGTGCCAGTTTCGAGGTTTTTCCATGGGCCAGTTTTCAGCCAATCCGGATGCATTTTCCCGCGGCGCGCAACGTCGGATCTATGCCAGGCTGCGCGCGCAGATAGAAGACGGCACGCTTGCCGCCGGCACGAGGCTCATGTCGACGCGGGCAATCGCGGCCGAACTCGGCGTGTCGCGAACCACGGTAACGGCGGCTTACGAGCAACTGGCGGCCGAAGGCTTTGTCCTGACATCAGTGGGCAAGGCCGCCACGGTAGCGAGCATAATCAGCACTCAATCCGGGCATGCCCAAGGGGACTCGGCGCAGCAAAAGGAACTGCCGCCAGTGCTTTCCCTTTACGGGCAACGAGTGGCCATCATGAAGCCGTACAACATGGCGTCACCCCAAGCCCGCATCGATTTCAGGTACGGCTCGGTCGCTACCAGGGATTTTCCGGCGCTGGGTTGGCAGCGCGCCTACCGTTCCGAACTAGTCAAGCGTCAACCGAGCCTCGCTTACGGCCACCCCGAAGGGGAAGAGCGCTTGCGCAATGCGCTGCAAGGTTATCTGCGACGCGCACGCGGTCTGGCGTGCGATGCGGATCAAATACTCGTAGTGCATGGCTCGCAGCAAGGACTTGACCTGTGCGCCCGGCTTTTGCTGAACCCGCAAGATGCATTCGTCTTCGAAGAGCCTGGCTACCGCATGGCCAGATATTGCTTTGAGGCCACGGGCGCGACGGCGTTGCCCATACCCGTCGATGCCTCTGGACTGGATACCAGTGCTCTGCCGGAAGGTGATCGCGTGCGCCTGGCCTTTGTCACTCCGTCGCACCAGTTTCCCATGGGGGCGGTGCTTCCTGTCGCACGTCGCCTCGAACTGCTGAGTTGGGCGAGGCGACATCGCGCGTGGATCATTGAGGACGATTACGGCGGCGAGTTTCGCTATGGCCAGCGGCCCATCGACGCACTGCAATCCATGGACGCAGATGCTCGCGTCATTTATGTCGGAACGTTCTCCAAGGCACTCTCACCGCAACTCAGGTTGGGTTATCTGGTTCTTCCACGCGAGTTGGTTCACGTTTTCCGTGAAGCAAAACGGCTGACCGATCGACACTCACCGCGCTGGGAACAAAACGTGCTCGCCTCATTGATCGAAAGTGGAACCTATGAGCGTCACGTTCGCCGCCTGCGGCGGGAAAATGAACTGCGGCGAAGGGCATTACTGGAGGCTTTTGAACAGCATCTGGCGGAATATGGGCAACTGGCCGGCATGGCGGCGGGCTTACACGGCGTATTAACGCTACCCGCGCTTCGCGCTCAGGATGAGCCGACGTTGCAGGCGATAGCGCTCGAACGCGGGGTTGGCGTATATCCGCTTTCGCCGCTGTTTGCCGAACCCACGTCGGTAGAATACGAGCGACCGGCAGGGCTCATTTTGGGCTATGCCGGCCTGACAACGCAGCAGATTCATGAAGGGATCGGCATTCTTGGCACGGTGGTTCGGGAGGTTGAAGAGCTTGGGGCTCGGTCCGGATCAGTGGATGACTATGTCATCTAATATGCGGCTCGAACACGAGCAAATTTACAAGGTAGAGATAAGGCGAATAAGAAAAAGTGGTCGGCTTGAGTGACTGCTAAGGGTGGAAAATGGTTCTGGACGGAGGGACCGCTATTGGCCGATTGCAGCCCATCGTGACGGGTAGCTTTTTGAAAACTGGCCCCCATTATCGGCCCCAATTTTTCGATGCTGATAATTGGCTACTTTTCCCCGGAAAACCTCCTGGCTTGGGTCGAAGTCGTCGATACAACTACCACCGCCTCCACCACGCTTTCTGAGCAACCACCTCAGGCTTCAGCGAGGCGATCTTAGAGCCAGCAATCTTTACCGGTGCGACGTCCAGACCATCGAAGCTACCTAGACCCAGAGGGGGGCTTTCTGTTTGTAGAAAGCGAGTGGTTTCTGCTGAAGCCACCGCATGCAGTAACGACGAGGGCATTATATTCCGACTCAAGACGTGAATGCCGCTCTCTGGGTCATGCAGACCACTTACGTCGGCGCCTTCAACCCCATCTATCAGAAGCGGCTGGATCATGACCGTGCCAAGCTCGTAGGTGATATCCAGATCACCGCAAACGCAACGCAGCCTTTGCAGTTCACCATTCGACGATACACACACAAAATCCAACCCGTCGTCATCCGTGCAAAAGCTGCAAACGTGTAATTGAAGGCTTTTACTCAGCGCTAAATTCACATTCAGGAAAGCTCTCTTGAAGTAGTCGGCTAGCTGAGCATCCTTAAGCACTTTGTATATCCGCGATAGCGCTGCCAATTCTTGAGGGAGCTCAAGCGGTACATCCTTGATGGGTGGCATAGACGTAAAGGGCCATTTCCGTTCTTCGCCAGCCTTGAACGTGTCTAAGTAGAACGACGTGGCGTTTTCATCCTGGTGCAATGACCAACCAATGCTCACCGGCAACGTAGAAAGTGGTTCTAACTCCGGCTTCACATTCATCGCGTGAGCAACGACAAGGTACCCCATTGTTTAGATCCTTCAGGTACAGGGCTGAATCGCTCCAAGCATAGTCGATACTTGAGTGTGTGCTATTGGCCGATAGCATTCGCGCATGGCCGAGAGCTGACTCAAACAGCCTGAAAAATTCCGGGGATTGAAAATGGAAGAAACGCTCTCTTCGATATTTATGCACTAAAGGAAAACCCATAAATATGAATGGGAAAACCGTAGTTGCGATCATCAACCCCGATTTTTCCTAGCCGATTTACAAATGTTAACTCCTTCAACTGGCTATTGGCTTTAGGCTTCGAATCACAAAGTCCGATCGGACCCAATCAGCTCTAAGACGACTCTACAACCATGAATCTGCACGCCATCGCCGCGACGCTTTTTGCGTTTTTCACACTGCTTCCTTCCTCAGTGCACGCCGCGACACCCATCGCCCATGTCGCTATCTACCGAGGCCCGGCGGGCTGCGAGGGATGTTCAGAGAATGTCAAAACAGCCCTGCTGCGCGTCCGCCCGAATGCGCAGATTGACTTTGTAGGTGCCGATGAATCGATCGACATCACGCCGCAAAGCCTCGCTCGTTATGACCTCTACGTTCAACCGGGTGGCGGTCAGGACATCCCTGCGGCGCTTGATAGTTTGGGGGATGCGCGGGTGCAGGCCATTCGTGACTTTGTCGCCCAGGGTGGGCGCTACCTGGGGCTTTGTATGGGTGCTTATCTGGCCGACGACAGCAACTTTGGCCTGATACCCTACGACCTTGATTCAGAGGCGGGCAGGCCTGGGTTTGAGGTCGCGGGCATTGCGGACGCGGCGGTGCAGGTTGTGTGGGATGGGAAAGCCGATAGCGTCTTTTATCAGGATGGGCCTTACTTCCCCAAGCCTGACGCGACCTCGCCTTCTTCAACCATTGCGACCTACCGGAATGGTGATGTGGCGGCAGCGCGTTACACCTATGAAAACGGGATAGTGGTGCTGAGTGGCCCGCATCCTGAGGCGGATCGGGAGTGGTTCGAGAAGGCGAATATTCCCTTGAGCGAGATGCCGCGGGGTGAGCTTTTTGGGGCGTTGGTGCGCAGCATTGAGGGGCACAGGTAGGGGGCGATGATGACTTCCGGATTTCAGCTGGATGCTCCAGCCAACTGAAAAAGTCATATGGCCGCCAGCTATTTACCCAGGTTTTGATTCATCAAATTGTCCAGTACGGGAAGTTTGGTGGCCGCCTGCCATTCGCGTAAATGCTTGCAGCCTTCATCATTGAGCTCGGCAAGGTTGCTGCGAGCGTCGCATATCGTGAACCACTTCTGCCGGAGAGATGGATACTTTACAAACTCTTCCCGGGTTGGGGGTTGGTTAGTGGACAAACGCAGAACTGACAGCACTAAAAGTGCAGACACTCCGATACCGATAGAGCCGTTTTTATAATTCATATCAACTTCCGCCAATGAGAAACCTAACCCCACAGCTGAACTAATGACCGCTGTTAACTGCTTGGGGCGTTGGTCGACTATAAGAAGAGAAATGGATCGATAAAAGATCCATTTTCGACATATCTCATAGGGCCATTTATTCACAAGGTGGGGAAATCAGAAAAAATCGGGGCAGTCTACCGAACGCTCGGGCAATCACGAAGCTGCCGACGAACCTGGCGCACGTCGAGCAAAACTCAGCCCAACTCGCGCCCCAAAAACGGCGCCGTCCGGCTGCTCTTGCTCTTCGCCACCTTCTGCGGCGTGCCACTCACCACCACCTTCCCGCCTCGATCCCCGGCCCCCGGCCCGATATCAATCACCCAATCACTCTGCGCCACGACACGCATTTCATGCTCCACCACAATCACCGTGTGCCCCGCCTCCACCAGATGATTCAACTGGCTCAACAACCGATCCACATCCCGCGGATGCAGCCCGGTCGTCGGTTCATCCAGCACATACAACGTCGCGCCCCGGGCATTGCGTTGCAGCTCGGTCGCCAGCTTGATCCGCTGCGCCTCCCCACCTGACAACTCGGTCGCCGGCTGGCCAAGGCGCAAATAACCCAAGCCAATATCCCGCAGCACTTGCAGCGAGCGCAGCACACCCGGCTCTTCGGCAAATACCTCTACCGCCTGTTCAACCGTCAGCCCCAGTACCTGGGCGATGGTCAGCCCTTCCCACTTGATTGCTAACGTTTCCGGGTTGTACCGCGCCCCGTGGCACGTCGGGCATGGCGCGTACACGCTGGGCATGAACAGCAATTCAACGCTGACAAACCCCTCGCCTTCGCAGTTCGGGCAGCGGCCTTTGGCGACGTTGAAAGAAAATTGCCCAGCGTCGAAATGGCGCTTTTTCGCCGCGGGTGTGGCGGCGAACAGTTTGCGTACGTTGTCGAACAGGCCGGTGTAGGTCGCGAGGTTGGAGCGCGGTGTGCGGCCAATGGGTTTCTGGTCCACCTGCACCAGGCGGCGGATGTGTTCCAGCCCGCCGCTGATACGGCCGCCGCTGGTTTGCGGGGCGTCGTCTTCGAGGCTGGGTTCGTCTTCGGTTTCCACCACGCGGCCCATGCCTGCGCCTACCAGTTCCAACAGCGCCTGGCTGACGAGGCTGGATTTGCCCGAGCCGGAAATGCCGGTGACGGCGGTGAAGCAGCCCAGGGGAAAGTCCACGCTGAGGTCGTTGAGGTTGTTGCGCGTGACGCCTTCCAGGCTCAGCCAGCCGGTGGGTTGGCGCGGTGGTTGGCTGACCGGGCGCTTTTCGGCGAACAGGTATTCGCGGGTTTGCGAGGCTTCAATCTGTGCGAGGCCGGCGGGTGGGCCGCTGTACAGGACTTGGCCGCCGTGTTCACCGGCAGCCGGGCCGACGTCGATCAGCCAGTCGGCGCGGCGCATGGTTTCGAGGTCGTGTTCCACCACGAACAGCGAGTTGCCGGCGGCCTTCAGGCGGTCGAGGGCGGCGAACAGGGCTTCGCCGTCAGCGGGATGCAGGCCGGCGGAAGGTTCGTCGAGCACGTAGATTACGCCGAACAGTTGCGAGCCCAGTTGGGTGGCCAGGCGCAGGCGTTGCAGTTCGCCGGAGGACAGGGTCGGTGTGCTGCGTTCCAGGGCCAGGTAGCCGAGGCCGAGGTCGGTCAGGGTGCTGACGCGTTCGAGCAGGTCCTGGGCGATGCGTTGGGCGGCCAGGCGTTTTTCCACGGAGAGCTTTTTATCGCCCTGCCCTTCGGCCACCGGTCGCAGCAGTTCGGCGAGTTGCAGCAGAGACATTTGCGACAGTTCGCCAATGTCCACGCCGGCAAATTTCACCGACAGCGCGGCCTTGTTCAGGCGTTTGCCTTCACACAGCGGGCACGGGCTGCCTTGCATGAACTGCGACACGCGCTTTTTCATCAGGGCGCTTTGGGAGTGGGTGAAGGTGTGCAGGATGTAGCGCCGGGCGCCGGTGAAGGTGCCCTGGTAGCTGGGCTCAAGTTTGCGTTTGAGGGCGTCGCGGGTTTGGGCCGGCGTGAAGCCGGCGTACACCGGTACGGTGGGGGTTTCTTCGGTGAAGAGGATCCAGTCGCGCTGCTTTTTCGGCAGGTCGCGCCACGGGATGTCGACGTCGTAGCCGAGGGTGACGAGGATGTCGCGCTGGTTCTGGCCTTGCCATGCCAGTGGCCAGGACGCCACGGCGCGTTGGCGGATGGTGAGGGAAGGATCGGGCACCATCAGGGCTTCGGTCACTTCGTACACGCGGCCCAGGCCGTGGCATTGCGGGCAGGCGCCCTGGGGCAGGTTGGGGGAAAAGTCTTCGGCGTACAGCATCGGTTGCCCCGCCGGGTAACTGCCGGCGCGGGAGTAGAGCATGCGGATCAGGCTGGACAAGGTGGTGACGCTGCCCACTGATGAACGTGTGCTGGGTGTACCGCGCTGTTGTTGCAGGGCCACGGCGGGCGGCAGGCCTTCGATGGCGTCGACGTCCGGTACGCCGACCTGGTCGATCAGGCGGCGGGCGTAGGGCGCCACGGATTCGAAGTAGCGGCGCTGGGCTTCGGCGTAGACGGTGGAGAATGCCAGCGACGACTTGCCGGAGCCTGACACGCCGGTGAACACCACCAGGGCGTCGCGGGGGATGTCCACGTCGACGTTGCGCAGGTTGTGTTCCCGGGCACCTCGTACCCGCACGAAGCCAGGGCGTTGGGTGGTGAGTGAGGTGTCTGGTGGCAGGTTGCGCTGGGAAGTCATGGGTAACCTTATCGGTGTGTTCAAGGCAGTGAAGATCAACTGTGGGAGCCGGGCTTGCCCGCGATGACGGTGTGCCAGTTACCGGATGGGGTGCCTGACACTCCGCCATCGCGGGCAAGCCCGGCCCCCACAGTGGTTTGGTGTTGCTGGCTGGATCTTCATTCGTCACATCATTCGGGAGGTCAGTACCGAGCGCACCCGTTGCGCCAAGTCATCCGGGCCATAGGGTTTGCTCAGCAGGTGAATGTCGTTGCCCAGCAGGTGGTTGCTGGAAAGAATGTCGCGGGTATGCCCGGAGGTAAACAGCACCGCTATCGCCGGCACTTGCCTGCGCGCCCACTCGGCCAGGTCGGTGCTTTTGACCCGGCCCGGCATCACCACGTCGGTGAAGATCAGGTCCGGTTGCAGGCCGGCCTGGAGCATCAGCATGGCCCGGTCGCCGTCTTCGGCGGTGAGCACGGTGTAGCCGGATTGTTCGAGCAATTCCACCGCGGCCGCGCGTACGCCTTCGTTGTCCTCAACCACCAGGATCGTCTCATGGCCGCCGGTGGGTTGTGTGAGCTCGACGGGCGCATCGTGGTTTTCCGGCTCTCCCAAATTGCGCGGGAAATACATTTGCACCACGGTGCCGCTGCCCTCCACGCTCTCGACCTCAACATGCCCGCCACTTTGGCGCACGAACCCAAACACCATGCTCAGGCCCAGGCCGGTACCGTGGCCATTCGGCTTGGTGGTGAAAAACGGTTCGAAGGCACGGGCCAGGATCGTTGGTGACATGCCGGCGCCGCTGTCGGCGACGGCCAGGCGCACGTATTCACCGGGGTTGATGCTTTTACCGGCGCAATCCGGAGGGTTGAGGATGATGTTTTCGCCGGTGATCCGAATCACCCCCTCGCCTTTCATGGCATCCCGGGCATTGATCGCCAGGTTGAGCAGCGCGTTTTCCAGTTGGTTGCGGTCGACGTTAATGCACCACGGATCCTGGGGCAGTTGCACATCAATGTGGATGGTTTCTCCCAGCGCCCGCTGCAGCAGCTCGCCCAGGCCTTCATAGATGCGCAGCGGGTTGTACACCGCCGGTGACAATGGCTGGCGACGGGCGAAGGCCAGCAGTTGCGAGGTCAGCTTGGCCCCACGTTCCACTGCCGCGATGGCGGCGCTGACCCGGCGCTGCACCTGGGGGTTGTCCGGCTCATGCCGGGCCAGCAGGTGCAGGTTGCCGGCGACCACTTGCAGCAGGTTGTTGAAGTCGTGGGCCACGCCGCCGGTCAGGCCGCCGATGGCTTCCAGCTTCTGTGATTGACGCAACTGTTCTTCGGCGGCGGAACGGGCCTGCACCTCCGCGGCCACGCGCTGCTCCAGGTTGTGGGTGAGTTCCTGGCGCAGGCGCTCGGAGATCATATGTTCGGTGGTCTCCACCACAATCGCCAGGACCCCGGCCGGTCGTTGGTCGTCGCCGGCCACGGGGCTGTAATACAGGTCCATCCAGACTTCTTCCGGGCGGCCGTCGCGCAACAGTTCCAGGGGCAGGTTGCGGTAGGACAAGGTGCCGCCAGCCAGGCAGGTGTCGACCACATTGCGGTTGAAGTCGGCGACTTCCGGCCAGCCCAGTTCCACCGGCGCACCCAGCAGATAAGGGTGGCGACCGCCGGCAAATACCGAATAGCTGTCGTTGTAGATCATGTAACCGGCGTGCCCCCACAGCATCACCATGGGCATGGGCGATGCCAGCATCATCTGCACCGCGCTGGTCAGGCTGGAGGGCCAGGCATTCATCGGGCCGAGGTCGGTGGTGGACCAATCGAAAGCACGAATCCTCTGGGCCATTTCCCCAGCCCAACCCTCACAGCCGTGGGTATTGGATAAAAACTGCATCGGTCGGCTCTGCAAAAGATAAAAGGTGGGCGGCAATGAAAACTTTGAGCCCGGCAGTGGCGGTTGGTTTCATCGCATATTGCTTATGCCGGCAGGAAGGAGCAAGGGCCGGCTCAGCGAAAGTCCCGGCTGCGCACACTGATGCCCGACAGCAACGGGGTCAGGTCGGTCAAGCGCCCGGCGATCAGGTGCCGAACCTCGCCCACCGCCTCCCAGCGGCCATCCACCTTGAGCAACCGCGAGCCCACCAGCGCCTGGCGTTGGCGCTCGGCCAAATCGCGCCAGACCACCACATTGATATTGCCGAACTCATCTTCCAGTGTGACAAAGGTAACGCCGCTGGCCGTGCCCGGGCGTTGTCGACCGGTGACCAGGCCGGCGACGCTGACGTTGCGGCCATGCTCAACCTGCAGCAATTCCCTGGAACTGCGGCAACGCCGCGCGCGCAGTTCATCGCGCAACAGCGCCAACGGGTGTGGGCCCAGGGTGGTGCCGACGCTGGCGTAGTCGGCATACAAATCTTCGCCGACTGTCGGTTGCGGCAGCTCCACCACCGCCTCTTCCGGGCTGGCGATACCGGCAAACAGGCCCAGTTGTTTCTGCACCCCGGCCACCTCCCAACGCGCCCGGTGCCGATGCCCGGCCAGGCCGCGCAAGGCACCGGCATCCGCCAGCAGTTCCTGGGCGCGAGTGTCCAATTGGGCACGCTCGCCCAAGTCGGCAATATCAAAAAACGCCCGGGCCTGGCGCGCCGCTTCGATACGCCGGCCGTCCTCTTCGCGAAACCCGGAGATCATGCGCAAGCCCATGCGAATCGCCGGTTGCTGGCCTTCGATCGGCTCAAGGCTGCAATCCCAGTCACTGGCCTGCACATCCACCGGGCGGATCTGCAAATGATGGCGACGGGCGTCCTGCAGGATCTGGTCCGGGCTGTAGAAGCCCATGGGCCAGCTGTTGATCAGGGCGCAGGCGAACGCTGCCGGTTCATGGCATTTAAGCCAGCAACTGGCATAGGTCAGCAAGGCGAAACTGGCGGCGTGGGACTCGGGAAAACCGTAGCTGCCAAAGCCCTTGATCTGCTCGAAGATCTGCGCGGCGAAGGCTTCGCTGTAGCCGTTTTTCAGCATGCCGGTGCGCAGGCGTTGCTGATGGGGTTCGAGGCCGCCGTGGCGTTTCCAGGCGGCCATGGAACGGCGCAGTTGGTCGGCTTCGCCGGGTGTGTAATCGGCGGCGACCATAGCGATCTGCATGACCTGTTCCTGGAACAGCGGGATGCCCAGGGTGCGTTCCAGTACGGACTTTAGTTCCGGCGATGGGTAGGTGGTTTCTTCCTCCTTGTTCCGCCGCCGCAGGTACGGATGCACCATGCCACCCTGGATGGGCCCCGGCCGCACGATGGCGACCTCAATGACCAGGTCGTAGAATTTTTCCGGTCGCAGGCGGGGCAACATCGACATCTGCGCCCGCGACTCAATCTGGAACACGCCGATAGTGTCGGCCTTGCTGATCATCGCGTAGGTTGCCGCATCTTCCTTGGGCACCGAAGCCAGGCTCAGGTCCCGGTTGCGATGGCGGCGCAGCAGGTCGAAGCAGCGGCGAATCGCACTGAGCATGCCCAGCGCGAGGATGTCCACCTTGAGCAGGCCCACGGCGTCGAGGTCGTCCTTGTCCCACTGGATGATGGTGCGCTCGGCCATGGCAGCATTTTCCACCGGCACCAGGGTGTCCAGCGGGTGTTCGGAAATCACGAAACCGCCGGGGTGCTGGGACAGGTGCCGGGGGAAGCCGATCAGTTGCTGAGTGAGTGTGAGCACCCGGCGCAGCACCGGGCTGTCGGGGTCGAAACCGCCTTCGCGCAAGCGTTCCAGGGGCGGTGCTTCGTCGCTCCAGCGCCCACAACAGTCGGCCAGGGCATTGACCTGATCCGGCGGCAACCCGAGGGCCTTGGCCACGTCGCGCACCGCGCCGGCGCCGTGGTAGCTGCTGACTACCGCCGTCAACGCGGCGCGGGTACGACCGTAGCGCTGGAAGACGTATTGCAGCACTTCTTCGCGGCGTTCGTGCTCGAAGTCCACGTCGATGTCCGGCGGCTCGTTGCGTTCGCGGGACAGGAAGCGCTCGAACAGCATGTTCATCAGGCTCGGGTCGATCTCGGTGATGCCCAGGGCAAAACACACCGCCGAGTTGGCCGCCGAGCCGCGGCCCTGGCACAGGATCGAACGGCTGCGGGCGAAGCGCACAATGTCGTGTACGGTGAGGAAATAGCTTTCGTAGCCGAGGTCGCTGATCAGTTCCAGTTCGTTATTGATCTGCTGGAGGGTCTTGGCGTCGACCCCTTTCGGCCAACGCTGGGCGATGCCTTGCTCGGTCAAGCTGCGTAACCAGGATTTTGCATCCTGGCCTTCAGGTACCAACTCCCTGGGGTATTGATAGCGCAATTGGCCGAGGTCAAAGGTGCAACGCCGGGCAATGTTCAGGGACTCTTCCAGCAAGTGCGCCGGGTACAGCGCGGCCAATGCATCGAGGCTGCGCAAGTGCCGTTCACCATTGGGATGCAGGCGCGCGCCGGCTTCGGCCACCGGGACGTGGTGACGGATTGCGGTCATGGTGTCTTGCAACGCACGGCGACCGCGCACATGCATATGCACATCGCCGCAGGCCACCGCCGGCAGGTGCAGGCTGGCGGCCAGGTTCAGGCGTTGCTCAAGGTGACGGGCATCGTTCTGGCCGCAATGCAGTTCCACCGCCAGCCACAGGCGATCGGTGAAGGTGCTGCACAGCCATTGGATATGGGCCTGGGTGTCGGTGTCTTCGACCATCCATAACGCGAGCAAGCCGTGTACCGCGGTGAAGTCTTCCTGCAGCAACCGGTAGTGACCTTTTCCCGCACGGCGACGGGCGATGGTGATCAGCCGGCACAGGTGTTGATAGCCTTCCAGGTTCTCCACCAGCAGCACCAGCTTGGGGCCGTTTTCCAGGCGCATCTCGCTGCCGATAATCAGCGGCAACCCGACTTCCTTGGCTGCCTGCCAGGCACGGACGATGCCCGACAAGGTGCATTCATCGGTGATCGCCAGCGCCTCGTAACCCTGCTGCCTGGCCCGTTCAAACAGCTCGCGGGCACTGGAGGCGCCCCGCTGGAAACTGAAGTTGGACAGGCAGTGCAGCTCCGCGTACTTCATGCAAACCAGCCTTGCAGCCACAGCGTGCCGCTTTCACCCACGGTGCGGTAAGCCCAGCCCTGCTGGCCGGCGCGGGTGCGCACCAGGTAGTAATCGCGGCGCACATCGGCGCCATCCCACCAGCCGGATTCGATGCGCTCCGGGCCCATCAGGATGTGTAGACCCTGCTCGGCCAGGGGCGTCGGTTCATGCAACAACCAGCCCGGGCGTTGCACGTTGTTTGAGGGTGAGCACGGGCGAAGATCAGCACCGGCTTGCCAGGCGCATTCTGGGCGGTGGTCGGCGTGAAAGCGCAGGCCTTGCACCGCTTCGTCCCCCAACCGCGCCCGCAGGCGTTCGCGCAGTTGTTCCCACGGCAGGGTTTGTTGCGGGCGCTCGTCGAACAGGTCCTGGCGCTGGGGCACAAACACCGGCAGGTCCTCGGCCACCAGGCGAAAGCCGCGCACCGGCGAGGTGACTTGCACTTGCTCCAGGCGCCCACGGGCCAGTTCGAACAGCATCGCCGCGTCACGCTCGGCGCTGAGCAGGCCGACCTTGATCACGCTGTCGGGCTCGGCCGCGTGCTCCAGGTGCAAGTCAAAACGCTGCACGCCACTGTCGCGGCCACACAGGAACGCCGACAGGTCGCCAGTCAAACGGCGCAAGGGAAACAGCAAGGCCTGGTGGGACAACACATCAAAATTCAGCTCGATGCGCACATCAAACCGGTCCGGCGGCTGGTAGAACGCCAGCGCCAGGGGCCGTTGGCCGCACAGTGCATCTAGGTGCTTGAGCAGCGCAGCGTCGAAGCGCCGGGCCAGGGTATGCCGAGGCAACGCCTGCACCTGGGCCAGGGTGCGCAAGCCCATGCGCGACAATGCGCTGGCGGCTTGCGGGTCGAGGCCGGCGCGGTCGATGGGGATCGGTGCCAGGGCGTGTTGCAGGTATTGCTCATCGGCCACGGCCAGGCCGTCGTAGGCATTCGCCAATATCCGCGCCGCCGCCGGGTTCGGCGCGGCGACGATGCGATGACGAAACCCCAGTTCGGTCAGCTCCTTGCGCAAGCGTGCTTCGAGCAACGGCCAGGGCCCGAACAGGCCCAGGCTCGACTCGATCTCGAACAGCAACGCCCGTGGGTAGAACACGCTGACCTGGGAGCTGAAACGGTAGGCCCAAGCGGCGAGAAACTGCTGCCAGTATTCGATCTGCGCCGGGTCGTATTCGGCGCAGGCGAACGCCTTGGTCAAGGCATGGGCCGCCGTCAGGGATTGGCCGGGGCGCAGGCCGAGTTTGCGCGCGGCGTCATTGACGGTTTGCAGCACCCGCCGCTGCGGCGTGCCGGCCAGCAGGGCCAACGGCTGGTCCGGTTCGGGGCGCGAACGCAGCACCCCGTCCAGCGCCAATTGCGGGAACACAATACACACCCAGCGCATGCCAACCTCAGTGCCCAAGCGCAATGGGCGCGGGATGGGCCAGGCCACCCCGGCACTTGAGCACCCGCACTTGCGCCGGGCTCGCCTCAACCGCCAGGCGCAACGCGGCCGGTGACGGGTTGATGGCCTCGTTCAAGGAGCGCCAGGCAAAGGCCAGGGTCTGGCCGGTTTCCGCCGCCACCTGCAAGCGGCGCAAGGCGCGGTCATCGGCCTTGCGCGGCCAGCACAGCACCGCGCCACAGCTGCCGGAACGCAGGCATTGCTCCACTGCCCACAAGGCATCGCGTTCATCGGCCTGGATCACTGACAGCTGGCGCACATCCACCCCGGCGTTTTGCCAGGCGTGGGGGTACGGCGTGTAGGGCGGCGCCACCAGCACGATGCGCTCACCGGCCGCCGCCAACCGTGCCAGGGTCGGCCACACCAGCTGCAACTCGCCCACGCCTTCCTTGGCCATGAGGATTTCGCTCAACGCCGCTTCCGGCCAGCCACCGCTGGGCAGCACCGCATCCAGGGCCGCAAGCCCGGTGGGATGGACGCTGGCCGGCGGCGCGGCGGGCCGGCCTTTCCAGACCCGGCCGCCATTGAACAGCGAGTCCAGTGCAACGACGGCGCCCATCAGCCTTGCCTCACCAGGCCGCAGAACACCCCTTCGATGGCCAGGTCCTGATCGGGCCGCACCACGATGGGTTGATAGGCGGGGTTGCGCGGCAGCAGGCGCACGCGCTCGCCCACGTGTTCGAAACGTTTGATGGTGACTTCACCGTCCAGGCGTGCCACCACGATCTGCCCGTTCAAGGCCTCGGCACTGCGGCGTACGCCCACCAGGTCGCCATCGAGGATGCCATCTTCGATCATCGAATCGCCCTGCACCCGCAGCAGGTAATCCGGGGTTTTCGCGAACATGCCCGGGTCGAGCAATAGACGGTTGTGCACTTCGGCATCGGCGCCAATGGGCAAACCGGCGGCCACCCGGCCGAGCACCGGAATATCCAGCAGCTCCGGCCGCGCCGGTTGATTGAGCAGGCGGATGCCGCGCGCCTGGTTGGGGTTGACCTCGATAAAGCCGCCCTCGGTCAGCGCCAGCACATGCTTGCGCGCCACGCTGCGGGAGGCAAAGCCGAACGCCTCGGCGATCTCGGCGAGGCTGGGGGACTGGCCTTGCTGCGCGATACGGTCGCGGATAAAGGTCAGGATGGCGGTACGGCGGGGCGTTAGATTCTTCATGGAGTACATTTGTACTCCTGTGGGAATTTTCTGGCAATATCCGTCAGTCGCTTCCCTGGCAACCGCCGGAAAAGTACCCGCCAAGTTGACGAACGGTCTTTCGAATGTTCAGATGCCGGCCTGTTTCAGGTGCCTCATGCCGCCGTGCATGGGGTGAAACGGGAAACCGGTGCCGCTCTTTTCGAGCCAGTCCGGTGCTGCCCCCGCAACGGTAGACGCGTGACCCCTTCGACACACCACTGTGGCCTGCGCGCCATGGGAAGGTGAAGGTGTCCATACGCGTGAGCCCGGAGACCGGCCTGGAATTCTGTTTGGCAAAATCCTGCGGTGGGCGGGCATGGGCCGGTATTGGCGTGTGCTCGGTGCCTACTCGTGCGTGCTTTTCGCGAAAGATACTTTTCCGAGAAGACTATGATTCGACCTTACAATACGTCCGTGCCCAGCCTGCTGCTCGGCTGCCTGTTCAGCCCCCTGCTGCTGGCCGACGACCCTCCCCTTGAGCTCAAGCAGCAGATCATTTCCGCACCGTCGGTGGAATCCACTACCGTGGCCGACATGGCCCAGTACGGCAGCAAGGTCGAGATCGTCACCCGCGAACAGATCGAACGCGCCGGCCCCGCCGCCGATGTGTCGCGCGTGATGCAGATGTTCATCCCCGGCCTGTACGTGGCCCCCAAGAACGGTCCGTTCGACTACGGCACCTATTCCCTGCTGGGCGGGCGCAACGATGACACGTTGATCCTGCTGGACGGCGTGCGCCTGAACAACCGCCTGTACGGCGGCCTGTACCTGGACACCCTGCCCGCCAACGCCATCGAGCGCATCGAAGTGCTCAAGGGTGGCCAGAGCCTGCTGTTCGGCACCCAGGCGGTGTCGGGGGTGATCAACATCGTTACCCGCAGCCCGCAAACCCGCGAGGCGTCCGGCGAGGTGAACCTGGGCGCAGACACCTTCGGCGGCACCACCGGCGACGCCCGGGTCGAGAAGATTTTCAATAACGGATTTGGCGACCTCGGCTTGCTGGCCTACGTCAGCCGCAACGCCTCCGAGGGCTACCAGCCGTTTCGCAACCGCGACATGAAAAACGTCAGCGACAAGAAACGCTCCTACGAAGTCACCACCTTCGGCACCAAGGCGATCCAGTCGTTTGGCGATGACACGCGCCTTGAGCTGTTTTACCAGTACGCCGACGCCAACCTCGATTTCGCCCGCCCGGTGGACAACCACAAGACCACCAACGACCGCGTGCAACAGATCGCCACGGCCACCTTCGAGCAAACCCTCAACGAGCGCCTGAGCTACTTCGTCAAAGGCCATATCAACGATTGGGACACGCGCTATACCCGCATCAACAATATCGAAGGCGGCGGCACCCGGGTCATCAACCACAACGACTACTGGGGCTTCACCGACTGGGGCGTGCAGGCCGAAGGCAAGGCCGTGCTGCCCGGCGAGCACGTGCTGGTATTCGGGTCCGATAACCAGTGGTTCAAGGGCCAGGACGATGTATTGATCATCGACGACAACAAGGCCCAGGCCCACGCGCTGTACACCCAACTGCGCCCGACTATCGAAGCCCTGCCGAACTGGCACCCGAGCATCGGCGTACGCCACGAAGCCATGAGCGGCGGCGACAGCGCCACCGTCGGCATGCTCACTTCGCTCTACGACCTCAACGACAACTGGGCCCTGCGCGGCCAATACGGCACTGCCTACAAACTGCCGAATGCCGAGCAACTGTTCGTCAACGAAGACGATGAAAAAGGCAACCGCAACCTCAAGCCGGAGAAGAGCCGCAACGCCGAACTGGGCGTCGACTACAAGGGCAGCCTGCTGGCCCGGGACTTCAGCGCCAGCGTCACGCTGTTCAAACGCAAGATCACCGACCTGATCACCCTGGACGATATCCAGTGGGTCAACGGCCAGGGGCAGATCCAGATGCGTGGTTTCGAGGCCGACGCCAAGCTGCAGCTCAATGAACAATGGAGCGTGCAGGCCGACATGACCCGCAACCTCACCGAGTCCCGTGCGGGTGTCACCATCAACGATATCCCGGGCTTCTTCGCCCGCTCGCGGGTCGGCTATGAATCGGCGGACCGCCTGTGGGGCGCCGGCACCTCCGTGCGTTACATCGGCGATATCGTCAGCTCGAAAAAGGTCGAATACGGCAACTACACCGTGGTGGATGCCGACGCCTATCGCTACCTCGACAACGCCCACCAACACCGCGTGAGCCTGCTGGTAGAGAACCTGTTCGACCGCGACTACGTCACCAGCCGCGCCAGCAACGTCGACAACCTCGGGCGGCCGTTCACCTCCGAAGTACGCTACACGTATCGCTTCTGATGAGTACGCCCGTGGAAACTCATCCGGACTGGTCCCACGTGCCTGACCACGCCCGTCACGTGTTCCTGTGCACTGGCCCACGCTGTACGCAGCGTGGCGCGCTGCAACTGTGGAAAACCCTGCGCCGCCACCTGCTGCAACACGACTGCATCGAAAAGCCTGGCGGCGTGCTGCTGACACGCACCCACTGCCAGTTCCCGTGCAACCTGGGGCCAATCGTGACGGTGTACCCGGACACGTGCTGGTACGGCGTGCACAGCAACGCAGACGTGCAACGGCTGGTGGAAGTGCATCTGGTGGGCGGCGAAGTCGTTGAGGATCTGCTGATCAAGGAGCGCCCATGAAGGCCTCGTGGCTGCTGCTGGGCGCCCTGCTCTGCGCGCCATCGGTATTGGCCGACAGCTATCGCAACTGCAACCAGGATTGGACCGCCGCCCACTCACCGCCTTCGCGCATCGTGGCCCTCAACCAGCATGCCGCAGACCTGCTGTTGACGCTGGATGTCGGCCCGGCCTTGGTGGGCGTGGCGTATCTGGATGACAACGGTGTGGCCCACCGACACGGCGAGTATTTCGGCGTGCCGGTGATTGCGCCCAAGTACCCGTCCAGCGAAGTGCTCTATGCGCAGAAACCGGATCTGGTGGTCGGTGGTTTCGCCAGCGCATTTGGCACTGGCGTCACCTCACGCACCGGCCTGGCCGGCAACGGAGTGGCGTCGTACTTGCTGGAGTCGGCGTGCGACGGGCATTCGCTGGATTACTTCGGGCATATCCGCAACGACCTGTTCACCCTTGGCGCCCTGGTGCATAAACAGCCACGGGCGCGGGCGTTGAGCGATGCCATGGACGCCGACCTGGCCAGTGCCCAGGCGCTGGCTAGTGAGGGTAAACCGCTGTCGGTGTTTTACCTGGACAGTGAGGTCAACGGGTTGGACAGCGAGGGTCGGCGTGGTTTTGTCACCACGTTGGTGGCGGCTGCTGGTGCGCGCAATTTATTTGCCGGGATCAACCAATACCGCGTCACCGTGAGCAGCGAAACCCTGCTGATGAGTGACCCGGATGTGATCTTACTGGCAGATGCGCTGTGGTCACCGGCCAGCCGCAAACGTCAGTTGCTGACCACCGACCCGGTGCTGTCGCGTTTGCGGGCGGTGCGGGAGAATCGGATGATCGATATTCCGTTTACCCATTTGGTGCCTACCGCCAATAGCGGCCGAGTCGTGTTGGAGTTGGCGAGGCAATTCAAACAACTGGCTGAATAATTCACGAGCGAAGCGCCTGACCAATTTACTCAGTCCATGCCACCGACCAAAGTTGTGAAACGCTGTAGGTTTCCAATGCTGAGCGCATCGTACTTTTGATCTCCTCCAGCTCCTGGCCTGACAGATCAGGGTGATAGAGCTCGCACTTGGTGGCCGAGATATCACTCATCCCGGCTTCAGTGACTACCGGCTCGACCGCGCTACCATCCACCGGGAAAAGCCGGGGCCCCAAGACGAAAAAAAGGGGCGATCAATGATCGCCCCAAATACAACGAGAGGTCCTTTTCTAAAACTACAAGCTGATCTGCTGGCGCTCCTCATCCGTCAACCGCGCCCGCGCCTGGTCACTCAACGGTCCGGCGCCGAGCACCTGCACCGGGCTGTTGGGGTTGTAGCCCGAGGTCTTCTGCCCGTCCTCCGGCTTGCGCTCAACTGGCTCGCTGCCAAAGCTCAACACTTCCACCGTGACAATCGACGCCCGGCCCTGTTTGGCCGCCGCCTGCTGGCTGCGCGCGGCATCTTCCGCCGCCTGGGACGCCGCCGCACCGGCTGCGCTCGCCGAGGTCATGGCCCCGGTGTTTACCGCCGCCGACACCGGCACCCCGGACGACTTGCCCTGGGTCTGGATGTTGGCGGCATTAACGACGCGCAACGCGGCAATGTTGATGTTGCCCGAGACCCGAATCCCCGCTTCACCCGCATCGATGGTGCCCAGCGGGGCGATCAGGTCGATGTCTCCGGCCGGCACTTCGGGAATCGGGTTCAAGGTGGCAATCCCCGCCCCAGTGCTCGGCACCGCCGGCGACAGGGTCACGTTGCCCCAGTTGTCGTAGACACGCTTGGGCGGCGTGTACACCACGGTGGTCTTGGATCCGCGACCGGCGTTGATGTCGCCCTCGCCGGACCAGCCCATGATCGAGCCGCCGAAGGTGGTCATGATGCGGCTCTGGCCCAGCAGGATGCTGCCCATGGAATACAGCTGGATATCGCCGGCGCCCTGGGTGATCACACCGGCGGTGGACGGCGGTGCCGCGCCTTCGATGCCGAAGGTCTGCCCACCGCCCGGGGTGAGCATCTGGATCGAGCCACCGAAATTGGTGTGTACACCGGAGCCGCCGAACAACGTGATATCGCCCTTGTAGGTGATCGGGTTGCCGGCCACGTCCTTGTCCGGGAACAGCGCGGCAATCGCTGCACGCCCCCGTACATAGCTGCCCTGGCGCACACCGCCCACCGCGTTGTACTCACGGCCGGCGGCCTTGAGTTCGGCGAAGTACACATCACGGGCGAACACCCGTTGCTGTTCAGCGGGCAGTGCGGCGTAAACCGCGCGGGCCTGCTCGCGGGTGCCGACGAAACCGAAGCGCTCGGCGAGCCAGGTGACCAGTTCGTTCTCATAGGTCTTGGCGACCTTGCCGCCCTGGATCGACAGGGCTTCGCCTGGCTGGACGAGGTTGGCCGGGTCCAGGTAGGCCTCGACAAAGCGCCGGTAATCCGGGCCGTTGGGGCCGACGCCAGCTTGCATGACGATGCCTGCGCCAGGGCGGTTGTCGCCCGCGACCACCGGGCCCAGGCTGGTGATGCTGACTTCGCCGCCCTTCGCCGGGTCACGCCCGGACATCAGGATATTGCCGCCCGCCGTCACTTCCAGCAGGCCAGGACCGGCAACCTGGAAGTTGCTGTACAGAATGTCGCGCCCGGCGGAGACGATGGAGATGTCAGTGGGGTTGTTGTGGATGAACAGGTTGCCGGTCGACTGCTCGCTGACCGCACCGGGGGCCGTATTAAAACGGCTGCCACTGCTGACAATGTCTCGCCCCGCCATCATCCAAACCGGCCCGTTGCCCTCGTACCAGGTCTGCCCCGAATGCAAAAACGTGGGGGAAGAATTGAACGTCAGGGTCCGGCCGCTGCTGACCCCCACCAGATCGCCGGTCAAGGCATAGAACCGCGCCGGTTCCGTTGGCGCGTAAGCGGCTGCCGACGCCGTGGCGGAGCCAAAGGCAAACAAAGGACGCGGAATGGAACCCGACGAGCTACCGTTCTCCGACAGATTGTTGCCATCGGCAACCACCTGACCATCAATGGTCCCGACGAACGCCGGCCGCCAAGGTGTGGCCATGATGCTGGGGTCGGCCCCGGAAGGCGTGACAAACATACCGCCCGCATAAATCGAGTCATGGGCCAGGAATTGCAACTGGCTGCTGGCACCGGGGGCGAGCACCAAGGCATTTATCGGACTCGTATCGGCTTGGTACCCCAGGACGGCGTTACCGTAATAAATACTGCCGCCAGCCGCCGTCGCTCGAACGATCGATGGGTAGACGGTTGCCAGGTCGGACGCTGCGGCGGAGACAGATGGCGTCAAGTTGCCCCCCGCTGAAAACAGGTCGATTGCCGTGTGACCGGTCCACAACGAGAACCAACTTTCGCCGGTCCCACTCGTCCCGCCACGGGTAAACGATGAGTTGTTCAGCAGGACGACACGGCCCGGGTCAATCACTTGCTGCAGCACCAGGTCACCCAATGTCGTCAGGTTGAATGTGGCATCCCCCGGCACCAGGGTGATACCCCCCACTGCCCGACCACGGGTCGCCTGGAACGGATCGAATGCGCGGGTTTCGCCCGGGCTCTGCTCAGAGCTGTTGCTGCCGTAGGTCAGGTCGATCCGGCCCGTGGTCGCACTTTGCAGTTGGACATTGCCCCGGATATTCACCAACTGGCCGTTCTGATCGTTTACATCAACCACGCTGCCAGGGTTCAGGGCGCCACCGATACGCACCCGCAGATCACCACCGCCCGTCAACTGCAGGCTGCCATCACCGGCAACCCGCCCGGTACTGCCGACCGCCAGCACCAGCCCCTGGCTGCGCGGGTTGGCAGAGGCCGACATTGGGTTGCCGTCCATGCGCCGAAGCACACCGGCATCCCCGCCTACCTGTACATCCACGTCACCGCCGCCGAGGGTGCCGAAACCGGTAAACCCGACGAACGCATCAGCCTTGGAGGCGTTGGCGGTATAGCTCCCGAAATTGATCCACCAGGCCGTCGGCTGCGCCTGCCCGCCGGTGTTCACCGTGCCGCTGCCCTGGCGCCACAGCCAGTTGGCCACATCGGCGGAGTCGATGCCGTTATCCAGGGGGTTGGGCCGACTTGGGTTGAAGACGCCTCCCAGGATATTCCCCGTCAGGTTGCCCCCCACGTTCACGCTCAAATTCCCCCCTGCCTCCGGGTACCAGGCACGGTACAGGCTGTCAGATGAGCCGTTGACGAACTGTTCAAAATAACTGTTGGTATCGTTCAGCACCGTCTTCGCGCTGTTCAGCGCCTTGGGCTGGCTGTAGGGGTCACTGGCACCGGTTGCAGTGGACGATGTACCGGCGGTGTAGACCCCGTACAGGGAGTCCATGCTCAAGTCGCCGGCGCTGAGCAGTTCGAGGTCGCCCGTACCGGTGCGAATCACACTGAAACGGCTGCTGGAGGGGGTCGCCGCATACTCTTTGCCGCTTTGGGCCTGGCAGTAGGCGGGCGAGCTTGCACAGAACTCATCGATGGACGGGATACCGAACTGGTCCAGGATGCTTTGCTCGATCGGCGTTCCGACGGTGACGATAATCCCGTTGTCCGCCAGGTCCTTGGCGCCGAATTCGGTCCAGACATAGCCAACTTTCACGGCGCAGTACGCCGGATTGCCCCCACAGAAATCATCAATCGAACCCAGGCCGAAATCATCGAGGATCTTTTGGTCGATCGGGTCGCCTTCCTTGACCACCACCCCATTGGCCGCAAAGTCCTCCACCGCGAAGGCGGTCCAGGTCAACTTGCCCTTGGCGGGCATCTCCTTGGCAAACATGCCGTAGTGGCTGTCAGCCAAACGCAGGTCGCCGCTGCGCGGATGGGCTTGCAGGATGCGGCTGTCGGCCGCCTCGGTGTCAGCACCTGCAACCAACCGCAGCGACCAGGATTGCGAACCTTCGGCCAGCATCGGCGAGAGGGCCCACAGCTTGCCCTGGCGCCCCGCCACTTCCGGGCGCAACGCCACCGACTCAGCCCCGCCCGGCAACTTGACGTTGGTGCCGGAAGGAATCAACGCGCCGCGCGGCAGCGGTATGTCGCCATTGAGGGTCACGTAGTTTTGCGTCGGGTTAAGCGCCTCGTAGTTCGTCGGCAACGGCACCCCTTTGGGCCAGGTCAGCGCCCCGAGCCGGGTGTCCTGGGTCAGCAGGCTGCCGGCGTCCAGCTGTGAGCCGGCCGCCAGGGTGTGTGCCTGGCTCAATAACGTGCCTGCGGCAAACAGCACATTGCCCGCGCTGTCGAACACCGCTGCGGCCAATACCGTACCGGCAGGCAGCGTCAGGTCCTGGTTCAGCGTCGCCCGGGTCGGCAAGCGCGTACCGGCGGCCACGCCCACGGCCTTGATCGGCAGGTCGTAGTTGAGCACGGTGCCCGCCGGGAAGGTCGTGCCGTCCGCCAGGGTGATGCCGTTACCCGGCACGATGATCGTGCCGCCGGTAAAGTCGATGCCCGGCAACAACACCCAGCCCTTGTCATCGACGGTCTGCGGTGGCGGCGCAAAACCGTCGTTGATGCTGCCGTAAATATTCAGGTCGCCACCGGCGCGCAGGGTCAGGCTGCCCGACTCACCGGAGCCATACACCGAGGTTTTCTGGCTGTTGGGGTTGAGGCTGGCGTAACGGTAGCCGGACAGGTCCAGATCGCCCTGCACCACCAGGTCACCGTCCGCGGTCTTGCTGACGATTTCCACGCCCGGGCGCAGGTGGAAGGCATCGGCGTAGGTTGCATTGTTAAGCCCGGCGAGCTTGTTTTGCAGCAGGTTCTGGTTGAGCAATGCACCGTTGATAAAGGCCGTGCTCAGCACATGCTTGCCATCCAGGTAGGCCTGGTCGATCTGTTGGTAAGGCCGCCCGCTGGCCGTCGGATCGGTGACCAGTGGCGCATCGTCGTAACTGATCATGCCGTTGAGGGTGATCGAGCGCGCGCCCTGGATCGTCAGGCGGCCATGGGCATCGATGTTGATGTCGTTGCTGGTGCCATCGACGTTGATCAGCCGTGGTGCATTCAGTTCCAGGGTGCCGCGGTTGCGCCCGTCATTGCCCTGGACCGCCTCGGTGCCGTGGCGCAGGTCGATGCGTGCGCCATCGGCCAGGGTCAGTTGACCGGTGCCGGAGCCGAGCACCACCATGGCCCGGTTGGGCGAGTCGATGATCTTGCCGTAGCTGTCCACCCGCAGCTTGCTGCCATGGGCGTCGAGTACCGCGCCGCCGTCCAGCGTCAGGCCGTGCTTGCCGGCCAGGTTGATGCTGCCGACGCGCTCGCCACTGGCGTCCACCAGGCCGGTGACCCGCAGGCTGCCGTTGTCCACGGAGACGTTGACGGTGCCGGCCTTGAGGCCATTGCCGATGGTCAAGTCGCCCTGCTTGAGTTGGAAGCTGCGTGTGCCGAACACCTGGCCTTGATTCAGGCGCTGGTTGAGGTCGGCGAACTGCTGGTCCAGTGAACCGCTGCTGCCCAGGCGCTGGGCCTGGATTTCCACGGTACCGGCCTCATAAGGCATCGTGGTCCCGCCCGCATCGTAATAGCCACTGCTGCCGGCGAGGATCGTGCCTTGCAGGTCGACGATACCGCCCGCCGCGTCCACCGCAACCGCCCGCAGTTTGCCGGCCTGGTTGTTTTTGGCCGAGAGGTCGATGGTCGAGCCGGCAGCCTGCAGTATGTTGCCGCTGCGGCTGTCCAGCAGCACCGTGCCGCCCGCGCCGTACTGGGTCACATCGTTGAACACAGTGGCGCCACCGGCCACGTCGATCAACGCCGCATCCGTCAGCACCACATCACCCCGGGCGCCCAGGCTGACTTTGCCGCTGGGCAGCACTACCGCCGTGGCCAGGCGAATGCTGTCGCCTTGCAGGGACAGTTCGGCGCCCTGGCCGTCGGCCTTGCCACGCGCCCCCGCGGACGCTGCAATATCAATCGCCCCTCCTGCGGTGATGCGGTTCACCGAACCGGCTTCGCCGGTCATCAGTGGGGTGAGGATATTCAGGTCGCCGCCGCTGTACTGGAAGCCCTTCACCGGGTCATAGGCGCCCTGGCTCTGATACACCGAGAGGCTGCCCTTGTGGTTGGCGGTAATGCGCTCGCTGGCATTGAGGTTCACGCTGGCAAAGCCCAAAGCCAGGCGATCGAAACTGCTCACGGTGTTGGTCTGGGCAAAGGCGCCGTAGCCGAACTCAATACGCTCGGCGTTGATATCCAGGCGCCCGCTGCCAGTACCCGCCCCGCCGGCGATCACCGAGCCCGGTGGGGTGGTCGCGCCCTGCCAGATCAGGTTGGCGGTATGAATGTTGGCCACGTCGCCAGCGGCACCGGCACCGTAGATCGCCGGAGTGGAGAGCATCAGGTTGCTCAGCCGCGACTTACCCGTCAGTGGGTCATAGGTGTCCAGGGAGGTACTGCCGTAGAAGTTGAAACTGTCCCGCGCCGAGAGCTGCAGGGTTTCCAGCGCCGGCGCACCGAACTGTGAATCACCTTTGAGCAGGCGATCAAGAAGCGCCTGGGTGAGTGTCAGGCCAGCCGGCAACTGATTGGCCGCAGCGGCCGCGGCCAGGGTTTGGGCGCTGCCGAGGTTAATGGTGTTGACCCCCAGGTTGAGGTGACGGGTGCCGTAGCGCACCTGGTCGCCCAACTGGAAGGTATTGTTGGTCAACGCCACGATGCTGCCTTCGGAGTACAGCCCGGTTTGCCCGCTGCACAGGCCCGTGTCACACACACCGATGCTGATCCCGCCGCTCGGCACCGTCGTATTGAATGCAATGACATTGAGCAAGCCGTTGGACGCCGCCAGCATATTGGTGACTTTGTAGATAAAACCGTCACGAGCGTCGTAGCTGGCTTTGCCACGGCCGATGGTGTTGATGGATGCGCCCTGCTCCAGGACGATCGCGTTGGTGTCACTCAACAAAAAGACTTCCGGCGCTGCGAGCGTCACACCTTCCCGAAGCGTGACGGTGCTGTTGGCCCGACTCGTACCGCCCGCCAGGACGATGTAATTCCCGGACTGGCCATACGTAACTGCCGTCATCCCCCCCACCATCAAACGCGAGGCTCCCAAGGCGTTGAGGCTCTCATCGTTGAAGGTAATGCCGGAAAAACCGCTGGTTGCGGAACTGCCCGCCGCGACGACTTCAATACCCAGTTTGCCTGGATCAATCACCGCCACCGCGCCGCCATAGCCACCCGCCGCGGCCTCAAAACGGCCTATGCCCTGGAACGAAAACGCATCAGCGCCGCCCCCCGGCCGCAAGGCCAGTTTCAGGGTCTTGGCGTCGACAGCGAGCATCGGGCGTGGCACACCCTGTTTCGCGGCGTCGGCCATGGCGAACTGGGCGTAGCTGGTTTCGTTGTATTGGGAATAGCGACGCAAGGTATCGGCCGAGGTCAGAATCAACTGGCTGGCAACGCTGCTGCCGATCCCGGTGTTGGCGATGGACAAGCGCCCGGCGGTGGACCAGGAGCCATTGCGCATGCGCTGGGTGGCGGCATCACTGCCGAGCCCGGCCAGGCCGTTGATCTCGACGCGGAAAGCGCCGGGCATCAAGGCGTAGGTGGACGGCATCAGGGTATAAGTGCCCGCCGGCAGCCCCGGCACTCCGGCGCCGATGGTGACCTGCTGGCCCACCAACGGATCGACTGCGCCCTTCTCCGGTGCCACCGGCGCCGAGCCAGGCTGCACCCCGGGCACGATGGCGTAAATCGGGTTGGTGCCCAGGCCCGGCAACACAAAACCGCCATTGGCACCAAACTGCACCAGTGGGCTGTAGCGCGCATCCGTAGAGCCTCCGCGCCCGGAAACGAAACCGGCCCCCAGCAATTCGCCGCCGCCCGACAGGTCCAGGGTAGCCTCAGGCTGCACCTGCACCGACTGGCCGCCGAGAATCACCCCGACGCTGAGTTCCGCGTCCTGGTTGACCAGCCCGCCCTGGCCGACAAACGTCACGGTCTTGCCGTTGTACTTATAGACCTGCCCGTCCAGGGTGCCGCCATACGGCAGCACCAGGCCCCTGCCGCTCACCGAGGTCACGCTGCCCGGCAGCAAATGCACCTGGCTGCTGCCCATGCTGCCGATATCGATCAACCCCAGGGGCGCCCGCACCACACCGCCCTGCCGCACCGTCGCGGCGCCCAGTTGCAGGCGCCCGAATGCCGAGTAAGGCACCGCGGCATCCGTGTTGCCGGTACGGCCAATGGTCAGGGTGCGCAGCGGGTCGAACGTGATGTTGAGGCTATTGAATTCGCTCAGGTAGCCGGCAATGACCCGCGCACCGACCTCCGTGGCCGGATACAACTGCGCGGCCCGCAAGGTCATATCGCCCTGGGTCAATAACTGGGTGCTGACCCTCAAGGCCACGCCGTCCGGGTTCGCACCCGCCAGGAAGCGCAGATCGCCCTGGCTGGTCAGGTTGACCTGATCAAAGCCGCGACGCTCAAGGCCGACCAGGCTGTCGTCGGCCTGGCGCAGTTTGCCCTTGCTGCCAAACAACACGCTGCCGCGCACATCGATCAAGCTGCCGCTGGCATTGAACTGCGCCTCGGTGGCGCGCAGCGAGGGTAACGGCAACACCGACACCGGGTTCACGTAGAACTCCCGGGCCGGCGAATCCATGCCGGACAGCAGCAGAGACGGTGCCGACAGATTCACCCGGGCATTGGCTGCCGCGCCCTCACTGAGGTTGAAGGCACCGCTGTACAGGCGCAGGCTCTGGCCCATGTTCAAGGACACATCGCCGTCGAAACTCAACAGGCCGTTGCTCATCAATGCCAGGTTGTCGAAGCCGCCCGCACTGACCTGGTCGACGCCCAGGCGAGCGTGGCCGTATTCCAGGCTGTCGGCCGCGTCGGCGGCGGTGCCGGCGAGCGGGTGGGCCTGATGGGTCTGGCCGAGCACCAGTTCACGCACCTTCAGCACGCGATCCGTGACACTGCTCTTGGTGTAATACGGGCTGTCCAGCGCTACGTTCAGGCTGCCGCCCGCTGCGCCGGCACCGCCGGCCCGGGCTACCAGACTGCCGTCGAGGTACAAGCCATTGTTGGACGCCAGGCTGATGCTGCCGCCATTGCTGGCCACCCGGGTTGCGCCCTGCCCCGGAACATCCAACACCGCTTGCGTGCCCGACGCGTCCAGCCGGGCGCCCTCGCGTACCACCACAAACAGGTCGCTGGCAGTGACCGTGCCGGTGCTCAGGTTGATCTCGCCACCGATACTGATCTTGCCGCCGTCACGGACCAAACCGTATTGGCTCCCGCGATTGTCCACGGCAGTCGCGGCCCGGGCGGCGACATCGATCAGTGCGTTTTCACCCAGCCAGATGGAGCGGCCGTGGCCAACCGCGTTGGCCGGCTCGAACGCACGCGTGGTCAGGCCGTTCAGGTTGACGCTGCCACCCCAGGCATTGAGCGTGCCGTCGACCGTCAGTTGGCCGATGCTGCGCAGGTTGATCGACTGGCCCGGGTCGACGCTGATCACCGCGCCCTTGCCGACCACCAGCGCGGTTGTCGGCAGTTGCTCGGCAGGCGACTCCAGGTGGCCGGCGGAAAGGGTCAGGCTGGCGCCACGGCGTTGGCCGAGTACGCCCTTGCTCGCGTCTTCCTGGTAAAGCGGCGGGGTCCAGCGCTCCATCACGCTGGCCGCAGCGCCGCCGCCCGGCGTCGTGGCGGCCTGCTCCGAGAGCCGGTAGGCCGGCACGTTCACATCCACCTGAGTACCATCGGCGACCAGCAGTCCTTCGTTGCCGGTGATGTCATAGGCCGAAAAACCCTTGTTGAAAAAATCCCCGGCCAACTGCAAGGTCTTGGCATCCGGCGCCTGCGGGCTCTGGCCGATCTGCACCTTGTTGGCCTGCAAGGTCAGGGTGCCGCCTGCGCTGACGCCATAGCCGCGAATCTCGGCGCCCAGGCCCAAAGCCCCCAGTGCGCCCACGGTCACGTCGCCGCCCTTGCCGCCCCGGACTTTGCCATCCAGGCCGATGGTTGCCCCGGACGACGTTTCCACCAGGCTGCCCGCCGCGAGCTTCACGTCGCCGGAGTTGCGCAACGACACCTTGCCACCGTTGATATACGCCACCCCGTCAGTGGCCGAAGGGTCCAGCGCCAGATTATTCCAGCGCCCGGAACTGTCCAGCTTGACTCCGGCGGCCACATCGAGCCGGCCGATGCCCGGCAGAATCACATCGCCAACGACATTGGAGCGATTGAGGTCGACCTGGTTCAGCAGGTTGCCCGCGTTGATGCTGCCGCCGTGGGCCGTGAGGTTGGCATTGACTGAAACCACGGGGCCGAACAGGGTGATGTCGCCGCCGTCAGCCACCTTGAGTGCGCCATTGACGTCAATCTGCTGCTTTGCGCCGACCTTGATCGCGCCCAACCGGTAGCCATTGAGCTGGTCACTGTCGAGCACCAGTTTGCCCTGGCGTTCGGTCGGCAGCGCAGTGGCCAGGTCCAGGCCGTCGGCGATTTTTTGCGTGCTGCTCTCGATCAGCACCTGGTCGATGGTCGGGGTCAAGGCGTAGCGCAAGGTGCCGGTGGCCTTGTTGTACACCGGCGTGTACTGGCCAATGATCAACTGCGCCCGCTGGGCCATGGCCTGCTGTGACTGCTGATAACCATCAAGGTTGATATTCGGTGCCTGGGTCTGGCGATCGCCCTGGAATACATCGCTGATCAACTGGCCTTCCAGCACCGCGTTGGTGGTGCCCACCACCAGCTTGCCGGCGTCGCGGCCCACGGTGTAGCCCGCCTCGTAGCGGCTTTGCTGGGCCACCAGCGGGTTGTAGTAGAAATCGCTGCGGCCCCAGCGGACGCTGGTGTCTTCAAAGCCCTTGTAGATCCCCGCGTAGAGAATGTCCCCGGGGGCTTTCGACAGCTCATAGAGCTGGCCGTCAGGCCCCTTGAGCCAGGTCTGGCGGATGTAGCCGGCCTGCACATCGACGGTGCCGCCCGACAGATTGACCTGGGCCCCCTGCTGGGTCACCACGTCCTTGCCGGTGAACGTCACAGTGCCGCCCTGGGCCATCCACTCGCCTACCGAGTGGCCCTGGGTGCCCAGGTAACCGCCGACTTCCAGCAGCCCGCCGGCGGTGTACCAGCGGTCCGTCGCATAGCCGTTGGTGCCGGCCGGGACGAACACCAGGTCCCGCAGGTCGACCCACACGTCATTGTTGATCAATTGCCCGCCGTCACGGTTGGCGGGCGCGTCGCGCTGTTCGTTGCCCTGCACGTTGATCTTGATGTTGTTGGCTTCCATCGCCACCTTGACGCCAATCGCGCCGGACACGTCGATCATCGCGCCGTCACGCACCAGGCTGCGCTGGCCGGCACTGACCGCCACCTGGCCGCCGGTGGCCAGGGTGATCGAGCCTTTGCGCAAATCCACAGTGCCGCCGCTGACGATCTCGATCCGCGACTGGTCAGTGCGGTCGGCCACCGCGCTGAGGTTGTTGAACTGGCCGGTGATCAGGTTGGCAGGCAAGCCGTCGAGCTTGATCAGGCCGTTGTCCTTCTGGCTGTTGAGGGCGGTGCTGCCGCTGGCGTCCAGCAGGATCGCCGTGGTGCTGCCCTCGCTTAGGGTCACGCTGCCGGTGGCATCGCTGGCGGCGTTGAGCAAGTGAATCGTGCCGCGGGTATCCACCGAGGTGCTGGCCAGGGCCACGCCGTTCTGCTGCACCTGGTGCCCGGTGAGGGTGATGTCGCCGGTCGACGCCATGATCAGGCCGCTGTTGCTGACCTTGCCCGACGTGCTGCCGGCCTTGAGGCTGGTGGCCACTTCATTGCCACGGGTGGTGGAGCGGTCGTTGCCGGTGGTGCCGACGCCCTTGCGGATATAAAAACTGTCGCCGGCGGCCAGGGTGGCCTGGCCCCTGGCGGTGATGATGCTGCCGGCGTTCTCGACCTCCGAGCCGAGCAGCAAGGCATAGCCACCGGCGTCGGTAGAGGTGGCCGGGTTGTGAGTCTGGATCAACGCGCCGCGCTGCACCTCGACCTTGCCCGCCGCGTCGGTGAAAGTCGGCTGGGTGCCGTTGGCATCCACATAGATCCCGCGTTGGGTGAATTGGTCATCGGTGATGGTGGCGGCGGCCGCCACCAGGTTGCGCACATTGACCTGGCTGCTGCCGCTGAAGATCACCCCGTTGCGGTTCATGATCATCACTGTGCCAGGGGCGTTGATCTGGCCCTGGATTTCGCTGGGGCGCGCGTTGGGGTCGTTGACACGGTTGAGCACGGCCCAATTCGATTGCTGCTGGAAATCGACCGTGGTGTTGCGTCCGACGTTGAAGGTTTCCCAGTTGAGGATCGCCTTGTCGGCGGTCTGCTCGATGGTCACCGTGGTCTTGCCACCGGACTGGCTCTGGGTCGGGCCCTTGGCGTTGGTCCAGCCCTGGGTCAGGCTGTTGTCCACCTGCAAGCCGCCCTTGCCGAGGCCGTCGGGAATCGTTGAGACCTGGCCGAGCGCCGCTTGCCGGCCAGCGGCCTGGGCGGCCTGCTGGGCCGCAATCGCCGCGACACTGTTGTTGAGCGTGCTGATGGAACGTGACAACTGCTGGTTCGCCCGCGCCTGCTGATTCAACGACGGAATCCCCGGCACCTGCGCCCCGTTGAGGCGGGCCGCTGTCGCCGCCTGGGAGGCACCCTTGTCGGCAAACCAGCCGGAGCTGAACGCTGTCGCCGCGTGGGCGCTGCCTGCCACCATGAACAAGGCAATCGCCTGGGCCAGGGGTTTGAGGCGCAGGATCGTCTGGCCGCCAGGGCCTTGGGCATTCAGGTTGACCGGTGGTTTGCAGCGGACCATCAGGAAGCTTCCTTCTTTGTTATTGCCCATGGGGAACTGGCGAAGTGCGTCACGTATGGGAGTTAGGCGGTTGGCGAGGGGCGGGACTGAACTTCTGTCATGGAAAGTTCATGTAAGGCTGATAGCCGAGCCGCAAACGCAAAAATCAGCAACGGCACAGGCCGTTGCTGATCGGGTGTTGCCGATCGGTAAAAGCGTGGGTTACAGCGGACGACCGATGGCGTTGCAGACATCAGACTTGCCGATGCTCAGCGCGCTGGTTGCGGTAACGAAGTTGCTGGTGATCGCGGCTTTCCAGGCAGCTGGCAGTGGCACGAAGCGGTTGGCCTTGATCGCGTTGTCGTTGCTGTTCAAGGCGCTGGCACCGAAGTGACGGGTGAAGAACGCACGCACTTGCGAGGTCTGGGTGGCGTCGGCGTAGCACTGGCTGAAGATCAGGTTGGTGAAGCCCAGGATCGGATAACCGCTGCTTGGGTAAGGCACGACGCTTGGGTCGTTGGCATCGGCGGCGGCAGCAAACACCGGTACCCAGGCGTTCTGGTTGGCGACGTTGGCAGCAGCCGGTACGGGCACAGCAGCGATGGCGGCGGAAACGTTATCAGGGGCTGGAGAAACACCGGCGACCTTGGCCACTTTGGTGGCGTCATCCAGGCCAGCCAAGGTAGGCGCGGCATAGTCCGGGCTCATGTAGGTGATGCGACCATCACCGGCGTTCAGCGCGGTCATCACGCCTTGGCTGGTCACGGCAGGCACGGCGCCTGGTGGCACGCCGAAGCTGTCCGCGAAGTTGGTGGTGACCACAAATTTCTTGGACTCATTGACGCACTTGGCCGCCAGGAAACGGGTGAACAGCTCGGTGGTGCCACTGGCTTCGTTACGGTAAACCACCACGATATTAC
Organism: Pseudomonas sp. D4002; assembly: GCF_013385665.1. NCBI lineage: Bacteria > Pseudomonadati > Pseudomonadota > Gammaproteobacteria > Pseudomonadales > Pseudomonadaceae > Pseudomonas > Pseudomonas sp. D4002. Next base: position 151,618 of record NZ_JACAPN010000030.1, read on the forward strand.
CGGTGCGACCGGTAGCCGGGAGTTGGTTCCAGGTGGTGATGCGGCCCGAGAACACGCCGCACAGTTGATCAACGCTCAGGTCAACTGCGTTGGTACCGGCCTTGTTGAATGGAATGGCAACCGAAGTGGCGACCGAAGGCACTTGAATCAGCTTGCCCCAGGTCGCTTGTTTGGTGGAGGCGTAGGTGGACAGTTCAGTCGAGGTCAGCTTCGAGTCGCTGCCCGCCCAGTGAACGTTCTTGGTGCCGGTGCCGAACTGGCTGTAGTCGTTGTTCAGGAACGCCAGTTTGCCCTTGCCGCTGCCCACGCCGATGTACGGGGCGAAACCGGCGGTCAATACGCCGGAGGTCTGGTACAGCGGTTGTGGCAGGGTGGCGCCGCCGCCGTTGATGTCTGCCATGGCAGCCTGGGCCGAGCACAGTGCAGCGAGGGTCATGGATACCGCGAGAACGTTGCGCTTAAACATGAAGAAGCTCCTTTCGTCGTGTTTGTACGTTGGGGTAGATGACGCTATGGCTTCGGTCCCGGGCTGTGTTCCGGGGGGTACCCAGGGGTGAGGCCATGGGTATGAAATTTCGCAGCATCCGATGACAGCTAAAGGAAAAAACCTCGGGAGGAACGGCTTGATTTTTAAAAAGATTCTCGGGTGTTTTGGTCACACTTTTGAGCGGTTTGGGGGTGAGGTGACAGCGAGGTTTCAGCGCGGATTTCGAGGACCGGGCTGGAGGCGTTACGGGCCGTGTGGTGGGGTTGGGCAGATGACAGAATGAGGAACCCGAGGTTGGGACCCGCGTGTCGGGCGCGCGAAAATAGTCTTGAAGAAACGCGATTCAAATGTGGGAGCGGGCTTGCTCGCGAAAGCGGTGGATCAGGCGCGACATGTGTTGATTGACACACCGCTTTCGCGAGCAAGCCCGCTCCCACATTTTTGATCGTGTTTCGTCAGCAGTCAGGTCACCAGTTGATTGATTTCGATGATCGGCAGCAGCACGGCCATGACGATGACCAGCACAACGGCGCCCATCACCACGATCATCAAGGGTTCAAGCAACGCCGTCATGCCCATCGCCCGACGCTCGATATCCCGCGACAGGGTTTGCGCCGCGCGTTCGAGCATCGGCGGCAGCGAGCCGGTTTTTTCGCCGCTGGCGATCAGGTGGATCAGCACGGGCGGAAAGACCTTTTCCACCGCCAGCGCAGGAGCCAGGTTGACGCCCTCGCGCACCTTGGCCGTCGCGTCGCTGACACACTGGCTCAGGCGGTCGTTGGACAAGGTCTGGCGCGCCGCTTCCAGGGCGCGCAACAACGGCACGCCCGCCCCGCCGAGAATCGCCAGGGTCGAGGCAAACCGCGCGGTGTTGAGGCCCAGTACAAAACGCCCGATCAACGGCAGGCGCAACACCCGGCTGTGCCAGCTCAACCGTGCCACGGGGTTGCGCAGGTACAGGCGCCAGCTCCAGAAACCACCCACGATCCCGGCAAAACACAGCCAGCCCCAGGCGCGGATGAAGTCACTCGCATTGAGCATCGCCAACGTCAGCCCCGGCAGGTCCTGGCGAGCCTGGGAAAACGCACTGACCACCTGCGGCACCACGTAGCTGAGCAGGAAAATCACAATGCCGATGGACACCAGCCCCACCACGCCCGGGTAGATAAACGCCGTGAGGATCTTGCCCCGCAGGTTGTTGCGCTCCTCGATGTAGTCGGCGAGGCGCTCCATGACCTGGGCCAGGTCGCCGGACTCCTCCCCCGCCGCGATCAGCGCCCGATAGATCGACGGAAAGTCCCGGGGCCGCGCGGCCAACGCATCGGCCAGGCGCATGCCGCTGCGCACATCGGCGCGCACCGCGCTCAAGGTCTGGGCAATGTGTTTTTTCTCGGCTTGCTCCACCGTGGCGCTCAACGCGGCCTCCAGTGGCAAGCTCGCACCGAGCAGGCTCGCCAGCTGGCGCGTGGCCCAGGCCAGGTCGTTGTCCGAGAGCTTGGCGCTGAACCGGCTGCCACCCCCGGCACGCTCGTTGTTGTTCTCGACCTGCACCCGCAAGGCCGTCAGGCCGCGGCTGCGCAGGTGGGCAAACGCGCCGCTCTGGCTGTCTGCCTCAAGGTGCCCGGACTCCAGCTTGCCGCTGGCGTCGGCGGCTTCGTAGCGGTATCGGTTCATCAGGCGTCCCGTGTTACGCGCAGGATTTCTTCGGGGGCGGTGGCGCCGCTGCGTACCCAGCGATCGCCATCCTCACGCATGCTGAACATGCCGGCCCGGCGTGCGGCGGCTTTCAAGGCCTGCTCGCCGGCGCCCTGGTGGATCAGCCCGCGCAGCTCGTCGTCGATGCAGAACAATTCATGGATACCGGTACGCCCGCTGTAACCGATCTGGTTGCACTGCGCGCACCCGACAGGCCGCCAGGTGCCGGGCGCGGCCGGGTCTTCCTGCTTGCAGTGCGGGCACAGCCGACGCACCAGGCGCTGGGCCAATACGCCGAGCAGTGACGAGGCCAGCAGGAACGGTTCGACGCCCATGTCGATCAAGCGGTTGACCGCCGAGACGGCGTCGTTGGTGTGCAGGGTGGCGAGCACCAGGTGGCCCGTGAGCGAGGCCTGGACGGCAATTTGTGCGGTCTCCAGGTCGCGGATTTCGCCGATCATGATGATGTCCGGATCCTGGCGCAGGATTGCCCGCAGGGCCAGGGCGAAGGTCATGTCGATCTTGGCGTTGACCTGGATCTGGCTGATGCCCGGCAGGTCGTATTCCACCGGGTCTTCGACGGTCAGGATATTGCTGGTGCTCGCATCCAGCCGGGCCAGGGCGGCGTAGAGGCTGGTGGTCTTGCCGCTGCCGGTGGGGCCGGTGACCAGCACGATGCCGTGGGGTTGGCGGATCAGGGTGTCGAGTTTGGCCAGGACGGCGGGGTCCATGCCGAGGGTTTCCAGTTGCAGGCGGCCGGCTTGTTTGTCCAGCAGGCGCATCACTACGCGCTCGCCATGGCCGGTGGGCACGGTGGAGACGCGGATATCGATGGGGCGACCGGCCACGCGCAGGGCGATGCGGCCGTCCTGGGGCAGGCGTTTTTCGGCGATATCGAGTTGGGCCATGATCTTGATGCGTGAGACCAGGGCGCCGTGCAGGGCCTTGCGCGGGGACACCACGTCACGCAGGGTGCCGTCGACGCGGTAGCGCACCACGGAGTGGGTTTCGTAGGGTTCGATGTGGATGTCGCTGGCTTCGTCGCGGGCGGCCTGGGTGAGCAAGGCGTTGATCATGCGGATCACCGGGGCGCCGTCCTGGGTGTCGAGCAGGTCGGTGATTTCGGGGATGTCTTGCATGAGGCGGTCTAGGTCGACTTCGTTTTCGGCGGCGCCCACGACGGCGGCGGCGCTGCCGGTGTCGGCGTAGGCAGTGGCCAGGAGGCCGTCGAGTTCGTCGTCGCGCACCTGGATGAGGTGGGTTTGGCCGAACTGGCGGTGGACTTCGCTGATGGACCAGCCGGGGGTCGAGGGGCAGATGGTCAACGTCGGGCCCTGGGTTCCCGGGTGAAGGAGGATACGTTGGGATTTGGCCCAGGCGTAAGGCAGGAGGCTCATGCTTTTGGGCTTCGTTTGGTTGAGTACATATCCATTCCTTCGGTTACGGCTTCGATTGGTTCCGCTCTTACAGCG
>NZ_JACAPN010000030.1:155478-155636 GCF_013385665.1 Pseudomonas sp. D4002
ATCTAAAGCGGGCACGGTCCACTGTAGGAGCTGGCTTGCCGGCGATGGCATCAACTGGGTGTACCTGATGCACCGAGGTGTCTGCATCGCCGGCAAGCCAGCTCCTACAGAAAAGCAGCTCTGCTTTCGCTCTGGTTTTTGATCTGGCTTTTAACACT
>NZ_JACAPN010000031.1:0-10498 GCF_013385665.1 Pseudomonas sp. D4002
AAGACGTAAAACCCGTCCACTACCAACTCGACCACCTCGGCACACCACAAGAACTCACCGCCCCCGACGGCGAAATTGTCTGGTCAGCGCACTACCGCGCCTACGGCCAAATCGCGAAGCTGGACGTCAACACCGTTACCAACCCGCTGCGCTTCCAGGGCCAGTACTTCGACCCGGAAAGCGGGCTGCACTACAACCGACATCGCTACTATAATCCGGATATTGGTCGTTATCTGACGCCCGACCCCGTGAAGCTGGCGGGTGGGCTGAACGGCTACCAATATGTGCCCAACCCGACGGGATGGGTTGACCCGCTTGGATTGAACACCTGCCCGGGTGGCGATGGATGTAAGCCGAAAGCCGTTGATAACGATCCTGCTAGAAAAGTAAAAGCCGATGAAGGTGTACCTTCGGCGCCAGTTATTAGAGGAGTTGATGCGGAAAGCTTGAATCGAACGCATAGTATCGAGGGGAAAAGATCAACCAAGCGAGTCGACGAAATCTCCCTCAGCATGCGGAGCAAGGGTTACGACACAAATGAGCCTATCGACGTGGTCGAGGTGAACGGGCAGCGCTATATTATCGACGGGCACCACCGAGCCTCAGCGGCAAGACGGACAAATACGCCAGTCACCATAAAATTGATAGAGAACCTAAATAGCCATAAGGGAACGCTCAAAAGTAAAGACGACGTAATAAACGCTTCGAATGCTGTTGGACTTGATAGGTTAGAAAGGCCGAGACGATGAAAAAGAACAACCTGGAGAATTTGATCCACGAATATCTATATCAGGTGAAAAGAGCGACTGATTTACTTGAGCGCACATTCGGAACAAAAAACATACTCCAGCTATGGCGCAGCAAAGAAATCCCGCAACGCGGGAGGATCACTTACAACATCTCCTACGAACTACACGGAATTGGCTGCAGAGTCGATTTTTCCGGAGTATGTATCGATTTCGACTATGGCCCAGACGAAAGAGTGGACGGCTTCGACCCGTGGCGGCTTTACATTTACGCATGCGAAGTACCACACCGGTACAAAAAGTACACCAACCAGAACACTCTCAAACTAGAATTCAATAATTATGTAGCGCAAGGAAAAGCACAAAAAATCACTGACTCCATGTCCAACCTATACTTCCTGAATCCTTGACCCTGCTCACCCCCTGACCAGCTGTCGCCAGGCGAACATTCGAGTTTACCCAGCGTAAAACTCACTCTTTCGCGGTAAACACTCCCCCTCAACTCCACGCCACCACCAACAACCCCGCCCCCAACACCAAACACAGCGGCGAGTAAAAAAATGTATCCAGCCGCGCAAACCGCGACCCGCCGACCTTCTTGAAAAAACCCACCAGCTCTGAATCCCCAATCGCCCGGGCAAACATCACCAGTGCTACTGCACTAATCCCCCACTGCAACGCATGGTTGGACACCGGCTCGAAATACAGCCCGGCCCGCAAACACACCAGCACCGCAATCGCCACCAACCCCACACCCACCAGCAACGTTCCCAGTGCCGACGGCTTGAACGCCGGTCGCGGCCCGCTGGCGAATTCACCCGGCAGCTGCGGAATAGCCGCCGTCACACCCAATTTGCCGCCGGCCGCCCAGTACAAATGCACCAGGCTGATAAAGCCAAAAACCCCGACGATCCATCGCGCGACTAAAAAGCTCATGGCTGGATATCCTTGGAAAAGTCCGAGAGAGGATAGCCCTCTTGAGATTTTTTGCAGGCAATTCGTCGGCGGCTGATGGTAAAGTGCCGCCCCATGAAACTCGCCCGTACCGACCGCTCGCTCATTGCCTGGATGCTCTACTGCTGCGTCCTGTTCAATGTGTTCGCCTGCAGCATCGGCCACGGGCAAATGGTCGGGATGCAGCTCAACGGCATCGGCGGCCAGTTCTGTACGGTGGACCCGCGCACCCAGGCGCCGGCGCCTTACAAGTCCACCGATGAATCCCTGCCCACGCTCTCGAAAGCCTTCGGTTGCCCGCTGTGCTCCACCGGCGGCATGGGCCCGGCGCTCAACTCCAGCCTCAACGTGGCGGTGCTTCCGCAACCCCATGCGCCGCCGCCCGCCATCGTTGCCAGTGCCGACATCCCTGCCCGCTTCACCTGGCCTGCGGCTAATCCGCGCGCCCCACCCGCCTTCGCCTGATACCTGCGCTTTTCTGATTGGCCCACGCGGCTGCCTCCCCCGGGAGTGCGGACGGCACTGGGTTGTTTTCAAGCCAAGTTTTTCAGGATTCAACCATGAAACATTTACCCCTTTTGGCGGGCCTGTTCGGCTGCCTGCCTGTCAGCACCTGGGCGATTGAGCTGGCAACGACCACCATTGAAGGCGAGCAAACCGGTGATGCCGGCCTGGCGCTGGATCAGTCCAGTGGCATGGCCTCGCGCCTGGGGCTGAGCGTGCGGGAAACCCCGGCGTCCATCAGCATTGCCAACCGCAATGACATCGAGCGCCGAGGCGCCAAGACCTTCCAGGACGCGGCCAATACCCTGCCCGGGGTCAACGCCAGCGCGCCGCCGGGGTTTGGCGGTTTCATTTCCTATCGAGGGTTTACCAGCAGCCAGATTACCCAGATGTTCAATGGCGTCGCGGTGTCCGGCGGACTGGCTCGCCCCGTGGATGCGTGGATTTATGACCGGGTCGAACTGGTGGGCGGGCCCTCCTCGCTGATCAACGGCGCCGGCTCCGTCGGTGGTTCGCTGAACTACGTGACCAAGCTGGCCACCCGTGAGGAACAGGCCGCCGAAGGTCAGCTCACCTATGGCAGCTACGACACTGCCGGAATGGCCTTCGGCCTGAACCACGCCCTGACCGAGCCGGGCGCCGAGGTCCAGCATTACGCGCGCCTGGACGTAAGCCGCAACACCAACCACACCTATATCGATCGCCAACAGCGCGATGCCTGGAGCGTGGCGTTTTCCCTGCTGAGTGATTTCACCCCGAACCTGTCCCACACCCTGGCCCTGGAATATCAGGACGAACACGAGGACAGCCCCTACTGGGGCACACCGGTGCTCAACCCGAAGTCGGGCGAGTTGAAGATCGACAAACACAACCGCTTCAACAACTACAACGTGGCCGACGGTCGTTATGAGCAACGCACGATCTGGGTGCGCTCGATCATCGACTACCGGATCAATGACAGCACCACGCTGAAAAATACCCTCTATCACCTCGACAGCCAGCGCGACTATCGCAACCTGGAAACCTACCAGTACAACGCTGATAACAGCGCAGTGAATCGCTCGACGGCCTATCAGGTACGGCACCAGGGTGAGCAGAACGGCAACCAGTTCGAGCTGCGCCATGACGACACGTTCTTCGGCTTGAGCACCACGTGGTCGGGCGGCTTCGAGTACAGGGTCAACAGCACCACCAACAATCCGTTGAATGTGGCAGGCAACAGTACGGTGGACCCGAACAACTATGATCCCGGGCATTTCTATGACATCCCGGGCACCAAGCCCGGTTTCGATCCGGACAAGACCAACGCCGTCACCACCAAGGCATTGTTCCTCGAGAACCGCCTGGGCCTGACTGACAAGCTGTCGTTGCTCACCGGCCTGCGCTACGACGCGATTGACCTGGAAGTCACCAACCACCGGGATATCACCGCCAGCAATCCGCGGCATGTCAAACGCAGTTGGGAGCCGGTGACCGGGCGGATTGGCCTGACGTATCAGTTCATCCCGCAAGCCAATGTCTACGTGCAATACAGCACCGCTGCCGAACAGCCGAGCAGCACCACCCAGGTGTTCGATGTGTCCACCGGCAAGCAATGGGAAGTGGGCAGCAAGTTCGATTACATGGACGGTCGCGGCTCCGCCACGGTGGCCGCCTACCGGATCGAGCGCAAGGACTTCGCCGTCACCGACCCGCTGGACCCGACCAATAGCATTCCGGTGGGCGCGCAGACGTCCAAGGGTATCGAGCTGGCCAGTTCGTTGCGGGTCACGCCCAAGCTATTGCTGGAGGGCAACTACGCCTGGGTCGATGCCGAATACGAGGACTTCAACGAGAAAACCGCCAGCGGTGCCGTGGTGTCGCGCAAGGGCAATACGCCGACCAATGTGCCCAGGCAGGTGGGTAATCTGTGGCTGACCTATGACTTTGCGGAGGATTGGCAGGGAGGTGTGGATGCGCGGTATGTGGCGTCGGTGTACGCCGATAACGCCAACACCCTGACGGTGCCGGCCTATACCTTGTTCGGGACGTTTTTGACTTACAAGGTGGATCAACACACCTCCGTGACGGGCCGGGTGCGCAACCTGACCAATGAGGTGTATGCCGAGTTTGCCCATGTGTCGCCGGCGTATTACCTGGGGTCACCGAGGACGTTTGAGCTGGCGGTGCAGACGAAGTTCTAAAGCCCAGCAAGTTTCAAGGCAAGAATGAGGTCAGTGTGGGAGCGGGCTTGCTCGCGAAAGCGGTGAGTCAGTCAATACAAATGTTGGCTGAAAAACCGCTTTCGCGAGCAAGCCCGCTCGCACATTTTTGATCGCAATCGGGCTGTTATATCGGTGTTACTTCAGGCTGGCTTCGACCTTCTGCGCCACATCCTCAGTCAGCCACGCCTTCCAGACTTCCGGATGATCCTTGAGGAATGCCTGGGCGACTTCTCGCGGCTGGCTGTGCTTCTCGCTCATTTCGGCCAGCGCCTTGTTCAGCGGCTCGATCGGAAAGTCGACCTTGGCAAAGAACTCGGCGATCTGCGGATGCTCCTTCTGGAACGGCGTGGACACTCCGATGCTCAGCTTGGAGGCCAGGGAACGTGTAGGTTTCGGGTCAGGATTGTCTGCATCGGTCAGCGTCTTCCACGCCTCGGCATCAAATGGCGGCTCTTCCAGCTGGATCAGCTTGTAGCGCCCCATCAACGGTGTAGGCGACCAGTAATAGAACAGCACCGGCTTGCCCCGGCGGATCGAGGAAGCAATCTCGGCATCCAGCGCAGCACCCGAACCACTGCGGAAATTCACATAGCTGTCGTCAAGCCCGTAGGCCTTGAGCTTTTGCTTGTTGACCACTTCCGAGGTCCAGCCAATCGGGCTGTTGAGGAAACGGCCCTTGCTCGGTGCTTCCGGGTCCTTGAACACGTCCTTGTAGCGCGCCAGATCCTTCACGCTGCGCAGGTCCGGCGCGAGGGGCTTGATGCCTTTGGCCGGGTCGCCCTTGACCACGTACTCGGGCACCCACCAGCCTTCAGTGGCGCCCTTGACGATATCCCCAAGGCCCACCACTTTGCCTTCGGCCTCGGCCTTGACCCACACCGGGCTGCGGCCGGCCCACTCTTCGCCGATCACCTGGATGTCGTTTTTCGCCAGGGCGGTTTCCAGGGTGATGGTGGTGCCGGGCAAGGTGTCGGTGGGCAAGTCATAGCCCTTTTCGACAATCACCCGCAGCACCTCGGTGATCAGGCTGCCGCTTTCCCAGTTCAGGTCGGCAAAATGAATCGGCGCCTGGGCCGCTGATACCGGCAGCGACGCCACCGACAGACTCAGGGTCGTCAGTGAGGCTGCCCACAGTGCTCGAATTCCTTTCATGCTTTGCACCTCATGCCTTACAGCAATCGCGAATGGCTTTGCTGTAACACCGCGAAGCCTCTGAATACTTAAGTCAACTCAACTGTAGTAGAGGTTCCGGGGAACATGGCAGGTTGCCGGTTTTTACGCAGGATTGTTCAGCCGCTGCAACTCGCGGCGCACCATGCTGGCGAATTCGGCGGGCTTGAGTTCATACAGTTGGCCGGCGACCCAGCTCAACCAGGCGCCCTGCAACTCGGCCTTGCGGGCAAACAATTGAGCCGCCGTGGCTTGGGCATCGAGCAGGTGCTGCTCGTGGAACTGTGCCCTACCCTGGCTCATTACTCGCTGGCCTTGAAGGTCACGAGTTCACCCTTGCGCCATTTGGCGGCCTTGCCGGTGACGGCCTTCAGGGTCTTGGTCAGGCCTTCTACCAACTGCTCATTGGCGGCAAACACCAGCATCACGCTGTGGCCTTCCTTGAACACGATGCCCTGGCCTTCGGCCGAGGACACAAAGGCGTAATCGCCCAGGCCATACACCGTCAACTTGATATCGCGAAACTTCAGTTCGAACTTGCCGCCTTCGCGGCTGGGCAATACAGCGGCCCGGAAATGATCACCGACCTTGAGTTCCAGGCGCGGCTTGTCGTCCACCACCAATGCCGCTTCGGTATCGATCTCGGCGATGTAGATACCTTCAGGTGTCTGCTCAGTGACGTAGACGAAACGGGATTGAAACTGCTTGACCAACTTTGCGCGCAAATCACCCAGCACGAATAACGCGTGCATATCCAGATTACTGACTGCCAAGGAAACGCCCCCACATCAAAAGGGTGCTGTCCGCCCAAGCGGGCAGCACAAAAAAACGGCCGGAAACGGCACGATCACACAACAAATCCACTGATAAAAACTGAAGAAGATCACGCTGCCAGGCCATGAGACTAGTACAGGCGTGCCCGACGCACCTTACGCAGGTCGCCAGGCGTTGCAGGAAATCACAGGTTTAACGACCAGAGAATACTGGCCGACCCACTTCAGACAATAACCCTTTAAAAAATGCAGTTTCCGACATCCAACACAGAAACTAATGCTTTGGATGGAACCGGACGCCGGACACTGACGACAATACTAAAACAGCAACACGGGTCAAAACCACTCGAAATACTGCAAGCGGGTACGCAATGTCGATCGACAGGAGCTGATTATGCAACGACCTCAACCGATTGCCACACCTTCGAACACAGGTTCATCTTTTATCGATGACGGGCAATTCTACTCCCTATACACCCACGACAGTTGCCTGCATTCGGCGCTCTATCGGGTAGTCCCCGCCGGGAGAAACTTTTTCCATATCCTTGAAGTGCCCAGTGGGCGGATCAAAGGTTTTCGCAGCGGCCATAGCCAGGCCTGCGAACTGGCCCGACAGCTGGAAGCCATCCTGCAAGCGCCACACGGCTGAGGCGCGGCTGGCGTTTCGTCATCTGGTTGACTTTACTGCGCCGCCAGCGCGTAACAACTGCCATACTGGTCCGTCCATTGAGATTTGTGCCCTTGCGGTTCAGGTTTCATCAGCGCAATTACCTCCAAGGGAAGGCTATACGTGACGGAATTTGATATTGGCGAATTTTTCATCCATGGCGAAGCCAGGGAAGTAGACGGTGAGTTCCAGGCCGTGATTGTGATGCGGGCCAAGGCTCCCCTGACCACCGTGACGACTCACCAGGTAGAAAAGGACCGCTGGTTCAAAACCGTAGACGCTGCCAACACGGCTGCCAAGGAAGCCGCAAAAGCCCTTAAGGCCGCCGTTGATTCCGGCGCGCTGACCTCCTGATTACCCGGCGCGACAATCCGATCGAACTCTGTCCCGCAACAACCCTCCCATGCATACGATGATCAGCCCGCATGGAGAACGATATGGAAGCGCAGACCTACACCCTCGAAGACCTGTTTGAACAACTTGGAGAAGATTCGTCACCCGAAGGGATTGACGATTTTATCGGCAAACACACCCTGCCCAATGACGTAAAGCTGATTGACGCGGATTTCTGGTCACCGCAACAAGCCCAATTCCTTAAGGATGAACTGCGTGAAGACGCAGTCTGGGCGATCGCGGTCGACGAACTGAACCAGCGCCTGCACCAGCAACCCTGAGCCTTCAATGCAGGCTGTCTGACTGCTCCAGGTGCAACAGCGCCTCCCAGGCAGCCCTGCACTCTTCAGCCTCATCGCGACTGGCGAACGCCGTGCCGCGCTGCTCGCCATTGAGCAACACTACCCAACAGGCCTTTTGCCCCAGCGCACGCAGGGTGGGCGGTACGCCACTGCCAATCATCACAGCCACATCGACTTTGGTTTGCATGGAGCGCCTCCGGAAAATTAGTTAGCTGGCTAACAATGTTCGCCATGCTACGGTTTTCTTCCAGTTGGAAAAAGCTATCCCCGGAATAGCTCCCTTGCATTACCTGCAACAATCGCCCTCGTGGGTCAGCGGCCCTCAGGCCTGTAGCCCAGGCGCAAGCCACCCCAATGCCGGCCATTGACCGTGATCGGCACGGACAAGTCGTGCATCAACTCCCCGGTATCGCGGGTGTAGGTCTGCAGCAAGACCGCCTGCTGGTGGCTGCCGCAGCGGATTCCCGTGCGGTCTTCAAACTTGCGCTTGGTACGATTTTGTACCGCGTCCACTTGGGCATCGCCGGTCAACGCTTGGGAGAACACCTTGTTGTGGGTTGGCACATAACCCTGTGGCGTGCAGGCGATGGCGAATACCAGGCCCTCATGCCGGGGCAACAGGGCTTCCTGTATGGCCGGCAGCACCTGGTCGGTGTAGCCGTCAAAACGCGTGTGGTACTTGCTTGGCCGCGTGTTGGGAATGGCGGTATAGCTGCGGTCGAACAGGTCATCGAGGCTGATGCGGTTTTGCAGGACGTCGGCTTCAAACTGCGCGGCAATGCGGCTCGCGCCTTCGCGTGCCAGGTCATAGATGCGCTGGTGGTAGTCGTCCAGGCCGACCTCGGCAAGGCGCTCGCTGATGGTTTCAGCCTGGCCTTCCATTTGTACGGCGGCGGCGGCCAACTGTTGGGTCTGCTGGTCGCTGACGGTCAAATCGCTGCGCATCTGCTCCACTGCATGGAACAAGCTGTCGAGTTGGGCGCGGTTGGTGTCGGTGCCCTGGGCGATTTCATTGACCTGGCCTTCCACATCCGCCGCCAGGCTGGCGATGCTGTCCAGTTGCTCGCCGGCGTGCTCCACCTGCTCTACACCGGATTGCAAATCCGCCGACAATTGCCGGATCTGCTCCACCACCTGGGCGGTACGCTGCTGGATATCCGCCACCATCACCCCGACTTCATCGGTCGCCGTGGCGGTTCGCCCGGCCAGGCCACGCACCTCGTCGGCGACCACCGCAAACCCGCGCCCATGCTCACCGGCCCGAGCCGCTTCAATCGCCGCGTTCAAGGCCAGCAGGTTGGTCTGGCTGGCGATCGACTGGATCACCAGGGTGACGCGCTGGATTTCTTCGCTGCGCTGGCTCAAGGCCTCGATCAATTGACGGCTGTCGTTGGCGCGCTGGCTGAGCTGGTGCATACGGGTGATGGACTGCGCCAGCACCTCGCGCCCTTCGGTACTGCGCTGATGGGCCTGGCTGGCCGCGCCGAGGGCCTGGCGGCTCAGTTGCGAGGTGACCTGCTCGGTGCCGATCATCACTTCGGCACTGCTGACGATCTGCTTCGCCGCGCCCAATTGAGATTGCAGCCTGGCCGCCAGTTGCTTGACCGCATAGGCCACGCCGGCAGCAGACAGTGCGTTATGGCTGGTGGTGTAGGACAGGTCGCGGGTCAGCTCGCCGATTGCATCGGTGGCTTCGGCCGGTGCGGCATTGTGGGTGCGATGTTTCAGGCGGGGCAGCCAGATCAGCAGCAGGGCCACCGGCAGGCACAGGTAAATCGAGAGTTGGGCGAACGCCAGGCCCAACAGCAACAGCACCAGGGCGGTACTTTGCAGGAGCGGCGTCAACCAGCCGGGCAACTGTCGCGCCACCACGGGTGGTGACACTGCTGCGCCCATGAGAGATCCGTCTCCAGCCATGTTCGTTACCCCGCTGCTTGTCGTTATTGTGACTGCATTAGACGCCACTATGTGGCCATTATCCATGGGCCTTTAGTGGGGGGCTTGCAGCAGATCAATAAACGGGGGGAAACGGCTGTTTTCTGCTGGGAACCGGGTAACCCGGCTCCAGCAGTTCACCGCATCAGGCTTGACGCTGGTGCTTGTCGATTTGCTCGTGGCGCTCTTGCGCTTCGATGCAGTACTTGGTGGTCGGGCTGATCAGCAGGCGCTTGAGGCCGATAGGCTCGCCGCTGTCGTCGCACCAGCCGAAGGAGTCTTCCTTGATACGGCCCAGGGCCTGCTCAAGTTGCGGCAGCATGCGCTGGTCGCGGTCGATGGCGTTCACCAGCCAGGTGCGCTCTTCTTCGACAGAAGCAGCGTCGGCCGGGTCTGCCGGGGTGTCCAGGCTTTCAATGGCGATGCGGTTCTGCTCGATGCGCTCGTGGTGTTCCACTTTCATGTCCTGCAACAACTTCTCGAAAAAAGCGTGCTGCTCGGCATTCATGTAGTCATCCGCCGGCATGGCCAGCAACTTTTCCTTTGTCATTGATTTCTCTATAAAAAATACGTGCATTAAGGCGAATAAGGGAGCGTTCCGGCCGACCTCTGCAGGTCTCGGAAAGGCGCCGTCCATTTCAAGCGCCACCCGGCACTCAATTTACGAGGGGCGGCAGTCTAAGGCCGACTTGAGGGCTCAGCAACTGAAATGACAGGCATTTTTTCCAAGATAACCCGCAAAGGCACCAGGACGGGCTCGGCGAATGGTCATCGGAGTGCGTTTATAGCAAGAAATTCAGTGTTGTGGAGCTATATAGAAGACAAACGGTTAAATGTGGGAGCGGGCTTG